>NZ_LMMW01000061.1:0-305528 GCF_001422845.1 Methylobacterium sp. Leaf100 | reverse complement strand
TGGTCAGCCCCCATTGAAGTGGTCCGCTCTTTGGTATGGCTTTTGAGCCTGGAGGACGGACAAGATGGCAAAGCACCCGAAGCCCGAGGAGATCGTTGCCAAGCTACGGCAGGCGGATGTGCTGATCTCACAGGGCCAGAGCGTGGCCGATGCGATCCGCGCGCTCGGCGTGAGTTCAGTGACATACTACCGGTGGCGGCGTGAGTTTGGCGGGCTGAAGTCAGATCAGGTTCGACGGATGAAGAGCCTTGAGACTGAGAATGCTCGGCTTCGAAAGGCAATCGCCGATTTGACGCTGGACAAGCTGATCCTGCAGGAGGCGTCCCGGGGAAACTTCTGAGCCCCGCGCGCCGACGCGCTTGTGTCGAGCACATCCTGCTGACGATGAATATCTCCGAGCGCCGCGCCTGCCGGGCGCTCGGTCAGCATCGCTCGACACAGCGCAAGGTGCCGCGGGGCCGCGACGACGAGGAGGCGCTGACAGCCGATCTCGTGGCATTGGCCGAGAAGTACGGACGCTATGGCTACCGCAAGATCAGCGCGTTGCTGAAGGCGGCCGGATGGTTCGTCAACGACAAGCGCGTCGAGCGGATCTGGCGGCGTGAAGGTCTGAAGGTCCCAGCCAAGCAGCCCAAGCGAGGGCGGATCTGGGACAACGACGGCTCCTGCGTCCGTCTTCGCCCGGAACACCGCAATCACGTGTGGTCGTATGACTTCGTCGAGGCACGCACGCATGACGGGCGCAAGATCCGGATGCTCAACGTCGTTGACGAGTTCACCCATGAATGCCTGGCGATCCGGGTCGCTCGTAAGCTCAAGGCGATCGACGTCATCGACGTACTCTCGGATCTGTTCATCCTACGTGGCGTACCTGGCCATATTCGTTCGGACAACGGGCCGGAGTTCGTTGCGAAGGCCGTCCAAGCTTGGATTACCGGCGTCGGAGCAAAGACGGCCTACATCACGCCAGGCTCACCATGGGAAAATGGCTACGTCGAAAGCTTTAATGCACGGCTTCGCGACGAACTGCTCAACGGCGAGATCTTCTACACACTCAGGGAAGCGCAGGTCGTCATCGAAAGCTGGCGACGTCACTACAACACCGTGCGCCCGCATGCCTCTCTGGGATACCTGCCGCCGGCACCGGAGGTGTTCATGCCAGCCTTCTCCGCTTGGCCGGCTGCGCTCGCCCGACCAGCTCCGCCGGCCAAGCTACCCGTGGCGGAGCGGCCAACCGTGCACTAACTTTATCCTCGGACCACCTCGTGGGGGCCGATCACGGCCGGCTGCGCTCGCCCGACCAGCTCCGCCGGCCAAGCTACCCGTGGCGGAGCGGCCAACCGTGCACTAACTTTATCCTCGGACCACCTCGTGGGGGCCGATCAGGCGAGTCGGCATTGACCGACGTGGTGTTGATGATAGCGCTGCCGGGTTTCATATATGGGAGCGCAGCCTTCACAAGGTAGAACATTGCGTGAATGTTCGTTGCGAAGGTGATTTCCCACTCAGCATCGGAGATCTCTTCCGGGTTCGCGAAGGTTTTCTGGTGAGCGGCATTGTTGACCAGAACATCGACTCGCCCGAACTCCACCACGGCCCTGTCGACGATGGCGCGGCAATGGCTGGGATCCTTCACATCCCCCGCCATCCGGATCGCCTTGCGGCCTGCGGACTGGACTAGGCGGCACGTTTCCGCAGCGTCGTCGTGCTCGTCGTAATAACTCACGAGTACGTCCGCCCCTTCGCGTGCATAGGCCAGGGCCACGGCGCGGCCTATTCCACTATCGGCGCCGGTGATGATCGTGCTCCGGCCCGCGAGGCGTCCCGAGCCCTTGTAATGCGCCTCGCCGTAATCAGGTTTCGGATCCATATCCACATCGCGCCCCGGCGGTGTGAGGGGGCGCTGATTCTCGAACGGCGGCTTTGGGAATTGCGTCATGGCGAACGAGGTTTCCTTGCCGAATTTTTCTGTCGAACAAGTTCACTTGCAGAACTGACCCTGGAGCCGTCGACCCGGGAGATCGCGTGCCGACCGAGGCCGCATCGTGGATGCGACCTCACCGGTGACGGGTATGCGGGGAACGGGGATGGCGAAGCGACCTCGAGAAGACCCGAGCCGCTCCGACACGGCCGGTTCGGAACGCCTCAAATCAGGCGATCTGTTCCTTTTGCGCGCCGCTGTCGGGGCGTGCGGGCCCCAGAACCGGCTCTTCGCCCATGGGTACGTTCTGCACCACGTTGTAGGTTCCCTTGCCGTCCAGCGACGGACCGCTCGTCCAACGGCCTTCCGGCGGCACCGTGCCGTCCGCGGCCGTTCCGAAGAAGCTATAGCTGAACTTCTCGTGCTCCTTGCTTTGCGGGAAGCTGTTGGGGATCGGCAGGGCGCCCTCGTGGCCCCCCAATTCTTCGACGACGGCGAGCCATTGTTGCTGGTGCATCGTGTCGCGCGCGATGAGGAAGCTCCACATGTCGCGCATTCCAGGGTCGTTCGTGGCGTTGAACAGGCGGACGGCCAATGTCCGCCCCGTCGCCTCCGCCGCCACGTTACAGTACATGTCGGCGGCGAGATTCCCGCTGGCGTAGATGTGTGACATGTCGAACGGAGCGCCGTCACAATTGGCCGGAAACGCAGCCATCCCCGTGGACAGCAGATGTCGGTGCAGCATTCCCTCGACGAGATGCCGGGGGTTCTCACCACCCATGACGGCGCCCACCACGGCGTCCGCCACACCGGCTTCCTGAACCTTCGTCGGGGCAGTCTCCAGATTCATCGCGACGGCGGTCGCCAGCATCTCGATGTGGCCGATCTCTTCGGTCGCGGTGTGAAGAAGCATGTCGCGATACTTCGTTGTCGGTCCCCGCGCGCCCCAACCCTGGAAGAAGTACTGCATGCAGACGCGGATCTCACCTTCGATGCCGCCGATCGCCTGTTGCAGCATACGCGCGTAAACCGGATCGGGTGAATCGACCTTGACAGGATATTGGAGACGCTTGTCGTGATAGTACATGGTTTAAGCCACCTCAATGCATCGCCGCCCCATGCTTGCGGCCCGGGACGGCATGGATGGTGAACCGCGGTCCCACCGCACGGCATGCGCGGCAGGAGAGGACTTGGAGGTGTGGGCCGAGTCCAACGCCGTAAAACGGAACTGGACTTGACTCATGTCTCCTTATCGAAACGGACGTGGCCGACTCGAATACAGGACCAGGAAGGCAGATCTCGCGCTTTAGCCTGCCGACCCGTGTCCTGATGTGACTTCAGCGGTCAGGAACCACGACCGCCGTGGCTCGCCTCGCCGCCTTTTTTGCCGGCCTCCGAAGCCCGCTCGCGGTCGTTGGCAAAGTTGCCACCGCTGGCCTGTCCGCCCTTGTGGCCAGCCTCCGAAGCCCGCTCAGGGTCGTTGGCGAAGTTGCCGCCACTGGCTTGTCCGCCCTTGTGCCCGGCTTCCGAGGCACGTTCCCGATCTTCGGCGAAGTTGCCGGATCCACCGCGATGCTCGGACTGCCCCTGATTGCCGTTGGATTGTGTCATCTCACCCTCCTGATTGTTCGGTAGATGAGATCCAAGAACTCCAGAATTAAAAACAATGTTCCAAGAAAAATCGTGGTATCGAACCAAAAATATGTAGATATAATCTAGGATAAAGCGAGATAACTCAGGATAAGCCGATGATAGATGCTGGTTTTATCCGCAGTCTTGGGACGGCGTGCCCCTCCGAACAGATCGCGAGCCCAGGATGGGGGTTCGGGACCCGCGAGGCCCACCGCAGCTCGACAACCGGCGGTCAGGCATGCGCTCGGTCAGCGCAGTCCACAAAGGTTCCGGTCCGACGGAGCTGCTGCATTCCGAGGTAAGGGGCGCCTGCCATGTCTGCAGACCGGGCGCGCCTTAATTTCCCGCTGGCCCCATCTGGACCGATGTCGCATACATCGCTCGACGCGCTATCTCCGCGTCAGGGATCGGCGGTCCGGACCGATGTCTGTGGTATCGCCGAGGAGTCTGCGTCCGGACCCGATGACTTGCAATGCGTCCCGGCTGGAGCACTCCCGCCGGGCGACGGCCTCGAGGTCTCGCAGGTAGATGATCACAGGTTCGCGAATGGTGTCGGTGCGGCCGATCACGGGCTCGACTTTAGCCGTGACATGCGTGATCACCGTATCCCAGAATTCCGGGGTTTTCGCGCGATTTCTTGGCATGAGGTACGACTCCTCCGATCGACACCGACACGTGTCGGACATCGAAAGGAAAGCTTCATCAACATAGGTTTCAGGTGGTGTGCGATTCTCGTTGTGCACCTTCGATCCGCTGGGCCGTTCATGGGGCCTGCATCCCTGCGAGGGGGCTTGCATGCTGCAGGTGGGCCTGCAGGTGGGCCTGGAGGTGCGCCTGGGTCGGACTAGGCACTCGGGACAAGGTCGGCGTCGTGTGGGCTTAGGATCTGTTCACGTCCGGTTGTCGACACCTCGGGCACGAGGATGAGCCGTCGAAGGTTCACGCAATGCGAGGATTCCATGAGCAGCGATGACGGGGACGACTGGTCTCCTTCCCCGGACGGCAATCTGGCGGGTCGTTGGTCCGAGCCTGAAGCGCACCCGATCGCGCTTCCACACCGAAGCCGGAACGTCCTGGGCATGATGCGTTCCGTCATCCGGCGTACGGTCGAGTCGAGTGAGACGCTCGAAGACTTCGCCCTGCATATCGAAGGTCGCCTCGACGCGCTCACCCGTACGCAGTCGGCGATCGATTGCGCGTCGGATGGAGGCGTGGATCTTGCCACCCTTCTGGCGACGGAGTTCATGGCCGGCCAAGCCCGTGAAGACGATCAGGTTTCCCTCGATGGGCCATCGGTTCGGCTGGCACCAAGGGCCGCGATGAGCCTGGGATTGGCATTCCAGGAACTGACTACGAACGCGATCAAGTACGGAGCCCTGTCGGCCCGGGGCGGCCACGTATCCGTGACATGGCGCCTGAAACTATCCCACGATGCGCATTGGCTCGCGGTCACGTGGCAGGAGCGCGGCGGTCCGAGGATCGCGGCGGCACCGCTCGTCACTGGCTTCGGTACCGAGATGCTGAACCGTACGCTCGCGGATGAACTCCAGGCCGAGACGATACTGAGCTATGATGCGGACGGTCTGCGCTGTAGCCTCAACTTGCCCTTCACCGATCACGCCTTCGCGCGCGAGACGTGAGATGTGATTCGCTGAGCAAGGCGTCGACGACGGCGGCTCGCCCGATAGGCACGTTCGTGAAGAAAAAGCGGGTTTCGATCCGTCGTGGCCTGCGACGGCACGATGCGATCGCTGCTCGGTGATGTCCAATCCAGATTTCACAACGTGCCGGCTATAGATGTTTCAGTATAGTCTAGCGCCGACCGACCAGTAGATTACTGCGTGACGATGGTTCGGTGCTCTACCGAGGTTCGAGCTTTAATCCATCAATCTTATGTGAAATCTACCGCGGAACGAATCCCTGAGATTTGTTTTGGATCGTTTGCCTACGCGCTTCCCGGTTGAGGTCCAGGATCGGGCGAACTCATGACACGAGTGAGGTGCCCGTCCCGATGCTGCGTGTTCTACTGTGGTTCGGGCTCGCCCGAATATCAGGAATTTATATTTCCATCTGGATGACGAATATTTGATCCATCTGATATAAACATCGGCGAGGTTTATACAAATGTCACTCAATGGTAATCAATACGGCTCGGCGGAAAAGAGAAAATCGAAAAACTTGTTGTTAATCCTGGGAATTTTGGTGGTACTGATCGCCGTCGTTTTCTTGGCACTCTACTTGTTCGGACAGCGCTTCGGCGTTCCAGTCTGAGCATGCCCCATCGGATCGGCAGGAAGGATTTCAGCTTCATGGGGTCGAAGTCGCAAGGACGACAGATTCGCGTGACCATCCTATCCAGCCTCTGCATCCTATCCTTGACGTGGCTCCCAGCACGCGCGAACCCTTCGATGGCTGGCGCGATGACGCAGAAGTCGGATTGGCGGGAAAAGTGCGAGCGACGTGCCCAGCAGAATGGGATGCGGCACAAACTAAGGGCGCCGTTCGTCACGCAGTGTATCGCAGGATATCGCATCAACGCGGGCAAAGATCTTCAATCGAAGAAACAGAAATTCTAATCACCTCCGGTCGGTCGATGCCTCGTCATTGAGAAGAAAGCGCGCGCCGCGGAGCCGAAAGAGAGCTTTGGAATGGTCGTATCCCTGGAGGGCGAGTGAGCGCGGTCGATCTGGGTTCGAATTCGCGCCCCGGGTATTTCATCAGAAGCTCGGCGCCACAGCCTTGTCACTTCGGCAGCCTCCTCGCCATTCCCGGCAATGTACGTGTAGCCGCGACGCTGGGCAGCACGCATCTCGAAAGGCCGAGCGCTCGGGGTTGACCGACCGCGAGACCCATGGCTTCTACGGGCGCTGGCACTCCCGACTCCGTAGCTCAGCTGGATAGAGCAGCCGCCTTCTAAGCGGCAGGTCGTTGGTTCGAGCCCAACCGGGGTCGCCAGTTTCTGCCGCACCAACTCTTCGAATCTCGGAGTGTTTCGATACCGCCGACCCGGACCCCCGGCGTTCGCTCGTCGCTCAGGCGGATCCGACCCGGTACTGGCGCGGCGGGGCCGTGCCGTTCACCGCGAAATCGCCGACCGTGCGGTCGCGGTAGATCCGGGGATTGTGCGAGGCGATGGTGCGGGCGTTGCGCCAATGCCGATCCAGGCCATGGCCACCCTTCACCGCCGAAGCGCCGAGGGCGTCGAACAGCGTCGTGGTGGCTTCCAGCACGAGGTTGGTGACCACGCTGACGGCCTGGTTGACCTCGACATCCGCGATGGCCGCAGTGGCCTCGGCGGATCGACCGGTGCGATGCACCGCATAGGTCCGTTCCAGGGACTCGGCCGCCTTGAGGACGATGGCGCCGGCGGCGTAGGCCGCGCCGCGCACGCGACCGACCACCTGCTGCACCTGAGGGTCGTCGCCCGAACGGCTGCCGTTGCCGTGGCTGTAGACGCGCTGGCGCTCCGCCACGAGACGCGTGACGTCGAGGGCCGCCGAGCGACCGATCCCCGCGAGGGTCGCGAGATGGACGAGTTGGAAGAACGCCATGGCATAGGGGAAGCGTTCCGGATCGGGCTTGATCAGCTCCGGCCCGAGGCCGACGTTCGTGAACACCGCCGTGCCGCTGGCCGTCAGCGCCTGTCCGAACCCGTCCCAGTCGTCGAGGATCTCGACGCCGGGTGCGCGCACGGGGACCGCCGCCACCATGGCGACGCCGGCCTCGTCCTGCGCCGAGACGTGGATCCAGTCGGCGAAGAGCGAGCCGGTGGTGTAGAACTTCCGGCCGTCGAGGCGCCATTGCGCTCCGTCCGGCCGCAACACCGTGTCGAACTGCCCGACCTTGGCCTCGCCGGTCTCGGAGACGCCGCTGCCCACGGTCTCGCGGTCACCGATCCGGCCGATCCAACGGGCCCGCCACGCATCCGACGACGAGCACAGCATGTCCTCGGTGAAGCCGAAATGCGCCCGCAGGGCGTTGGTCACGTTGGGATCGGCCTGAGACAACTCGATGAGCAGATTGAACAGCTCGGGCAGACTCGCGTCGAAACCACCCGCGTCGCGTGCCAGCCGGAGGGTGGTGAAGCCGGCCTGCTTCAGCCAGCCGATCTCCTCATGGGGCAGCGTACGCTCCCGGTCGCGGGTCACGGCGGTGGCGCGGATCCGCGCGAACACCGGCCGGAAGCCCGCGGCGAGATCCTCGTAACGTGCGCTCGGCCCCGCGCCCCATCCCGCATCTGTTTGTACCATCGATCGTTCCCATCCCGGCGAAGGCGCGGAATCGAGGGCACCCGGCAAGGCTCTGCCCAACCCGATGTCACGCCGCATCGCCTTGGAGTCGGCAATCCGCAGTGTCGAAGCAAGTCTCAAATGGCAGGATCATCGTATTTGAAAGATGACTGTCAGTCTTGGTGTCTACAGAGACCAGCTGTTTCCAAGTGGGGCAGCGCGTGAAAGATCATGCTCCGGCGTTCTGCGACGGCCGGGCGGATCCCCGGGCCGTTCAGCGCAGGCGCGGTAGGATCGTCTCGGCGAACCGGCGCATCTCCGCCTCGAACGGTTGGAACTGGAGCATGAACAGGTCGATGCCGGCTGCGTGAAAGGCGGACAGGCGTTCCGCGATCCGACCGTAGCTGCCCACCAGCCCCGCGGCGGTGCCACCGTTGGTGCCGACATGGCGGACGGGGCCGTCGGGCTGGGCGAGACCGGGCTTGGCGAACATCACGGCGGCCGGGTCCGTCCGCGCGCGGGTGTCGGCCCGGATGGCGGCGTCGCGTTCGGCGAGTGCGATGAGCCGCGCATGCTCGGCCTCGGCCTCGTCGTCCGTGTCGCGGGCGATGACGAAAGCCGAGAGGCCGTAGCGCAGGGGACCATTGGCGGCCGGGCGCCGGGCGACGTCGGCGATCAGCGCCGCGACCTCTTCCAGGGGCTGGCCGTTGATGAACCAGACATCGCCGTGATCGGCCACCAGGGCGCGGGCCGGTTCGGATTCCCCGCCGACATAGAGGGTTGGCCGGCGGCCACCGGTGCCGGCGGGCCGCAACTGGTAATCCTCCACCCTGAAATGTTCGCCCGTGAACCGGACCCGTTCGCCCCGCATGAGCCGGTCGACGAGGCCGATCCATTCCCGGCCATAGGCGTAGCGTGCGTCGTGAGCCGGAAACGGCAGGCCGGCCCGCTCGAACTCGGCCTTGTTCCAAGCATTGACGAGGTTGAGCGCGAAGCGTCCCTCGCTGATCCGGTCGATGCCCAGCGCCGCCTTCGCGAGTACCACCGGATGGACGAGGCCCGGCTTGATCGCCGCGATGATCTCGATCCGGTGCGTCAGGGCGGCCAGCGCCGCCGATGCGCTCCAGGCATCGAGCTGGTCGCGCGCCTCGTCGTAGGGGTTCATGGTGTGCTGGGCGACGAGCACGGAATCGAATCCGAGGGTTTCGGCCTCCAGCACCAGGGCGCGGGTGCGTGCCCAGCTCGCGTCGTCGGGCTCGTCGGGATCGTGGTGGGCGGCGCGCGATCCGTGCACGGGCGCCCAGACGCCGAAGCGTGGGGAAGCGGCGGCCATGCTCAACCCCGGCTCGCGGCGGGTCGCCAGATCCGCACGGCGGTGGCGTCGATCTTCCGGGGGATCAGGCCGGCCTCTTGGAAGGTGTCGGCGATGGTCTGCTGCTCGGACAGGGCGGCCCTCACCACGGGCTGGATGGCGTAGCTGCGCCGTTCGTTGACCGTGGCGACGATGTCGGGCGGCAGGTCGCCCCAGACGGGGCCGAGAAGCGCGACGGCGTCCTTCGGGTTGGCCTTGACCCATCGCCCGGCCTCCACGAGGGCATCGAACACGATTCCCACCACCTCCGGGTGCGCGGCGGCGAAGCTGTCGTTGACGAGAAAGTAGCGGTTGTAGCTCGACAGGCCGGTCGCGTCGGCAAGCACCCGTACGGGTCGTTTGGCCTGGGCGATGGCGAGGAACGGGTCCCAGATCGCCCAGGCGTCGAGGCTGCCCCGGGCGAACGCGGCGGCCCCGTCGGGCGCTTCGAGATAGGCCGGCGTGATGTCGGAGAACCGCAGGCCTTCGCGCTTGAGGGCGGCGGCGAGGATGAAGTGGCAGCCCGAGCCGCGCGAGACGCCCACCGTCTTGCCCTTGAGGTCCGCCACCGAGCGGATCGGGGATTCATCGGGCACGATGATCGCCTCGGCGCGGGGCGAGCCCGCCTCCATGGCGTAGAAGGTCAGGGGCGCGCCAGCCGATTGCGTGAAAACCGGAATCGCGTCGGCGACATCGGCGTGGAGGTCGACGGCGCCGCTGTTCATGGGCTCGATCACGCCGGTGAACTGGTGCCAACTCGGCGCAAAACCCTTCGCGGCTAGGCGCTCGACCAGGGTGCCCTTGAGCTTGAGCACGGTCAGCAGGGTCGACGAGCGCTGGAAGCTGAGGCGGACCGGCTTGTCTGCGCCGAGCGCCGGGCGTCCACCCGTGGCACCGAGGGCCAGGGCGGCTCCGGCGCCGCCGAGGAGGCCGCGCCGCGTCCAGGGGGCGGAAGTCATCATGGATCGTATCCTTGGGCTCGTTCCCAGAGCGTTTGCCCGGAGGACGGAGGTTGGCCATCGGACGGGACGGAGTCGTTGCGGCCGCGGCGCGGGGCCCTTGGGAAGCGGGCCCGCGGCGATCGAACGCCCGAAGGTTTGGTGGCCGAGGAGGGCCGCGGCGCCGGCCAACAGGGCCGGGTCCGGAGGTGCCTCAGCAGAACCGGACGGATCCGGCAGCATCGCGTGCAGGATGCGGATGAGGCGTCCGGTCATGCCGCCCCCGTCGGCAGCAGGTCGCCGTAATGGCGCGCGGCCACATCCGGGTGCGAGCGCAGACGGCCCTTGAGGGTGTTGCGGCCGACCTCGTGGAAGAGCGGGTTGTCGGGATCGCCCACTGGGCCCCGTGCCTTGTCCGCGAGGGAAGGCGGAAGAGTCAGGAGCGGCACGACGGCGTCGTGACGTGCGCCGAGGAAGAACGCCACGGAGAGCCGGTCGCGCCCGGCCGGTGGCGTCACCACCCGGTGTACCGTGGCGCGCAGGTAACCGTCGGAGGCGAGCTCCAGCAGCTCGCCGACATTGACGACGAACCGGCCCTCCCGCGGCTCCACGGAAATCCAGCCCTCCGGCCCTTCGACCTCGAGCCCGCTCTGCCCGTCCTGAACCAGGAGGGTGAGGAGCCCGCTGTCCTTGTGGGCGCCCACGCCCTGGTCGCCCTCGGTGCCGTCGCGGCCGGGGTAGCGGATGATCTTGATGTGCTGGTTCGGGGCTCCGGCGTAGATCGGCTCGAACGCGTCCTCGGGTTGGCCCAGCGCCTCGGCGAAGGCGCGCAGAACCCGGATGCCGACCCGCGTCACCGCCTCCTGCCAGCGCAGCAGGCCGACCCGCAGCTCCGGCAGGCCGGCGGGCCAGAGGTTGGGGCCCTGAAGCCGCGTCCAGGCCGGATCGGCCGCACGCCGCGGCAGGGCGGGACGCTCGGCGCCGATGTCGAACTGCTCGCGCCAGTCCGGGGTGCCGCGGGTGATCTCGCGCCCGGCTTCCGTGTAGCCGCGAAAGTGCGGCGAGCGGATCATGGCCACCGCCCGCTTCTCGGAAAGCGACAGGGCGAAGAAGCGTCGCGCCAGGGCCTGGGTCTCGGCAATCTGCGCCGGGGAAATGCCATGCCCGGACAGGGTGAAGAAGCCGACGTCCCGGGCCGCCTGCCGCAGGGCGGCGAGGAAGGCCGCCCGTTCGGACGGTCCTTCGTCGAGGCGGCGCAGGTCGAAGTCTGGAACTCCGGCCACGGGTCAGGCCGCCTTGGCGTAGGTGCCGACCGCCGCCAGCGCCTGGTCGAGGTCGGCCAGGATATCGTCGATATGCTCGAGGCCGATGGAGAGGCGCACGTAGCCGTCGGACACGCCCGAGGCGCGTTGGTGCTCGGGCGAGAGCTGGGCGTGCGTGGTGGTCGCCGGGTGGATGGCGAGGCTGCGGGCGTCGCCGATGTTGGCGACATGGTAGAACAGCTTCAAGCCCTCGATGAAGCTGCGCCCGGCCTCGCGCCCTGCGGCGAGTTCGAAGCCGACGAGGCCGCCGTGCCCGCCCCGGAGGTATTTGGCGACCCGCTCGCGCGCCTTGCCGGTGTGGTGCGAGGGATGGATCACCCGCTCGATCTCGGGCCGGCCGGAGAGATAGTCTGCCACCGCCTGCGCATTGTGACTGTGGCGCTCGATGCGCAGGGCCACGGTCTCGATGCCCTGAAGGGTGAGGAAGGCGTTGAGCGGCGAGACCGCCGGGCCGAGGTCGCGCAGGAGACGGACACGGGCGCGCAGCACGTAGGCGATGGGTCCCAGCGGCTTGGCCGCCTCCGTCCAGACGGTCCCGCGATAGCTCGGGTCGGGGGTGGTCAGGGCGGGTTGGCGCTCCGGATGGGCCGACCAGTCGAACGTGCCGCCGTCGATGATCGCCCCGCCGATGGCGATGCCGTGACCGCCGAGATACTTCGTCGTCGAATAGACGACCACGGCGGCACCGTGGTCGAACGGGCGCGCCAGGAGCGGCGTCGCGGTGTTGTCGATGATGAGGGGGATGCCGAGCGGCCGGCCGATGGCCGCGACCTCCGCGATGGGAAACACCGCGAGTTTCGGATTGGCCAGGGTCTCGCCGTAATAGGCCCGGGTGCGCGCGTCGGTGGCGCGGGCGAAGTTCTCGGGATCGGCGGGGTCGACGAAACGAACCTCGATGCCCTGCTCGGCCAGGGTGTTGGCGAACAGGTTCCAGGTGCCGCCGTAGAGATCGGTGGAGGAGACGATGTTGTCGCCGGCCCGCGCGAGGTTCTGAACCGACAGCGCCGAGGCCGCCTGCCCCGAAGCGACGGCCAGTGCCGCGGCACCGCCTTCCAGGGCCGCGAGGCGCTGTTCGAGCACATCGACGGTCGGGTTGTTGACCCGGGTGTAGATGTTTCCGAACTCTTTGAGAGCGAACAGGCTCTCGGCGTGGCCGGTGTCGCGGAACTGGTAGGACGTGGTCTGGTGGATCGGCACCGCGACGGAGCCCGTCCTGGGATCGGCACGCCATCCGGCATGGAGCGCGAGGGTCTCGGGATGCGAGGAAGCGTGTGGGCTCGGCATGATGGGATTCCTGCAGGGCATTCGACGAATGTGTCGCCTTCCCACGGAACGAACGAATTTCGATCCAGTAAGGCCAGAGCATTTCGTTCGGTCGGATGATTATCCCAGCGCCTGTCGTCACGATCATTTGCTGAGTTGCCTGATGATGAAGCAACGCAGCCCGTAGTCAATGAAACGGTCTTTTGAAGAATCCTATTCTCCGACGAAAATATTCGCGATCATGCGCCGCACGGGGGACGGAACGTTTGTCGCGTCCCGGGGAACCCATCCAAAAAGGAGCACGCAGGTATTTCCATACGTCGGAAAGGCGCCGATAGTCCGTGCCTTGACGTGGGCGCCGTTGGCGTGGCGCCATCGATTTTTCGCTGATTCCCGTCGCTTCGCGCCACGCGTTCGGCCCGGTTCCGGACGCATGGCAACGAAGGAGCGTGGCGAAGGCATAGGGTATCGGACGCACGGGCATGAACGACGGCGCGATTCTTCTCCTGACCGATCGGCCCGATCGTAGTGCGGCCCTGGAGACGATTCTCAATACAGTGGGGCGTTGCGAAGTCGTGGCCGGAGACGGGAAGCTTTCGCTCGGCACCCGGCCCATCGCCATCGTGGCCGACCTCACCCTGACCCGCCGTGAATCCGTCGGACGTCTGCGTGCGGTGCTGCCGGTGGGCCAGGCCACGCCGCAGATCGTGAGCCAGGTCGCAAATCCGGTCGCCGGCCGCGTCGTTCGCATCCCGGTGATCTGCCTGATGCGCTCGACGTCCGATCAGGACTTGCGGCAGGCCCGCGACCTCGGCGCCACGGTCTGCCTGCCGGCCTATACGGCGCCGCACCTCGTCGCCCAGGTGATCCGGGATCAGGTCTCCGCGCGCAGCGAGACCGCGAGCGGCGTGTCGGGCCAGGGAATCGTGCGCGCCACCGAGGCGCTCACCGGCCTGTTCGCAGCGGCCCGCGAGGGCGGCGACATGGCGCTCGGCGTCGTCGAGGCGGGTCTGACGCCGATCCTGGCAGCGGTGCGCGAAGGCGGGCTGACCCAGTGGCTCGACACCGTCTGGACCCACGACGACGCCACCTACCAGCACTGCCTGCTGGTTGCCGGCGTCTCGGCCCAGTTCGTCAATTTTCTGCAGTTCCGCGAGCAGGACCGGCAGCACTTCGTCCGGGCAGCCCTGCTGCACGATCTCGGCAAGGCCCGGATCCCGCAGGCGATCCTCAACAAGCCGGGCCGCCTCGACGCCGACGAGATGGCGATCATGCGCACCCACCCGGTGATCGGCTACGAGATTCTGCGCGACAGCGGCTGCGACGCCGCGACTCTGAGCGCCGTACGCCATCACCACGAGATGCTGGACGGATCCGGCTATCCCGACGGCCTCGCCGGATCGGCGATCGGCGACACCGTGCGGCTCCTCACCATCTGCGACATCTACGCGGCCCTGACCGAGCGGCGCTCCTACAAGCCGCCGATGCCCATGCGCGACGCCCTCGCGGTCCTCGAGAGCATGGATACCAAGCTCGAAGCCGGCCTCGTGCGGTGCTTCGGTGATGCCATGTCGGCCACGACAGCATGACGGCGACGATGGATGACGGTTATGCAGCGATCGCGCACGGGACAGGCCCTCGGGCCGCGCGGTTGTCGTGGGACGCGATGGCGGTGATCCGCCTGCCGCTGTCGAAGTCGGCCATCGCGGAGGCCGCCCCCCGGCATCGGCTCGATCGCCGTGGCTGGACGGACGCCGTCGGAGAATCTGGCGCACTGGCGACCCGTCGGGACCGTGGCGCTGGCGGCGGCTCGTCCGATGCGGGCGCTGGCCGGCTCCGCGATCCGGCCCTTCCGGTGGGTCGGAACGCCGACGGCCCGATACGGCAGACCCCGGGCCGAAATCGCCCGGAGCCTGCCGTCACACGTCACGGGGGTGGGGCGAACCCCATGAGCCTCAGGGCTGGAGGACGCCGTTGATCACGTGGATCACGCCGTTCGACTGCATCACGTTGGCGACGGTGACCGTGGCGGTGCTGCCCTTGGCATCGGTCACGTAGACCTTCTTGCCCTTGGATTGGACGACCAGGGGCTCACCCTGGACGGTCTTGAGCTGGGCTTCGCCACCGCCATCCTTCGCGAGCTTCATCAGGTCCTTGGCGGTGTAGGTGCCGGGGACCACGTGGTAGGTGAGGATCTTGGTGAGGGTGGCCTTGTTCTCGGGCTTCACCAGGGTCTCGACGGTGCCGGCGGGCAGCTTGGCGAACGCGGCGTTGGTGGGGGCGAACACCGTGAACGGGCCGGGACCCGACAGGGTCTCGACGAGGCCGGCGGCCTTCACGGCGGCGACCAGGGTGGTGTGGTCCTTCGAGTTGACGGCGTTCTCGACGATGGTCTTCGAGGCGTACATCGGCGCGCCGCCGACCATCGGGTTCTTGGCGAGGGCGGCGGCCGGGAGGGCGGCGCCGATGGCGAGGCTGAGGCCGAGGGCGGCGAGCTTGGAGGCCAGCGGGCGGCGGGCGGTGAGGTTATGCATCGGATTCTTGTCTCCTCTGATGTCCCGAGCGGGGCAATCGAGGTGACTTACGGCGCGTTTGGAGAGAAAGTTTCAGGAATGATCTGTTAGACGATCCGCTCGCCCGGTCGGTCCTCCCGTGGGGATCGCCAAGACTTGCGAGAAGGACTTGCGAGAAAGCCAGCGCCTCGGGCGCCAAGGCTTCGAGACCGAGCAGGGAGAAGAGCGATGGGACGTTCGGTGGCGGTGCCGTGTGACTGACGATGTTCTGCTTCAGACGCGACTGACAGCCATCGCGGCCGGTGACGAGACGGCGCTGAAGGCGCTCTATGACGAGACGGGAGCGAAACTCTTCGGCCTCGTCCTGCGTATCGTCCGTAGTCGTGAAGCGGCCGAGGACGTGCTTCAGGATGTCTATCTCCGGATCTGGCAGAAGGCCGAGACCTACGCGCCCGCAGCCGGCCGGCCGATCACTTGGATGTGTGCCATCGCCCGCAACAGGGCCATCGATGTGGTGCGCGCCCGCAAGGAGACTCCTCTGGCGGATCTCGTCGACGGCGAGGATTGGATGAATCAGGTGCCCGACCCGCACGACGGCGAGAGCGATGTTCTGGATCGCGGTGCCCTGGCCCTGTGCCTCGGCCGCTTCGACGCCGTGCACCGGCAATGCCTCGTGTTGGCCTATTGCGAAGGGTTCTCCCGCGAGGAACTGGCGGCGCGGTTCGATCGACCGGTGAACACCATCAAGACGTGGCTCCACCGCGGACTGGCGAGCCTGCGCTCGTGCCTGGACGCCAACGCATGACCGGCGATCCCTTCGATACCGAGGATTCCTTCGGCGCCGGCTCGCCCGACCGCGACATACAGGCCGCAGAGTATGTGCTCGGCACCCTGCCGCAGGCCGAACGCACGGCCTTCGCCCGTGCCCTGGCGACGGATGCGAACCTGCAGGCCGCCGTCGCCAACTGGCAGACGCGCCTGGCGCCCTTCGCGGAGACCGTGCCGGAGGTCGCGCCGCCGGCGGGAACCTGGCTGCGCATCCGGGCGGCGCTGAGGCCAACCGGCGACGATCCCCGCGTCGAGAGCCTGACCCGTGGTCTGCGGCGATGGCGCCTGGGAGCGCTCGGCGCGTCGGCCCTGGCCGCCGGTCTCGCCCTGGCGCTGGGCCTCGGCCGCTTCCTGCCGCCCGACCCGGATACGGGCCAGTACGTCGCCGTGGTCAATCGGGGCGGCGAATTGCCGGCCCTGGTGGTGCGGGTCGACACGCGACGCGGCGTCGCGCAGGTCCGCTCCGTTGCAGCCGACACGCCCCTCGAGAAGAGCCTGGAGCTTTGGTACATCGCTGGAGGTGGCGCACCACGCTCCCTCGGCCTTGTCGAGGCCGGGCGTGCGAGCATGGCCATGCCGGAAATCGCGCGTGGCGCCAGCCTCGAGACCGCCGTGCTGGCCGTGAGCGTCGAACCGCCCGGTGGCTCACCGAGCGGGGCACCGACGGGACCGGTGGTCTATTCGGGCAAGCTTCTGCGGGACTGAATCGCCCGACGGCAGGCCGGATCCCTCGCCCCTCGGCGACCGCCCGGTGCGGCCGTCCAGTTGTCCACGTTCCACAAGGGTTCCTGGCGGTCGACGGTCGCGAGGAACTCTTCGATGGGCTTCGACAGCATGGCCTTCGAGACGAGGGCGGCATCGAAGTTCTATTCGCGGTCGAACGACAGGTCGCCGGGGCTGCAATGCTCGAGATCCCCTCGCCGGGCGAACCGAATGTTTCCGCAGCCATATCGCCGGGGCGGGTTGCCCATGTGCCCGATCGCTGGCAGGGCTCGCCGCATGAAGGTCTCCTCCGTTCCACGGCCCGTATCCGCCCTTCGTGCCGCCCTGCGGAGCGATGCCGGCGGTGGCCTCGTCCTCATGGCGAGCGCGGCCTTGGCGCTCCTCATCGCCAACTCGCCCCTGGCGTCAGCCTACTTCGGACTGCTGGCAGCCCATCTCGGGCCCTTGAGCGTGCTGCATTGGGTCAACGACGGCCTCATGGCGGTGTTCTTCCTGCTGGTCGGCCTCGAGATCAAACGTGAAGTTCTCGACGGCCGCCTGCGTACGTGGCCCGACCGGATCCTGCCGGGTGTGGCGGCCCTCGGCGGCATGCTCGCGCCGGCGTTGATCTACGTGTTCGTGAATCGCGCCTCACCGGAGACCCTGCGCGGCTGGGCGATCCCGACGGCGACCGATATCGCGTTCGCCCTGGGAGTCCTGGCGCTCCTCGGGCCGCGCGTGCCGGTCTCCCTGAAGGTGTTCCTCACGGCGCTCGCCATTCTGGACGACCTCGGGGCGGTTCTCATCATCGCCGCGTTCTATACCGCCAGCCTGTCGCTGCCGATGCTGGTCGGGGCCGTGATCACCGTCGCGGTCCTGGTCGCCCTGAACCGAGTCGGGGTGAGCCGGCTCACCCCGTACCTGCTCCTCGGCGCGGTCCTGTGGGTTCTCGTTCTCGGGTCCGGCATTCACGCCACCATCGCGGGCGTGGTGCTGGCCCTGACGATCCCCTTGCGCACCAGCCCGGCCAAGCCCGACGACCCGGCATCCCCGCTGCACAAGCTGGAGCACGCCCTCCAACCCTGGTCGTCCTTCGTGGTGCTGCCGATCTTCGGCTTTGCCAATGCGGGCGTGGCGCTGGGGGGAATGTCCGCCGCGATGCTGTTGGAACCGGTGACGCTCGGCGTGGCCCTCGGGCTGTTCCTCGGCAAGCAGATCGGGGTGTTCGGCATGATCGTCGTCGCCGTCAAACTCGGCCTCGCCCCGCGTCCGGCCCATGCCGGGTGGTGGCAGCTCTACGGCTTGTCACTCCTGTGCGGCGTCGGCTTCACCATGAGCCTCTTCATCGGTCTCCTCGCCTTCGCGGACACACCCGCCCTGGAGACCGAAACCAAGATCGGCGTTCTCCTCGGCTCCGTCAGCTGCATGGTCGCCGGGGCCCTCGTTCTCCTCTTCGCACCACGGCCCGGATCGACGGCCCGAAGCTGACGCTCGACGGAAACCCATGCTCGCCCAGACGTCTCCCACGGCCCCCGACGACATCACCCACGTCATTCAGATCGCCCTCGCGCCGGCCTTTCTGCTGACGGCGCTGGCGACCCTGCTGAACGTGTTCTCGACGCGCCTCGGGCGCGTGGCCGACAAGGTCGACGCCGCGTCGTCCCACCTGCGCGGGCCGGCCCAAACGAAGCAGGGCGGCTCGCGCGGCAATTGTCCTACCTGCGCCGACGCTCGTTCGTGCTCGATGTCGCGGTGGTGCTCGCCTCGATCGGCGGCATCATGACCGGCCTCGCCGTTCTGACCCTGTATGTCGGAGCGTTGCGCGATGCGGCCACCGCCTCGATCCTGTTCGGATGCTTCGGCGTGGCGCTGATCTGCACTGTCGCCGCCATTGCGGCCTTCCTGTCGGAAATCCTCATGGCGGGCCGTGGTGTTCGGGACGAGGTCGATCGGCAGACCCGCCACGCGACGGATCTCGAAGGCTCCGGTCCATGAGAACCGGCGTCGGCGCAAAGCCTACCGGCCGGTCTGAAACTTGAGATCGAGGGCTGCGAGCGCCAGGAGCGGCGGCGGCATCGGAACGCCGGCCTTGCGCATGGTGCGGGCCGCCGCGCGGCAGCCGGCCTGGTCGTTGCTGGCGGCTGCGGTCTCGATACCCGCCACGGTGGCGGCGTCGGGTTTCGGCGGCGGGGGCGAGGCCGCCGGTGCAGCCGCCGCCTTTGCCGATGCGTTCGCCTGGGCGAGGGCACTCTTGCGATCGCCGGGCGCCACCGTGTCGCTGGATCCCGTGGCGCCGCTCAAGCCGGATTTCTGTTGAGGCTCACCGCCACCGCCGGAGGGCTTGCCCTCGCTCTTGCCGGACGGGTTCGACACCGCCGTCGTCTGGCTCGGTGGCGTGGCGCCCTCCTGCTTCTTGGCTTCCGGCGCCGTCACGAACGCCAGCAACTCCTTGCAGAGATCGGCCGGTCCGCCTGACGCCGCCGGAGGGGCGGCGTCCTGCGCCGAGGCCGGTAACGCGAGCAGGGTCGCCGTCGTGAGGAGTGCGATGCGCGACAGGGATTTCAGCATGCTCGTTTCCTCAAACTCCTGGGACCGCGCGGGTGTCTGTCCGATGCGACTGGTCCGCCGATCCGATGGCGCGCGCGTCAGGACCGCTTCGGGTGGGAGGCTTCGCCTTCGGCCTTGCCGTGAGCGGCGTCGTTGGCCTCGCCCACCACCGGCATGCCGTTCCATTTCGGTCCGACGAGATTGATACCCGGCTCCGATACGCGCGCACCCGAGGTCGCGAAGGCCTGATAGGCGAAAGTCTGGTTGCTGGTGAGCGCGTACATGGCCAGCACGCCGAGGGCGATGGCGGCGATGACGGCGGCGGCGAAGGCTTTCATGACGTGTTCTTCCTCGTCCGTATCATTCGGCCGGCGCGGGGTGGCGTCCCGTGAGCTGCGGGCCGCTGGCCGTCTTGGCCTGTTCCTTCTCCACCCAGAGGTCGTGGTGCGCGCGGGCCCAGGCGAGATCGACCTTGCCGCTGCCCATGGCGTCGTAGGCGCCTTTCATGCCGAGCGTACCGATGTAGATGTGCGCGAGGATGCCGACGATGAAGGCGACACCGATGAGGGCGTGGATCACCTGCATGACCTGCATGCCGTTGATGTCGAGGAGCGCGAACGGGAACAGCATCATCAGGCCGGTGACACCCATGGCCGCACCGAATCCCGCGACCATCCAGAACACACCCTTCTGGCCGGCGTTGAAGCGCTCGGCATGGGGGTGGGTTTTTCCGATGAAGCCGCCGCCGGCCTTGATCCAGGCCCAATCGATCCGATTCGGGATGTTGTCCTTCACCCAGACGGCGATCATGATCACCACGCCGAGCATGAACGGCCACGCGAGGTAGACGTGGCTGTACTTGGCCCATTGCGCCAGGGTGCCGAAGGCCTCCGGGCCGATGACCGGCATGAGCAGGCGCTTGCCGAAGATGTAGTTCAGGCCGGACAACGACAGGATGATGAAGCACGTGGCCGTCATCCAGTGGGCGAACCGTTCGAACGCGTTGAACCGCAGGATCTTCTTGCCCGATTCCTGGGTGTCGTCCGTGAGGATGCGTCCGCGCCACAGGAAGAACCCACCGAGCGCCGCGATCATGCCGAGGATGCCGAGCGCGCCGATCCAGGGTAGCCAGGACTCGCGAAACGCCCGGTACTCTCGGCCCTGCGGCTGAATCAGGTTGGCGGATTTCCGGTCGGGGATGCTGACGCGGCCGGTGATCTTGTCGGCCTGCTTGAACAGGAATTCCTCGTTGACCGAATCCGCCGTGGGCTTGGCGCCCATGGGGTTCTGCCCGTCCTGGGTGATCGGGTTCTGCGCCCGTGCGGCGTCGAAGGCGCCCGGGGCGGCCAGGAGCGTCGTCGCGAGGACGAGGGTGCTGAAGAGCGTGACTGCCCGCCGCATCGGCGTTCCTTTCGAATGCTTCTCGTCGTTGAGGCCGCCGCGGGCGGCGGCCCCGGAGGGGCGATCAGATCGCCACGGTCTCGCGGTAGGCGGTCTTCCAGCCCCAGGCGCCGGAGCCGTAGCCGCGCTTGACCACGCGCTGCTTGTAGATCTCGGCGATCATCTCGCCGTCGCCGGCGAGCAACGCTTTCGTCGAGCACATCTCGGCGCACAGCGGAAGCTTGCCCTCGGCGAGGCGGTTCGAGCCGTACTTCTCGTACTCGGCCACCGAGAAATCGGCTTCTGGACCGCCCGAGCAGTAGGTGCACTTGTCCATCTTGCCGCGCGAGCCGAAGTTGCCGACGCGCGGATACTGGGGCGCGCCGAACGGGCAGGCGTAGAAGCAGTAGCCGCAGCCGATGCAGATGTCCTTGGAGTGCAGCACCACGGCGTCGGCCGTGGTGTAGAAGCAGTTCACCGGGCACACGGCGGCGCAGGGCGCGTCGGTGCAGTGCATGCACGCCATGGAGACCGAGCGCTCGCCCGGCTTGCCGTCGTTGAGGGTGACGACGCGGCGGCGGTTGATGCCCCAGGGCACCTCGTGCTCGTTCTTGCACGCGGTGACGCAGGCGTTGCACTCGATGCAACGGTCGGCGTCACAGAGGAACTTCATACGGGCCATAATGGATGCGCTCCTCTCACGCGGCCTTGATCTGGCACAGGGTACACTTCGTCTCCTGCATGCCCGTCACAGGGTCGAAGCCGTAGGTGGTGACTGAGTTCGAACTCTCGCCCAGCACCACCGGGTCGGTGCCCTTCGGGTAGTAGTCGCGCATGTCCTTGCCCTCGTACCAACCCGAGAAGTGGAAGGGCATGAAGGCGACGCCCTTGCCGACGCGGTCGGTGACGAGCGCCTTCATCTTGGCCTTCGCGCTGTTCTCGGCGCCCGTCACCCAAACGAACTGACCGTCCTTGATGCCGCGCTCGGACGCATCACCGGTGTTGATCTCGACGAACATGTCCTGCTGGAGTTCGGCGAGCCACGGGTTCGAGCGGGTCTCCTCGCCGCCGCCCTCGTACTCGACGAGGCGGCCGGAGGTGAGGATGATCGGGAAGTCGCGCGCGACGTTGCGCTCCACCGCCGATTTCTGCACGGAGAAACCGATGTTCGGCATGCGGAACTGACGCTCGTCCGGCCGGGTCGGATACTTCGCCACAAGGTCGGGGCGCGGCGTGTAGATCGGCTCGCGGTGAACCGGCACGGGGTCCGGCAGGTTCCACGCATTGGCGCGAGCCTTGCCGTTGCCGAACGGGATCACGCCGTGGTCGAGGCAGACGCGCTGGATGCCGCCCGACAGGTCGGTGGCCCAGCTCACGGTGTCGGGCTTCTCGCCGCCGATCTTCAGGATGGTGGCGCGCTCCTCATCCGTGAGGTCCTTGTCCCATCCGAGCTTCTTGAACACCCCGAAGGTGAACTCGGGATAGCCGTCCGTGAGGTCGGAGCCCTTGGTGAAAGAATCTTCCGCCAGCAGGGTCTCGCCGTTGCGCTCGGTGCCGAAGCGCGCCCGGAAGGTGCTGCCGCCGTCCTTCACGTGAAGCGATGTGTTGTAGAGGATCGCCGAACCCGGATGCCGGAGTTCCGGCTTGCCCCAGCACGGCCAGGGCAGGCCGTAATAGTCGCCGCCGACCTCCGGATCGTCCTTCGGCGCGCGCAGGGTGATGAGGTCGAACTTCGCCTGGTTGCGCATATGCGCCTTCAGGCGCTCGGGGCTCTGGCCGCAATAGCCCGTGGACCAGCCGCCGCGGTTGATCTCGCGCAGGAGATCCTCCGCCGAGGGAATGTTGTTCTCGACCTTGATGTTCTTGAACAGGGTTTCGGCGAAGCCGAGCTTGGTCGCGAGCCGGTACAGCACCTCGTAGTCGTTCTTCGACTCGAAGGCCGGTTCGACGATCTGCTCACCCCACTGGATCGAGCGGTTCGAGGCCGTGCGCGAACCCTCCATCTCGAGGGAGGTGCAGATCGGTAGCAGGTAGGTGTTGTCCTGGCGGGCATCGAGGGCTGCGAAAGTCGTGGGGTGCGGATCGGCCACCACCAGCAACTCGAGCTTGTTCATGCCCTCGACCGCCTCGGGCAGGCGGGTGACGGTGTTGCCGCCGTGGCCGAACACCATGAAGGCCTTCAGCGGGCTGCGCTGGTCGATCTGCTCCGGCGGCAGGTTCACCGCATCGAACCACCGGGTCGAGGTGATGCCCGGCGCTTCCATGTTCTCCTTGCGCGTGCGGGCCTTGCGACCCGCCGTGGCCGGCACCTCGTCGAAGCGCGACTGCAGCCACTCGTAGGGTACGTCCCAGACGCGGGCCCAATGGCGCCATCCGCCCTCGACGAGGCCGTAATAGAGCGGCAGCGACGTGACATCGAGGCCCAGATCGGTGGCGCCCTGCACGTTGGTGTGACCGCGGAAGATGTTGGCGCCGGTGCCCGGCTTGCCGACGTTGCCGGTGGCGAGACACAGGATGCAGAGCGCGCGCACGTTGGCGGTGCCCACCGTGTGCTGGGTCGCGCCCATGCACCAGATCAGGGTGGCGGGCTTCTCCTTGGCGAATTTCTCCGCCACCCGGCGCAACTGCTCGCCGGGCACGCCGGAGACGCGCTCGACCTCCTCGGGCGTCCATTTGGCGACTTCCTTACGGACGTCGTCCATGGCGTAGACGCGCTGGGCGATGAACTCCTTGTCCTCCCAGCCATTCTGGAAGACGTGCCAGAGGATGCCCCAGACGACCGGGATATCCGTGCCCGAACGGATGCGGACGTACTCGGTGGCGTGGGCGGCCGTGCGGGTGAAGCGCGGATCGATGACGATCATGTTCGCGCGGTTGATCTCCTTGCCAGACAGCACGTGCTGCATGGAGACCGGGTGCGCCTCGGCCGGATTGCCGCCTAGGATGATCATCGTCTTGGCGTTGCGGATGTCGTTGTACGAGTTGGTCTGGGCGCCGTAGCCCCAGGTGTTGGCCACCCCCGCCACCGTGGTCGAGTGGCAGATGCGCGCCTGGTGGTCGACGGAGTTGGTCCCCCAGAATGCGCCGAACTTGCGCATGAGGTAGGCGGCCTCGTTGGTGAACTTGGCCGAGCCGAGCCAGTAGACCGAGTCGGCGCCGTTCTTCTCACGGATCGCCGCGAGCTTGTCGCCGATCTCGTCGATGGCCTGGTCCCACGAGATGCGCTGCCACTGGCCGGCAACGAGCTTCATGGGGTATTTCAGGCGGCGATCGGAGGAGACGAGTTCGCGAATGGCCGCGCCCTTGGCGCAGTGCGTGCCGCGGTTGATCGGGCTCGCGTAGGACGGCTCCTGACCGACCCAGACGCCGTTGACCACTTCGGCCGTCACCGTGCAGCCCACCGAACAGTGGGTGCAGACGTTCTTCTTGATGACGGTCTCGGGGCCGACCGCCGAGGAGCCGGCGGCGCGGGCCTGCCGCACGGAGCCGAGCTGGAGCGAGCCTGCCGCCGCGAGCGCGCCAGCGGCGAGACCGGATTTCTGCAGGAACCCGCGGCGGTCGAGCATGCCGGAGGCGAGGCCGGCGGCCACGGCCTGATGCTTGGTGCGGCTCGCCGCGCCGCTCTTACGCTTCGTCAGCATGGCTGCCTCACTTCTTGCCGGCGTCGTTGGTGCTGTTCTTCAGCGTCTCGTACCCGTTGGTCCGGTAGAACGCCTTCACGTGGTCGGTGAGCCGGTAGCGCCCCTTGGTCTCGTCCTGGCCGGGGTCGTAGGCCTGGGCGTCCGTCGCCGTCATGGGCGTCGCCGAGACACCGACGGCGGCCGCGACCGTTCCGCCGCCGAGCGCGCGGAAGAACTGGCGACGACCGAGCCGGTCCTTCTGGTCTTTCGGATCCTGTCGCATGGTCGACACTCCTCAAACGGCGGGGGATGCGCCGTCGGCGCGATCCATTGAATTCGGATGGCGGGGGGTCACGCGTCCATCGCGAAGGCCTGCGCCTCCACCTCGATGAAGGCACGACCCAATCCACCGACGGTCCGATAGAAGCGCGCGGCCTTCGCCCGCTCCAGATCGGCGAAGAAACGCCCGGCCCAGGGCTCCAGATGCCTCGTGAAAAAGTCTCGCGCGGCGTTGGGTGCCGCGTCGAACCGACCGGCCACGAGCCCGGCCATGCAATCGAGGAGGATCGCGAGGTGATCCTCGGGCTCGGTCATCGCCGTATCCCGCTCGATCCCGAGACTCCGCAGATCCTCACGCACCCGAGCGAGGGGCCGTTCGTTGAGGAAGCCGGTGAGGTAGTAGGACGCGTAGGGCAGGAGCTCGCCGCGACCGACCCCGACGAAAAGGTCGTGATATTCGCGTGCTACCGTTTCCGGGGCCACCTCGCGGCTGGCGCGCGCCAGAACCTCGACGGGCTGGCCGAGCAGACTGTCCCCGCCCCGAAGTCGCCCGAGGGTTTCGAGCACGGCCCGGTCCGGCGCATGCCCGAGGAGAACGGCGAGAAGATCGTAGTGCTGGGCGCGCCCATGATCGACGTCGTCGACGGTCGCGCTCATCGGAGCGTGACCGTTCTGATGTCCTTCGTCCGCGTGCTCGTTGGCCCCTGCGACGGAACGCATCCCACTCTCGAACCTGAACCCTGCGACCTTGAACCCGGGACGATCCCGATCTGCGTGACCTTCACGGAACGTCCGCTGCGCCATGGCGCGAGCCGACGGTATCCGGGTGTTTCGCTCAGCACTGTAAGCCGGGATCGTACTTTGGAGCTACGATAAAAAGCGTTCGAGACTGGCGCAATCCCGATTCCACAGCTCAGCTTGGCCTAGCACCGCCATGGCGTCGCAGGCGCGATACTGAAACTGTATCGATCGACGTTGTGCGTGCTGGATCCGGGGAATTCGCAGGAGCGGTACTGTCTATCGGTTTTGCCAGGAGCTTCGACGCGTCCGACGCCTCGGCGACCGGCTGCCCTTCGGAAGCAGCGCTCTCGAAAGTCTCGCTTTCGGCATCGGCCTGCGGTGCCGGTTCCACCCGGCTCGTGTCGGCGGCGAGCGGTTCGGATGGATCGCGGTTGAACAGCCGGCCGAGCATGGCCTTCACGTCGTCGACGGGCAGGAGCGGGCCGAGGCCCGGCACGCCGCCGGGCGTATTCCAATCGTAGGCATATTCCCGCGCTTCGCTGACGAAGTCGCGGATGGCGGGATCGACGGACCACATCTTTCGAAGCGCGGCGTTGCGCATGGCCGAGGGCACGCCGGCACGCAGGAACGGCGTCAGGTCCGTCTCCGCCGTGAGGTCCGCGAGGGAGGGCAAATCGGCTAGGAGGTCGCGTTCCGCCTCGGCGGCCGCATCCGACGCGACGGTCTCGTCCGCCGGGGTGGGGGGATGGTCGACGAAGTCCTCCGCAACCGGCGGGATCTCCGCCCGCTCGCTGAGGCGAACGTCGCGCTTGCGCCGGGCCCAGCGCGACAGGAAGCCGTCGCTCATGACCGTCTCCCCTTGCGGCCGGCTCCGGTGCCGGAACCGCCGGCCTGCCGGGCCAGGGCCTCGGGGTCGGCCCGGTCTCGTTTGCGCTTCTCGAACACGCGCTCGATGTGGTGCGCTTCGAAGAAGGCGAGGAGCTTGGCTTGCAGATCGGGCGGCATCGGCACCGCCTCGACCACCTCGCCGATGCCCTCGGCCATGGATTCGCCCTCGTAGGGGTCGGCCGTGACGGTGGCGACCTCGTAATCCCCCTCGCCGAGCTTGCGCAGGGCGACCCAGAGGGAGGGGCGTCCGGACACGAGATTGTCGCGGTAATGCGCGGTCTCGGCCGGGTGCAGATGAACGTCGTAGGCACCCGCATAATAGGTGCCCTCGTCCTCGGTGCCCGAGAGGCGCGTCCCCGGCGGCGCGGCGGGGGCCGCCGGCAGGATCGCGACGGGGAGCCAGGCGTGGGTCGCCCACGGCCCTTTCAGGCGACGCTTCTCCACGACGACACCGACTTCGAAGTGATTGTCGGGGGGGGAGTCGGACATGGGGAGGTTCCTCAAGCCGCCGGGGAGGCAGCACGCAGGGGCAGGCCGGCGACGATGTTCTGCGGCTTCATCTGGACCTGGTTCGTCGTTGTGCCCGCGAGGATCAGGTAGACCGGTCTGTCGCCGACCTTCGGGTCGACCTGGCCCGTGTCGGCGAAAACGAGCCGGAAGAGTGCGATCACCCGCTCCTGCGTCGTGGAATCGACGGTCTCGCCCCGCCAGAGCGCGTTGCCGATGCGCGTGCCCTCCGCGTCGAGGCCGACGAACCAGCGCCAGTCCGTGTCCTCGAGCCGGTCGAGGGGGGTCACCGTGACCTCGGTGTTGAGGAGGTGACGCACGAACACCTCGATGACGCGGGCCAGACCCTCCCGGCTCCGGGGGCTCGATCCGAGATTGAGCGCCATGGAGAATGCGTCCGAGCGGCTCCAGTAGGTCCAGGCATTCTCGTCGTTCAGCACATCGAGCTCGTTGGCGGCTTCCTTGCCGAGCATCGCCACGAGGGGGGAGAGCGGGGCGGAGCCCTCGCGCGCCTCGATCACCTCGGCATCGGCGAGGAGCACGGCGCCCTCGTGCCGGCTCACCCGCTGGGTGCGGAAGAACAGTTCGGCCGCCCGCAGGACGTAGGGATCGTCGCACGAATCCAGCGCATTGCGCAGGATGAGGTGCACGAGTTGGTTGAGGAACAGGGACGGCGTGCCCTGCAGGCCCTCGCGCACGAGACTCAAATAAGCCGCCTCGATGGAGCGCGCAGCGAGAAGCCGGTCGCGGAACGCCAGGAGCACCGCCCAGTTCTCCCGTGCGTCGGCATCCACGATGGCCGCCAAGGCCTCCGTGGTTACGGTGCGTCGGGGCTCGGCCAGGAGATCGGCGTGGAGCCTCCGCTCGGCGGCGCACGCTTCTTCCGGCGGGATCAATTCCGGCCGCGCCAGATAGGCGAGGATCAACTCGTCGGTGGCCCCGAGGCCGCCGCCTTCCGTGCGGCGGGTGAGATGGTGGCCGCTCGATACCCAGAACTCGGTCATCCCTGGCAACGGCCCCTATTGGCTGCGTGCGGCATCATGGCTCCGTCCGGTCGCGTCGCGCGAGACCGACGAGGTCGGCGCGCTCCTCCGGCTCGTCTTCGTCGGTCTCGACGAAACGGAAGGCGCGGGCGCCGGCATGGAGGCGGTCCTCGCCGCCGGGCTTCTGGTGCAACGTGCGAAACGCTTCCGCGATCGCGCCGTCCGTCTCCGTGCGATGCATCGCCACGACGGTGCCGATGGGAAGGTCGCAGAGGGAGGCGGCGAAATCGATCTCTTCCCGCGCCGCCGCGAGGGCGGCCGCCTGGTCCGGTGCGCCGAGGCGTTCCCGCAGATGGTGCGCCAGGTCCGCGACGGCCTCGTCCCGCTCGGCCTCGCTCGCCTCGCTCACCACCACCAGGGTCGAGAACCCGAACGAGCGCACCCCGAGGAACCCCGAGCGAAAGGCGACCCGGTCCTTGCCCGTCAGGTTCGACAGATCCCGGTCCCAGAACAGGAACGAGCCGGTCACGGCCCATTCGCCGGGCTCGGCGGCATCCGCGAACACGAAGCTGTCGGACGGGTCGAGACGCAGCGTTCGGGGCAGCTTGAGGGGGCTCACAGCCGTACCGCCCGGGTGGCGGGATCGCGCCAGACCGGCGTCGTCAGGCAGGGGGCGAGCGGCAGGCGCTCGACCGCGCCGTCATGCTCGAGGACGGCATCGCCGTTGCGGTCGATCTCCGCCCGCGCCCCGACGGCCGCCGGCACATGGGCGAGGTAGCGCGCCGCGATGCCGTCGAACCCGTCTTCCGCCCAGGTGGCGAACGCCTTCATGAGGTTTCGCGCGAAGCTCTCCACCAGGGCGAGGCGGATGCCGGGCCCGAAGCCTTCCTCGTCCAGAGCCGTGGAGTCCGGAGTCAGACCAGGATCGTCGCCGTGAGGCTTCGAGACGAGCAGCATGGCGGAAAAGACCAGCCAGTCCGGAACCGCATCCTCGGCGCAGTCCCGTGGCCAGCCGAGGCGTCCGCCGCCGAGACGCGCCCCGTCGAACCTCAGTTCGTCCGGCCAGAGCAGGGTGATGGGCATCTCCGGCGGCCCGTGAGTCCCCACGGCATCGACGAGAGCCACCATGCCGAGAAGGAGGGCGCGGCGGGCCGACGCGAGCGGCTCCCCGGGGGCGAGGACGACCGCGAGATCGAGGACATCCTCCCGCTCGACCAGAACCAGGGTCCCGGCCGCATCGCCGCCTTCGTCCGCGGCGAGCGCACAGGCGCGCGCGAAGGCGTCATCCGTCGCCGGTGCGCGCAGGCCGGTGAAGGCCGGCGGCAGCACGAGGCGCGCCGGATCGGTCGCGGACGGGACTGTCATGGGCGCGCGGTCAATCCGGGTACTTTCGCGGGTGGGACTTCACGGGCCGGACGGGGGCTCCGCCCGGTGCGATCAATTGGTGCGTTCGTAGTTTCGAACCGTTCGATTATATAACGGATGCGCGAGGCCCCGCGAAGGGGCCGCGCCGGTCCCCAACGCCTCAGGTTGCCCCGTGTCCGATCGTCTCGTGTTCGCCTGTTCCTGCGAGGGCACCATGCCCCTCGACGCTACCGCCATCGCGCGCGGCTGCGGCGGGACGCTGAAGACCGCCGACCAGCTCTGTGGCCGGGAACTCGACCGCTTCCGCGAAACCCTCGGCACGGGCGTCCCCGTCACCGTGTCCTGCACCCTTCAGTCGCCCCTGTTCGACGAGGTCGCCGAGGAACTGGGTGCCGAGGACCGCGTCACCTACGCCAAGATCCGCGAGACCGCCGGCTGGTCCACCGAGGCCGGTCGGGCCGGTCCCAAGATGGCGGCTCTTCTGGCCGCCGCGGCCGAGCCCGTCCCCGACGCCAGCACCGTCTCCATCGAGAGCCAGGGCGTGGCGCTCATCTACGGCCGCGACGCCGTCGCCATCGAGGCGGGACGGCGGCTTGCAGGGGATCTCGACGTCACCGTCCTGCTGACCCGGCCGGACGCCGTCGAGCCGCCGCAGCGCAACGACTTCCCGGTTCTCCAGGGCACCATCGCGGGCGCCACCGGCCGCCTCGGGGCCTTCGAACTCCGGATCGACGATTACGCCCTCCCCGCCCCGTCCTCGCGGACGCACCTCGTCTTCGGCCTGCCGCGCAACGGTGCCACCTCGACCTGCGACGTGGTCCTCGACTTGAGCGGCGGCACGCCGCTGTTTCCAGCTCACGACCTCCGCATCGGGTATATGCGCGCCGACCCGCGCGACCCGGCGGCGGTGGAACGCGCCATCACGGCGGCGGCCGATCTCGTCGGCACCTTCGACAAGACCCGGTTCGTGAATTTCCGGGCCGATCTTTGCGCGCATTCGCGCTCGCGCATCACCGGCTGCACGCGCTGCCTCGAAGTCTGCCCCACGGGCGCCATCGCGTCGGCGGGCGACACCGTGGCCATCGATCCCACCGTCTGCGCCGGCTGCGGCAACTGCGCGGCCGTCTGCCCGACGGGGGCCGCCGCCTACGCCGTGCCGCCCGCGGATGCCCTGATGCGACGCCTGCGCGGCCTGATGCTGGCCTACTCCGAGGCCGGCGGCCAGGACGCGACGATCCTGTTCCACGACGGCGATCACGGCGAGCCGCTCATCGATGCCCTGGCCCGCCACGGTGACGGCCTGCCCGCCCGCGTCCTGCCCGTGCGCCTCAACGAGATCACCCAACTCGGCCCCGAGGCGATGGCGGCGCTGTTCGCCTATGGGGCCACGGGCGTGCATGTCCTCGCCCGTGCCCGACCCCACCACGACCTCGACAGCCTCCACCGCACGGTGGCGCTCGCCGACACCTTGGCGCAGGCCCTCGGATATGGCGGGGCGGGACCGGCCATCGCGGTGATCGAGACCGACGATCCGGACGCCCTCGGGGCGGCTCTGTCGGAAGCCCGCATCGGCGCCGCGTCGTCCCGTCCGAGCCGGTTCATGCCCGTCGGCGGCAAGCGCGAGGTGCTGCGCTTCGCCTTCCGCGAGATGTACGAGGCGGCGCCTCGCCCGACTGCCTACGTGGCCCTGGCGGCCGGTGCCCCCTTCGGCGGACTCGACTTCCGCACGGAAGATTGCACCCTCTGCCTCGCCTGTGTGGGCGCCTGCCCGACGCATGCCCTTTCGGACAGCGCCGAACGGCCGTTGCTGGCCTTCGAGGAGAGCCTGTGCGTCCAGTGCGGCCTGTGCGCGGCGACCTGCCCGGAATCGGTGATCGATCTCCGGCCCGGCCTCGACTTCGAGGCCTGGACCGCGCCGCGCCGCGTGGTGAAGGAAGAGGAGCCGTTCTGCTGCATCAGTTGCGCCAAGCCGTTCGGCACCCGCAGCACCATCGAGCGGGTCGTCGAGAAGCTGCGCGAGCGTCACTGGATGTTCTCGGGCTCCGGCGGCGCAGAGCGGATCAATGCCCTGATGATGTGCGAGGATTGCCGCGTCGAAGCGGCCCTCAACCAGGGCTTCGATCCCCATGCCGGGCCGGAGCGGACGCGCACCCGTACGACCGAGGATTACTTCCGTGAGCGGACGGAGCGGGGCGAGGCCGTCTGAGCGGGTCCGATGGACGGCTTGTCCTGGCGGCCCATGGTGCCGCACGATCTCGGCGCGGTCGTCGCCCTCGCTGAGGCCCTGTTTCCGGACCATCACGAGGCACCCGAGCGCTTCGCGGAGCGCCTCCGGGCAAGCCCGACCTTTTGCCGGGTGCTGGCGCCGGAGGCCGGTGCGATCCGCGGCTATCTCATCGCCTATCCCTGGCCGCTTGGCCGCATCCCGCCCCTGAATCAAGCCTTGGAAAGCATCGCGGGCCACGATGCGATCCACGTTCATGATCTTGGGCTGCACCCGCGGGCGGCGGGCCAGGGCCATGCCCGCGCGGCCGTGGCCGATCTCGTGGCGCGCTCCGACGGTGCGGCCATCGCCCTGGTGGCGGTGAACAGGTCCGTCCCCTTCTGGCGGGCTCAAGGGTTCCGTGAGGCGCCCTGCCCCCCTTCGGCGGAGAAGCTCGCGAGCTACGGGGCCGACGCCCGCTACATGGTCCGGCGGCCCTGACCGGCCCGTGTCACGGCAGGGCGGTCGCCTTTTCGAGGAACCGCACCAGGGCCGCGCGGTCGTCCGCGTCGGTGATGGTCTGCTCGGGCATGCGGGTGCCCGGCGTGTAGCGGGCCGGGCCGACCTCGAACAGGCGGGCGATGGTGGTGGTGTCCCAGACGAGGTCCATGGATTTCAGGGCATCGGAATAGCGATACCCGGGCTCGCTCGCGATGCGGCGACCGATGATGCCGGCGAGATTCGGGCCGGCCCGCGGGCCGGCCTCCGGCGTCAGGGCGTGGCAGGCGACGCAGGCGCGGAAGACTTCTGCGCCGCGATCGCCGTGAAAAGCCGCCAGGGTGTCGGCCGGGCGCGGCAAACTCAGGGCGCCGATGGGCTCGCCCGTGGTGGCGTTCCAGCGTCGGACCAGCCGGTCGCTGCCGCCCGTGACGAGTTCGTCGCCCCGCCACGCCACGGACCACACCGGCAGGCCCGGACCGACGAGACGGCGCAGGATGCGGCCGCTGGCGCGATCGATGAGAGCGACGGTGCCGCCCGCCGTGGCTGCGGCCAAGCGGGTCTCGTCCGGCGAGAAAGCCAGGGCGATCACCGGGTTCGGTCCGACATCGGCGGCCGCCCGCTCACCGCCGTCGGGGCGCAGCAAGCGCACGATGGCATCCCCGCCCGCCACGGCGATTTCGCCGTCACGGGTCACCGCGAGGGCGTTCAGGGGCGTCGGAAGGGGGGTGACGCGCGGCGGCCCGTCCGCACTCGGCCAGATCCGCAAGGTGGCATCGTAGCCGGCGGTGGCGATCCGTCCGTCGGACAGAAAGGCGACGGCGTTGATGGGGCCCGTGTGCCCTTCGAGCACCCGCCCGGGGCCGCCGGCCAGGGGTCGGACCCGCGCCGTCCCGTCCCAGGACGCGGAGGCGATCTGGAGCCCGTCCGGCGACACCGCCAGCCCGGCCACCGGTCCGGTGTGCTCGGAGAGGACGCGCTCGGGCTCCGACCGCCCATTGCGCCACAGGGCGATGCGGCCATCCTCCGAAGCCGTGGCGAAGCCGCCGTCCGGTAGGGTTGCGACGGCGTTCACCGCCCCTTCGTGGAAGCGCAGGACACTCAGCGCGGTGCCGGTCGCGATTCCCCACACGATCACCGCCTGGTCGAAACCGCCCGAAATCGCGATGTCTCCACCCGGGACCACCGCCAGCGCCCGCACCGGACCACCATGGCCGCGCATCTGTGCCAGGGCCGGAGGAGTCGCCAGCGACACGGCCAACAGGCCGAACATTCCAAGGACGGATCGCATGACGCGCAGGGGCCGCATGGCTCTCGGTTCCAACGGGCCGGCTCCCCGCCGGTTCGGCCGGACCATAACCGAGGCGCGACGGCCCTGTCCCCGGACGCACCCTGGGGCCCTGTGCCGCGCAGACCTGCACCGCACACGCTTGATCAACGCAGGCCGATGCCGCATGCGGAGTCGTATGGATGGCCCTGCGTGGATGGAAGCTGGGATTTGCCGACTGCGCGTCCTCGTGGAAACGGCGTGACGCGGCACGCCTCGGCGGCCCTGATGCCGCTGGCCGACGCGGTGGCACGCCTCGTCTCGGGCGTGGTTCCCGTCGCGGAGCGGGTGCTTCCGGCGACCTTGACCTTGGGTTTCGCGGCGGCCCACGACGTGGTCGCGAACCGAAACTCGCCCGAACGGCCGACGGCCTTGCGTGACGGCTGGGCGGTGGAGGCCGAAGGCGTCACCGGGGCCTCGGCATACGCACCGATTCTCCCGAGTGCGCCGCCGGTCTGGGTCGAGGCGGGTGAGATTCTCCCCGACTGCGCCGATACCGTGCTGCCGCCCGAGGCTCTGGAGGGCCGGACGTTCGTCGCGGATGCCCCCGCCGGCGACGGAGTCCGCCGGCCGGGCGAGGATCTCGCGGCCGGTACGCGCGTCCTCGCCGCCGGTACGCGTGTCGGACCGCTGCACCTTCTCGCCTTGGCCGCGGCGGGCCTCGCTCAAGTCCCGGTGCGCAGCCCGCGCGTCGCCCTCATCGCCACCGGTGGTTCGGCGCCCTTGGCCGAAACCCTGGCGGCCCTGATTGCGGCCGATGGCGGCGATCCCGGTACGCCCGTCACCGTACCGGATGATCCCGCGGCGATCGCGTCGGCGATCCGTGCGGCTGCGGTTGACGCCGTTCTGGTACTCGGCGGAACCGGTCCGGGGCGGACGGACCACAGCGTCGCCGCCCTGGCGCTGGCCGGCGAGGTCCTGGCTCACGGCATCGCGATCCGGTCGGGCGAGACCGCCGCCATCGGGCGCGCCGACGGCCGTTCCGTCCTGCTGCTCCCGGGCCGCCCGGAAGCCGCGCTCTCCGTGTACCTCGCCCTCGGGCGTCCACTCCTCGCCGCCCTGTCGGGTGGCGATGGGCCAGAGCCCGTGAGCGGAATCCTGACGCGCAAGGTCAGCGCCACCATCGGGGTGAGCGACGTGGTGTTCGTGCGCCGCCACGCCGGCGTCGTCGAGCCGCTCGGCGGGGCCGATCTCGCCCTGTCGCGCCTCGCCGAGGCCAACGGAGCGATCCTGGTGCCGCCGGAACTGGAAGGCTATCCGGAGGGCACGACGGTCGAGGTCCTGACCCTGTGACGATGCCGGAGTACGAGATCCCGTTTCGCGAACGCCTGGCCGCCGCCGCCCGGCAGGAGCAGTTCCTGTCCGTCGTCAGCCGGGAGGAGGCCGCGACGCGCTTTCGGGCGGCGGTTCCCCATCGGGTCCTGCCGCCCGAGGACGTCCCGTTGGCCGAGGCCCTCGGCCGTGTGCTCGCCACGGATGTCGCCTCCCCCATCGACGTGCCGCCCTTCGACCGGGCCCTGGTGGATGGCTTCGCCGTGCGGGCCACGGACACCCAGGGCGCCGGTGCGGCGAGCCCCCGGCGCCTCGTCCTCAACCGTGAGATCCTGGCCTGCGGTGTCGCGCCGAGCCTCGCCGTGGCCGAGGGCAGCGCCACCCCCATCGCCACCGGCGGCGTCATCCCGCGCGGCGCCGACGCGGTGGTGATGGTCGAGCAGACCGAGTTCCTCGACGCGGTGCTGGCCATCGACCTCGTTCAGGCGGCGCGGCCGGGCCAGTTCATCGGCTACGCCGGGGGTGACATGGCCGCCGGCGAGACGGTCCTGCGCCGGGGCCTGCGCATCACCGCCCGCGAGATCGGCATGCTGGCCGCCTGCGGCCTCGCCCGCATTCCCGTGGTGCGCCGGCCCAGGGTCGCGGTGCTGTCCACCGGCGATGAACTCAGGGCGGCCGGACTGCCCCTTCCCCCGGGGGCGATCTACGATTCCAACGGGCCGATCGTTGCCGCGTCCGTCATCGAGAACGGCGGCGAGGCCGTGTCCCTCGGCATCGTTCGCGACGATGCGGCAGCCCTTCGCGAGGCCCTGCAGGCGGCCCTCGCCGAGAACGACATCGTCGTGCTCTCGGGGGGCACCTCGAAGGGCGCTGGCGACGTCTCGCATCGTATCCTGCGGGATCTCGGGAGCCCCGGCATCCTCGTTCACGGCGTCGCCCTCAAGCCCGGCAAGCCGCTCTGCCTCGCCGTGGCGGAGAGCAAGCCCGTCGTCGTGCTGCCGGGTTTTCCGACCTCCGCGATGTTCACGTTCCACGATTTCGTCGTGCCGCTCATCCGCGCCATGGCGGGGCTGCCTCCGCGCGAGGACGAGGCCGTCGCGGCCGTGCTGCCCCAGCGCGTGGCCTCCGAACTCGGGCGGACCGAGTTCGTGATGGCGTCGCTGGCCGAGACGCCCGAGGGGCTCGTCGCCCTGCCGGTCTCGAAGGGCTCGGGCTCCGTCACCGCCTTCTCGCAGGCCGACGGCTTCTTCTCGGTGCCCGCCGCCCGCTCGGGCGTCGAGGCGGGCGAGACCGTGTCCGTCACCCGCCTCGGGGCGGGGGTGCGCCCGCCCGACCTCACCCTGATCGGCAGCCATTGCGTCGGGCTCGACCGGGTGATCGGCCTGCTGGCCGAGCGGGGTCTGCGCGCCCGCACCCTCTGGGTCGGCTCGGCCGGGGGGCTCGCCGCCCTCCAGCGCGGCGAATGCGATCTCGCCGCCCTGCACCTCCTCGACCCCGAGACCGGACTCTACAACGGCCCCTTCCTCGCCGAAGGCTTCCGCCTCGCCCCCGGTTGGGGGCGGCTCCAGGGCGTGGTGTTCCGGCGCGGCGATCCGCTGTTCGAGGACCGGGCGGCCGAGGCGGCGGTCACCGCGGCCCTCGCTGCCCCCGTGACCGTGATGGTCAACCGGAACGTCGGCTCGGGCACCCGCGCCCTCGTCGACGGTCTCCTGAAGGGCAGCCGGCCCGCCGGGTTCTGGAACCAGCCGCGCTCGCACAACGCCGTGGCGGCGGCCGTCGCGCAGGGGCGTGCCGATTGGGGCGTCGCCATTTCCACCGTGGCCCGCGCCTACGGCCTCGGCTTCCTGCCGCTCACGGAGGAGCGCTACGATTTCGCCTACGCGGCGGACAGGCGCGAGACGCCGGCGCTGGCGGCGTTCCTCGACGTGCTCGCGGACGATCGGACCCGCGCGGCTTTGCGCGACCTCAGTTTTCGCGTCGGAGACACCCCATGATCGCCCCCCGGATCATCGGCCTCGCCGGCTGGAGCGGGGCGGGCAAGACCACTCTGCTGACGCGGCTGATCCCCGCTCTCGTGGGACGCGGGCTACGGGTGGCGACCATCAAGCACGCCCATCACGACTTCGACGTCGACCGGCCCGGCAAGGATTCCCATCGCCACCGCGAAGCGGGCGCCGGCGAGGTCATCGTCTCGTCCGCCCGGCGCTGGGTCCAGATCCACGAAGTCGCGGACGGCCCGGAGGCGACGCTCGCCGATCTCCTGCGCAAACTCTCGCCGTGCGACCTTACCCTCGTCGAGGGGTTCAAGCGCGCAGCGCACGCGAAGCTGGAAGTCCACCGCGCGGCCAACGGCCGGCCGCCGCTCCATCCCGGCGATCCGCGCATCGTCGGGGTCGCGAGCGATACGGCCTTTCCGGAGGCGGGCGTTCCGGTGGTCGATCTCGACGATATCGCCGGCATCGCCGATCTCGTCCTCGCCCGGGCCGAATCCTTGGAAGCGACCCTCGATCGCCTCGATCGCCTCGAGCACCCGGAGGACGCATGGCGCAGCTGAGCGACGATTGCTTCGCCTTCGGCGGGGCGCTGATGCGGATCGAGGACGCGGCGAGCCTCATCGCGGCGCGCCTGCCCGTTCTCGCCGGCACCGAATGGGTGTCCCTGGTCGACGCCGACGGGCGCGTGGCGGCCGAGGACGTGGTGGCCGGTCACGACGTGCCGCCCTTCGGCAATTCCGCCGTCGACGGTTACGCCGTGCGCCATGCCGACTTGGATGGGAACGGGGAAACCCGGCTCCCCGTCCTGGGTCGGCTCCCCGCCGGCGCCGCGCCGGATGCCATCGCGGCATCCGGTGGCGCCGTCCGCATCTTCACGGGTGCCGCCCTGCCGCCCGGCGCCGACACGGTGTTCATGCAGGAGGACGTGCGCCGCGAGGGCGATGCCGTCCTGCTGCCGCAAGGGTTGAAGCCCGGCGCCAACGCGCGCGCCGCCGGCGAGGATATCGCGCGGGGCGAGCGGATCATCGCGGCGGGGCGACGGCTCGTGCCGCAGGACCTGGCCCTCGCCGCCGCCACCGGCCATGCGCGCCTGCCCGTCCGTACGCGTCTGCGGGTCGCCCTGTTCTCGACGGGCGACGAGCTCGCCGAGCCGGGCACGCCCCTCGGGCTCGGTGCCATCCACGATTCCAACCGGGTGATGCTGGCGGCCCTCCTCGGGCGCCTCGGCGTCAGGGTGGACGATCTCGGCATCCTGCGCGATGCGCCCGAGCCCCTGGCGAGGCGTCTCGCGGACGCCGCCCGCGACCACGATCTCATCCTCACCTCGGGCGGGGTCTCGACGGGGGAGGAGGACCATGTCCGGACCGCCGTGGAGGCGGTGGGCCGGCTCCTGTTCTGGCGGCTCGCCATCAAGCCCGGCCGCCCCGTCGCCATGGGCCTCGTCGACGGCACGCCCTTCGTCGGCCTGCCGGGCAACCCCGTTGCGGTCTACGTGACGCTGCTGTTCGTGGTGCGTCCCCTGCTCGCGCGCCTCGGTGGGGCGAGTGTCGTACCCCCGGTTCCGCAGAAGGTCCGCGCCGCCTTCGCCTATCGCAAGAAGTCGGGACGCCGCGAATTCGTTCGGGTGACCCTGGCACCCGGCCTCGACGGGGTGATGGAGGCACACAAGTTCCCCCGTGAGGGCGCAGGCCTTCTCACGTCGTTGACCCAAAGCGATGGCCTCGCCGAACTTCCGGACGACGTCATCGGCGTCGCGCCCGGCGACACCGTCGCGTTCTATCCCCACGCCGCACTCTGGTAACGCGTCCCCGATCATTTGCGGTCGGGGATAAGACGCTGCCCTACATCGGAAGCGAGCTTCCTATTGCGCTCGTCCGCCCGGGCGTTGCATCGCAGCCGAACCCCTGCTTCCGGCGCGCATGACCGAGACCCTCCACGAGACGTTCGCACGGCTGGCCACCCTCGATCGCGACGTCGTCGCCATCGCGTGGCTGTCCTTGCGCGTTAGCCTGTCGGCCGTGGCCATCGGCCTCGTTCTGGGCATTCCCATGGGCGCGTTCCTCGCCGTGACACGGTTTCGGGGCCGGTCCGCGCTCGTCGGGCTGCTCAACGCGTTCATGGGGCTGCCGCCGGTGATCGTCGGGCTCGTGCTCTACCTCGTCCTGTCACGGTCGGGACCGTTCGGGTCGCTCGGCCTGCTGTTCACCCCTGGCGCCATGGTGGCGGCGCAGGCGGTCCTGGCGACCCCCCTCGTCGCGGCCCTGACCCGCCAAGTGATCGCCGACGCCGAGGACCATCTCGGCGAGCAGTTGCGCTCACTCGGTCTCTCCGCTCCGCGCCGGGCGGGCGTACTCATCCACGACACCCGTTTCTCCCTCGTGACCACGGCACTCGCGGCGTTCGGAAGGGCGATCTCGGAGATCGGCGCCGTGCTGGTGGTGGGCGGCAACATCGACGGGCACACCCGCACCATGACGACGGCGATCTCCCTGGAGACCCAGAAGGGCGATCTCAGCCTCGCCCTGGCGCTGGGCCTCGTCCTCATCGGACTCGTGATCACGGTGAACGCGGTGGCGGCCCTCCTGCGCGGCCACGCCGCCCGCGCCTACGGGTGAGCGCGATGGCAGGCATCACCCTCACGGACATCCGTCTGGTTCTCAATCGCACCACGATCCTCGACGGCCTGAGCCTCGCGATCCCGCCCTCCGGCATCACCGCCCTCGTCGGCCCCAACGGGGCGGGCAAGAGCGCGACCCTGCGGGTGATCGACGGGCTGTTGGTTCCGACGGGTGGCAGCCTGCGGGTGCCGGGTGCGGCGCGCCGGGCCTTCGTGTTCCAGAAGCCCGCCCTCATCCGGGCGAGCGCCGCCGCCAACGTCGCCCTCGGCCTCGTGCCCCTGAGCCTGTCTCGGGCCGAGCGCCGGGAGCGCACCCGCGCGGCGCTCGCCCGCGTCGGCCTCGCACACCGGGCCGGCGACCCGGCCACCCGCTTCTCCGGCGGCGAGCAGCAGCGCCTCGCCCTCGCCCGCGCCTGGGCGGCCCGACCCGACCTCCTGCTGCTCGACGAACCGACGGCGAACCTCGATCCTAGTGCCACCGAGCGCGTGGAAGCCCTCATCGCCGAGATGGCGGCGGAAGGCACCAAGGTGGTGCTCGTCTCCCACAATCTCGCACAGGTCGCGCGGCTCGCCGCCGACGTGATCGTCCTCGCGCAAGGCCGCGCCGTCGAGCACGGCCCGACCCGGACCACCCTCCTGTCCCCGCGCACGCCCGAGGCGCGCGCCTATTTCGATGGAGAACTGCCTTGGACTTCCCTCGCCGCGGCGTCCTGACCCTCGGTCTCCTCGCACTCCTGGGGGCGTCCCCCCTGGGGGCTTCCCCCGCGAGCGCCGAGCCGGCCTCCATCGTCGTGGCCTCGACCACCTCGACGGAGCAGTCCGGCCTGTTCAAGCACATCCTCCCCGCCTTCGCGGTGAAGACCGGCATCGCCGTGAAGGTGGTGGCCCTCGGCACCGGTCAGGCCCTCGACGCGGCGCGCCGGGGTGACGCCGACGTGGTTCTCGTCCACGACCGGCCGGCGGAGGACGCCTTCGTGGCGCAGGGCTTCGCCAAGGCGCGCTTCGACGTGATGTACAACGACTTCGTGCTGGTGGGGCCGAAGGGCGACCCGGCCGGCACGAAGGGCACCGACATCACCGCCGCCCTCCGGAACATCGCCGCCGCCAAGGCGTCGTTCGTCTCGCGCGGTGATCGTTCGGGAACCCACAGCGCCGAGCTGCGGAGCTGGAAGGAAGCCGGAATCGATCTGCCCGCCGTGAAGGGCGAGTGGTACCGCGATGTCGGCCAGGGTATGGGGCCGGCCCTGAACACGGCCTCCGCCCTCAATGCCTACATCCTGGCCGATCGCGGCACGTGGCTCGCATTCAAGAACCGCGGTGATCTCGCGATCCTGGTCGAAGGCGACAAGCGCCTGTTCAACCCCTACGGCGTGATGCTGGTCAACCCGGACAAGCACCCCACCGTGAAGGTGAAGGAGGGACAGGCCTTCATCGACTGGCTCGTCTCGCCCGAGGGCCAGGCCTCCATCGCCGCGTACCGAATCGGCGGCGAGCAGCTGTTCTTCCCGAGCGCCGGGACCGTTCGCGCGCCGTGAACCTCAGCGCGACTGACGCCGACGCACGACGTACCAGAGGGCGGCCCCCAGCACGATCGCCACGAGGCTTACCCAGACCCAATTGAAATCCATCGCCGCCAGGGTGTTGGCGCTGGAGTTGGAGCCCGCCGGCCCGGTCTCCGGGATCGGCGGGGCCGGGTTCATCGCTTGTGCGACGGCCTCGCCCACGGCGGCGAGCAGGATCAGGGCGGCCAGAACCCGGTTCATCGATCGATCCTCATTGCCGTCCGGCCGTACCGTCGAATGTGAAGGCCGGCGCAGCGGCGAGCTCGGCCTTCGTCAACCTCAGTTCCGCCCGGACGGGGGCGTTGCCGGAGGCGCCCGCCAGCACGGTCGCGCGTTCGCCCGTGGGAGTCTGCGCGCCCGTCGAACCCGTCGCGTCGGTGACCCGCCCGCTGTGCTTGTCCTCGACGGCGCCGAGGACGTCGCGGGTGGTGTCGCTCCCCGGCATCGTCTGCGGCCCGGCCTGGGCGGCCTCGGCCGGCGTCGCGGCGTTCCGCGGGGTCGCGACCGAGGTCGGACCCCAGGTGAGGGGCACGTCGCCGACGTTCCAGGCCAGCAGGCCGAAGGGAACCGCGACGTACTTCTCGCCCATCCCCAGAAAGCCGCCGACCCCGATCACCACCGTCTCGATCCGACCGTCCGCCCCGAGCAGCACATCCTCGATGCTGCCGACGCGGACGTGATCCAGCCCGATGACACCGACCCCGATGATCTTCGAGACCCGCATGCTCCCCGGGGCCGGAGCGGTCCGGAACCGCGATTCCTCGGCCGTGCCCGCATCGTCGGCAGCCCGCGCGGGTGCGTTCCAGGCCAAGGGGGCCGGTCCACACAGGATGGCGGTGAGGAGCAAAGCGCTCCACCGATACGTTTTCATGGCTGACTCCAGGGGACTGAAACGCGGGCCTTGAAGTCTCAATGCGCGGGCGTGCGGTCCGGTTCATCGCGGTCCCATTCCGGGCGCCGGGGCGACAAACCACGAAAAATCGTCCAGAGCACCCAGCCGGACCCCGCTTTCGAGGCCCCTGCCCCTGATGCCTGCCGAGCCCCTCCTCGTCGCGGCCGCGCTCCTGCCCTTCCTCGGCAGCGTGGCGGCGGCCCTGCTGCCCCGCGACGCGCGCAACGCCGCGGCCCTTCTCGCGGGGTTCGTCACACTCGCGAGCCTCGCCTGTATCGGGGCGCTGTATCCCCGCATCGGCGCGGCGCCGGTGGTGCAGACCCTCGACTGGCTGCCCTCCCTGGGCGTCGCCCTGGTGCTCCGCCTCGACGGGCTGGCCTGGCTGTTCGCCGTCCTCGTCCTCGCCATCGGCGCCCTCGTGGTGCTCTACGCGCGCTACTATATGTCGGCGCAGGACCCGGTGCCGCGGTTGTTCTCGTTCTTCCTCGCCTTCGTCGGCGCGATGCTCGGCATCGTGCTCGCCGGCAACCTGATCCAGCTCGTGGTGTTCTGGGAGCTGACGAGCGTCTTCTCGTTCCTGCTCATCGGCTACTGGTACGACAACCGCGCGGCACGGGACGGCGCGCGCATGGCGCTGACCATCACGGCTCTGGGCGGCCTGTGCCTTCTCGTCGGCATGGTGATCGTCGGGCGCATCGTCGGCAGCTACGATCTCGCCGTGGTGCTCGCGTCGGGGGACGCCATCCGGTCGAGCCCGCTCTACCTGCCCGCCCTCGTGCTGATCCTGGCGGCGGCGCTGACGAAGTCGGCGCAGTTCCCGTTCCATATCTGGCTGCCCCGGGCGATGGCGGCACCCACGCCGATCAGCGCCTACCTGCACTCGGCCACCATGGTGAAGGCCGGCATCTTCCTGATGATCCGCCTGTGGCCGGTGCTGGCCGAGACCGACGCCTGGTACTGGATCGTCGGCACCGCCGGCATGGCGACGATGCTGATCGGCGCCTGGAGCGCGATCTTCCAGCACGACCTCAAGGGCCTGCTCGCCTATTCCACCATCAGCCATCTCGGGCTGATCACCCTGCTGCTCGGCCTCAACTCGCCGCTGGCCGTCGTCGCGGCGATCTTCCACACGGTGAACCACGCCACTTTCAAGGCGTCGCTGTTCATGGCCGCCGGCATCATCGACCACGAGACCGGCACCCGCGACATGCGTCGCCTCAGCGGCCTGTGGCGGGCCATGCCCTACACCGCGACCCTCGCCATGGTCGCCGCCGCCGCCATGGCGGGCGTGCCCCTGCTCAACGGCTTCCTGTCGAAGGAGATGTTCCTGTCGGAGGCCGTCGACAACGTCGGCGACCATCCGCTCCAACTCGCCCTGCCGGTTCTGGCGACCTTGGCCTCCGCCTTCACGGTGCTCTATTCCTTGCGCTTCATCCGCCAGACCTTCTTCGGGGCACCGCCGCACGATCTGCCAAAGGCGCCGCACGAGCCGGAGCGCTGGATGCGGCTTCCCATCGAGGTCCTGGTGCTGGCCTGCATCAGTGTCGGACTCGTGCCCAACCTCACCATCGGACCGGCCCTGGAGACGGCGTCGCGTTCGGTGTTCGGGGAAGCCGGCCCAGCCTACGACCTCGCGATCTGGCACGGCTTCAACGCACCCCTCGCCCTCAGCATGGGGGCGCTCGTCGGCGGTGTCGGCCTCTATTTGGCGTTCGGCCGGCGCATCAACACCAACCCCCGTGGCGGTCCCTGGCTCATGCACCGCCTCGACGGCGGCTGGATGTTCGAGCGCGCCATGACCGGTCTCGTGCACGCGGCCCGCTGGCTCGAACGGGCACTCGGGGCGACGCGTGTCCAGGTGCAGTTGCGCGCCCTGTTCCTCGTGGCCCTCATCGCGGGCCTGTCGGCCGTGCTCGCGCGCAGCCTGCCCGCCCTGCCCGTCCCCGATCCGTCCGGGATCGATCCCGCCTTCGCGCTCCTGTGGCTGGTGGGCGGCGCCTGCGCCGTGGGGGCCGCCGAGCGCGCCAAGTACCATCGCCTGTCGGCCGTGATCCTCACCGGTGGGGCGGGCCTCGTCAGCAGCCTCACCTTCGTCTGGCTGTCGGCACCCGACCTCGCCGTCACCCAACTCCTCATCGAAATCGTGACGACGGTGTTGCTCCTCCTCGGCCTGCGCTGGCTGCCCAAGCGCGACGAGGCCATCCTGGCGCCGGCGGCCGAGAACCGCCGCGCCCGGCGCCGCCGGGTCACCGACTTCGTCGTCGCGGGCGCCGTCGGTATCGGTCTCGCCGGTCTCGCCTACGCGGTGATGACCCGGCCTTCGCCCGAGGGCATCGCCCACTGGTTCGTCGAGGAGGCCTATCCCCAAGCCGGCGGCCGCAACGTCGTCAACGTCCTGCTGGTGGATTTCCGCGCCTTCGACACCATGGGCGAGATCTGCGTGCTCGGAATCGTCGGTCTCACGGTCTTCGCCCTCCTGCGCCGCTTCCGTCCGGCCGCCGACAGCCTGGAGCGACCGAAGCAGCAGCTCAGGCAGGAGGCCGCCGACCTCGCCCACGCGGAGCGCAGCGTCGGCGACACCGCGTCCGACGCCCTGCTGATCCCCTCCGTGGTGATCACCTGGCTGTTCCCGTTCGTGTGCGTGCTGGCCCTTCACCTCTTCCTGCGCGGGCACGATTGGCCCGGCGGCGGTTTCGCGGCGGGCATCGCGCTCACCATCGCGTTCGTGCTCCAGTACATGGCCCACGGGGCGCAATGGGTGGAGGAGCGCCTGCGCATCCGCCCGATCGCCTGGATCGGCTTCGGGCTCCTCGTCGCCGTTCTGGCGGGGGCGGTGCCCTGGCTGTTCGGCCGCCCCTTCCTCACCGCCGCCTTCCAGTACGCCGACGTGCCGGTCCTGGGGAAAATCCCCCTGGCCAGCGCCGTTGCCTTCGATCTCGGCGTCGTCGTGCTCGTGGTGGGGGCCAGCGTGCTCATGCTCGTCGCCCTGGCGCGGCAATCCCTGCGCCGCGCCCGCGAAGCGGCCGCCGACCTGGAGACCGACGCCTGATGGAGATCGTTCTATCCCTGGGGATCGGCCTGTTCGCCGCCTCGGGCGTATGGCTGCTCCTGCGGCCGCGCACCTTCCAGGTGGTTCTCGGGTTGTCGCTGCTCACCTACGCGGTGAACCTGTTCATCTTCGCCATGGGCCGCCTGACGATCGGCGCCCCGCCGGTTCTCGAAGCCGGCGCCGATGCGGCGCGGATCGCCGATCCGGTGCCCCAGGCCCTGGTGCTCACCGCCCTCGTCATCAGCTTCGCCCTCACGGCGCTGTTCCTCGTCGTCCTGCTCGCCGCACGGGGCATCACCGGCAGCGATCACGTCGATGGCCGCGAGCCCGGCGCATGAGCGCACCGAGCGATCACCTCGTCGTCCTGCCCATCGTGCTGCCCATCGCCGCGTCGGGCCTGATGCTGCTCCTCGACGAGCGGCGCAGCCGCCTCAAGGCGGCGATCAGCCTCGCGACGACCACGGTCCTGCTGGCCACCGCCCTCATCCTGGCCTGGGGCACGCTGGAGGCTCCCCAGGTCTACCGCCTCGGAAACTGGGCCGCCCCCTACGGCATCGTTCTCGTCGCCGACCGGCTCGCGGCGATGATGCTGGTGCTGACGGGAATCCTCGGCCTCGCGGCCCTGGTCTTCGCCGTCGCCCGCTGGGACCGGGCGGGGCCGCGCTTCCACGCCCTGTTCCTGCTGCTGCTGATGGGGGTGAACGGCGCCTTCCTCACCGGCGACCTGTTCAACCTGTTCGTGTTCTTCGAGGTGATGCTGGCCGCGTCCTACGGCCTCGTGCTGCACGGCTCGGGCGAGACGCGGATCAGGGCCGGGCTCACCTACATCGCCGTCAACCTCATCGCGTCGCTGTTCTTCCTCGTCGGCGTCAGCCTGATCTACGGCACCATGGGGACCCTCAACATGGCCGACCTCGCCCGCCGCCTGTCGGGGCCGGCTGGGGCCGAGGCTGGGCTGTTCGAGGCCGGCTGCGCGGTGCTCGGCGTCGCCTTCCTGATCAAGTGCAGCGCCTGGCCCCTCGGGTTCTGGCTGGCCCCGACCTACTCCGCCGCGAGCGCGCCCGCCGCCGCCATCCTGGCGATCCTGAGCAAGGTCGGCATCTACGTCGTCGTGCGCCTGAGCCTGCTGCTGTTCGGCACCGGCGCCTCTGCGGGGTTCGGCCAGGGTTGGCTGTTCGCCGGCGGCCTCGCCACCATCGCGTACGGCACCATCGGGATCCTCGCCGCGCGCGACCTCACGCGGGCGGCGGCCTACGCGGTGATGATCTCGTCCGGCACGGTGCTGGCCGCCCTCGGAACCGGCAGCCGGGCCGCCCTGTCGGGCGCCCTGTTCTACCTCGTCGGCTCGACCCTGGCGGCGGGGGCGCTGTTTCTGCTGGCCGAGATCCTCCAGCGCGGCCGCGACCCGGCCGCGGCGTCCCTGGCCGTGTTCGCCGACGAGTACCACGATCCCTTCGACGACGACGGTGCCACCGAGACCGGCCGGGCGATCCCGGCGGCCGTGGCCATCGTCGGCGGCGGGTTCCTGCTCTGCACCCTGATGCTCGCCGGGTTGCCTCCGCTGGCCGGCTTCATCGGCAAGCTCGCGATGTTCACAGGCCTCGCGGGCGGTGCGATGGCGCCCATGGCCTGGAGCTTCATCCTCGTTCTGACGGTCTCCAGCCTCGGGACCCTGATGCCCCTGGTGCGCCTCGGCATCCAGGGCTTCTGGGTGCCGCACGACGGTCCCGATCCGGTGATCGGGCGGCTCGAATTCGCGGCCCTGGCCGGACTGATGACCGTCTGCCTCGGCCTCACACTCTGGGGCGGGCTCGGGCTCGCCTACACCGATCGCACGGTGGCGTGGCTCGCCGACCCCACCGCCTACGTCCGCGCGGTCCTCCCCGGGGGCGCGCCATGAACCGGTTCCTGCCCTATCCCCTGCTCTCCCTCGCCCTTGTCGCGACGTGGCTGCTGTTGAACCCGCCGCTGACCGTCGCGACGGCATTTCTTAGCGTCGTCGTCGGATGGCTCGTGCCCTTCGTCATGCGGGCCCTGCGGCCCGAGGCCGTGCGCGTGCGTGCGCCGGGCACGATCCTCGGGCTGGCGGGGCGCGTTCTCGGCGACGTGGTGCGATCCAACATCGACGTCGCGAAGGTGATCCTGGGCCTGCGCCGCGGCACACGCCACACCGGCTTCGTGTCGATTCCCCTCGACCTGCGCAGCCCCTACGGCCTCGCGGTGCTGGCGATCATCCTCACGGCGACGCCCGGCACCCTGTGGATCCAGTACGATTCCAACACCGGGCGCCTGCTCCTTCACGTTCTCGACTTCGTCGAGGGCGACGAATGGGTCCGCAGGGTCAAGGATCGCTACGAGCGCCCATTGATGGAGATCTTTCCGTGAGCCCGACCCTCGTCCTCACCTACGGCCTGGGGCTGGCGCAGGCGATGCTGGTCCTCGCGATGGTGCTCGCCGCCTGGCGCGTCCTGCGCGGTCCCCGAGCCCAGGACCGCGTGCTCGGCCTCGACACGGTCTACCTCAACGGCATGCTCGCCATCGTGGTGCACGGCCTGCGCACCGGCAGCGGGCTCTACTTCGAGGCGGCGCTGATCATCGGCTTGCTCGGCTTTGCCGCCACCCTGGCACTGGCGAAGTTCCTGATGCAGGGCGAGGTGATCCAGTGACCGGCGCCGACCTGCCCGCCTGGGCCGCCTGGCTCGTGGTCGCCCTGGCGCTCGCCGGGGCCGGCTTCTCGCTCACCGGCGCCGTCGGCCTGATCCGCCTGCGGACATTCTACGAGCGCGTGCATGCGCCGACCCTCGGGGCGACCCTCGGCATGGCCCTGATCGTCACGGCCTCCGTGCTGTACTTCTCGGTAGCAGAGGGGCATTTGGTCCTGCGCGATCTCCTGATCGGGCTGTTCCTCACCGTGACTACGCCCGTCACCCTGATCCTGCTCGGCCGCGCCGCCACCTACCGCGACCGGGCCGAGGGCAACGCCGACGCACCCCCCGACCCGTAAAGCGTGCGCCTCACCCGCTCTCCCGCAGCGAGGCGCCGAGGATTGCCCTGAGCTGGCGGGTGGTGGACGCATTGGCATCCGGATTGCCCGGCCGGGGCGTGGCGATCGCGAGGATCTCGTGGATGCGGCCGGGCTTCGGGCGGAGCACCACGGCCCGGTCGGCCAGCACGGCGGCCTCCCCGACATCGTGGGTGACGAGGACGATGGTCGGGCGCGTCTCGGCCCAGAGGCCGAGAAGGTGGCCGTGCAGATCCTGGCGCGTCACCGCGTCGAGGGCCGAGAACGGCTCGTCGAGGAGGAGAACCTTAGGCTGCGCCACGAAGGCTCGGGCGATGGCGGTCCGCTGCTGTTGACCGCCGGAGAGGTCGCGCGGCCAACGGTCCGCGTGCTCGGCGAGGCCGACCCGCTCGAGGGCATGGGCGACCCGCCTGACTCGCTCCGGTGTGGAAAGATCGGCGAGGCCGAAGCCGACATTCTGCGCGATGGTGAGCCAGGGCAGCAGGCGCGGCTCCTGGAACACGAGTCCGACGCCGGGATGTGGCCGGTCGAGCGCCTCGCCGTCGAGACGGATCGTTCCGCCGCTCGCCGTATCGAGGCCGGCGGCGAGGCGCAGGAGCGTGGTCTTCCCGCAGCCCGAGCCGCCGACCAGGGCGAGAATTTCGCCACGTGCCACCTCGACGGAAATGCCCGCGAGCGCCCGCGTCCCGTCGGCGTAGGTCTTGGAGACGTTCCGGAAGGTGAGCACATCCGCCCCTAGAGGATGTCGCGCGCCACGTCCTGCCAGCGCAGGAGCGGTCGGGTCAGGACGACGAGGATCGTGTCGGCCGCCTTGCCCAGCAGCGCGAAGGCCAGGATCGCGGCAAGGATCTGCTCGGGCTTGCCGAATTGCTGGCCGTCCACGAGGAGGTAGCCGAGCCCCTCGGACGCGCCCATCAGCTCGGCCGCCACCACGAACAGGAAGCCGAGGCCGAGGCCCGTGCGGAGCGCGACGATGGTGGCGGGCAGGACCGCCGGGAGCAGAATGCGGCGGGCCAGCGCCGGTTTCGACAGCCGGAAGATGCGCCCGACCTCCACCAGCTTGCGGTCGACGGAGGCGATGGCCCCCGATACGCCGACATAGACCGGAAAGAACACGCCGACGCCTATGAGAACCACCTTGGGCGTCTCCAAGATACCGAGCCACAGGATGAACAGGGGCACCCAGGCCAGCGACGGCACCGCCCGCAGGGCCTGGAACGCCGGATCGAGGAGGTGGCGCGCCAGTGGCAGGGTGCCGGTCACCGCGCCGAGGGCGATGCCGAGGCCTGCCCCGAGGACGAAGCCGGAGGCGACGCGCACGAGGGTGGCCTGGACGTGCAGCCACAGCTCGCCCGAGGCGGCGAGGTCCGACAGGGTGGCGAGAACCCGGCTCGGCGGCGGAACGAGGCGCCCCTGCGCCAGGCCGCCCCGGACGGCGATCTCCCACCCGATCGCCACACCGAGCGGGAGGAGCAACCCCAGCACCGCGCGGCCCACGCGATCGCCACGGAGCGGGAGCCCCGAGGCGGGCGCCTCCCGACCATCCGCCTCCGCCGTGTCGGTCAGCCCCGCAGCCATGCTCAGCGCTGGGCCGTTGCGGGCGAGAAGCGAGTGTCGATCAGGCCGTCGACGGCCGCAGCCACATCCGTCCCGGCCGGGATGACGCCCGCCTGCTGCAGGGCGAGGCCGGCGGCGCGGATGCTCGCCGCCTGGACCGGTCCGATCGCGGGCTGGCTCAGATCGGTGCGGGTCAGTTGCCGGGCGATGACGGCCTCGGGCAGCTTGGTCGCCGCGATCAGCGCTGCCTGCACGGCGGCCGGATTGGCCAGCGCGTAGGTGCGGGCGCGCTCGTAGGCGGCGATCACCGTGGCCACGAGGTCGGGATGATCCTTCGCGAAATCCTCGCGCACGTCGAGGACGCCCCAGGTGTTGGCCGAAGCATCGCGGAAGAACAGCACGCTGCCGCCCTCGATCTCGGCCGCCGCCATCATCGGGTCGAGGCCGGCCCAGGCATCGACGTCGCCGCGCTCCAGGGCGGTACGTCCGTCGGCATGCTGAAGCAGGACGAGCTTGGCGTCTTTCTCCGTGAGGCCGGCGCCCTGGAGGGCGCGGATGAGGAAGATGTGCGGATCGGTGCCGCGGGTGACCGCGATGCGCTTGCCCTTGAGGTCGGCGGGTTTGGCGATGCCGCTGTCCTTTCGGGTGACGAGGGCGGTCCATTCGGGCTGCGAGAAAGCGTAGATCGCCTTCACCGGGTTGCCGTTGATCCGCGCGAGCAGGGCGGCGGCCCCGGCCGAGGAGCCGAAATCGATGGCGCCGCCATTGAGGAATTCCAGCGCCTTGTTGGAGCCGAGCGACTGCACCCAGCGCACTCCGATGCCCTTCTGCTTCAAGGCTTCCTCAAGGAAGCCCTTCTCTTTCAGGACGAGGCTCACCGGATTGTAGGTCGCCCAGTCGAGGCGGACCTCCTTCACCTCGGCCGCCAGCGCCAGGCACGGGGCCGCCAGGAGCGCGAGGGCGCCGCAGGCCATGGCGAGAAGCGTGCGGCGCGGAACGGCTTTGAGGTGACGCATGGGAGGCTCGCTCGTTCATCGCGGCGGCCCGTGGGCCGCCGCCGGTTGGGAAGTCTAGTGGCGCGGCAGGGAGTGCAGCGCCTTCAGGAACACGTCGACGTCGTGGCGGGTGTTGTAGAAGGCCAGCGACGCGCGCACCGACTGATCGACGCCGAACCGGCGCAGGGCCGGCAGGGCGCAGTGATGCCCCGATCGCACGGCGATGCCGCGTGCGTCGAGGTGGTGGGCCACAGCCTCGTTCTCGTGCCCGTCGACGACGAAGGACATGACGCTGGCTTTCTGCCGGGCCGTACCGATGAGGCGCAGGCCCTTCACCTCGGCGATGCCCGCTTGGGCGTACTCGAGCAGGTCGTGCTCGTAGGCGGCGATGCCCGGCAGTCCGACGCTTTCGAGGTAGTCCAGCGCCGCGCCGAGACCCACGGCCCCGGCGATGTCGGGCGTGCCCGCCTCGAACTTCTCCGGCGCGCCCTTGTAGACGGTCCGCGCGAAGGTGACGTCCTCGATCATGTGGCCGCCGCCCTGCCACGGGGGCATCGCCTCGAGCAGGTGCTTCTTGCCGTAGAGGGCGCCGATGCCCGTTGGGCCGAACACCTTGTGGCCGGAGAACACGAGGAAGTCCGCATCCAGCGCCTGCACGTCGAGGGGGATGTGCGGCGAGGATTGGGCCGCGTCGACCAGCACCGGTACCCCGTAGGCGTGGGAGAGCGCGATGATCTCCGCCACCGGGTTGATGGTCCCGAGCGCGTTGGCGACGTGGGTCACCGACACGATCTTGGTGCGGCCCGACAGCAGGGCGGCGAACTGCTCGAAGATGATCTCGCCGCGGTCGTTGACCGGTATCACCCGCAGGGTCGCGCCCGTGGCCTGGGTCAGGAGTTGCCAGGGCACGATGTTGGCATGGTGCTCGATCTGGGAGACGATGATCTCGTCACCCGGACCGACATTGGCGCGGCCGTAGGAATTGGCCACGAGGTTGATCGCCTCCGTGGTGCCGCGCAGGAAGACGATGTCGTCCTTGGAGGGCGCATTGAGGAAGCGCCGCACCTTCTCGCGGCCCCCTTCGAACAGATCCGTGGAGCGGGCCGCCAGGGTGTGGGCGGCCCGGTGGATGTTGGAGTTGTGGCGGGCGTAGAACTCCGACGTCGCGTCGATGACGCTCTGCGGCTTGTGCGTGGTGGCGGCGTTGTCGAGCCAGATCAGGGGATGGCCGTTGATGCTCTGGTGCAGCGCCGGGAAGTCCTTGCGGACGCGCTCCACGTCGAACGGCGCGGCGACGGGGCTCGCCCCTTGGGTCGAGACATGCGGCGCATGCCCGTGACCCCGCCCATGACCCTGCCCACGGCCCGGCTGCACCCGCGGCGACGCGCTGCCCGGCCGGCTGCGGTCGGCGAGGAAGTAGTACTCGCCCTGCGAGAACGGCTCGTCGCCGATCTCGACCTTATGGGGCGACTCCCGGCCGGCCGGCTCCGGCGAGAGCCGGCCGGTGCGCGAGAACGTCTCCTGGGCTTCGTCCTTGCCGTGGCTGCCGGGCGCTGCCGGAACCAGGGACGGGGCGAGGCCGTGGGCGAAGCCGTTGGCGCGCGGATGGTCCTTGGCGACGGTGCGGTGGAGGTCGACGCCACCGGGCAAGGTGGCGGCCACCTCGGGCACGCTCGGCACGAAGAACTCCGGCAAGGCCCGCCCCGGGCCCTGCGCCTCGGGGTGGACCGACGGAAATGCCGACGGCTGGGCGAAACCCGGCCCGGACAGGCCCGGCAGGCCGACCGGTGGCGCGACGAACGCGCGCGCCCCCAGCGTCGAGACATCGGGCTGCAGGCCCGACGGACCCGAGCCGGACGGGATCGAGGGCGTGCCCAGATCCGCCTTCGGGGCCTGGGGGTGGCCGAAGCCCTGGGGAAGATTCTCCAGAGCCTGCGGGGCTTGCGGGGTCTGCGGCAGGTTCGGGGTCAGGGGCGCGCTTGCGGCCTGCCCCTGACCGTAGATCTCGCGGGCGAGGCGCCCGACGAGATCCGAATGCGCCGCATCGCCGAACACGCCCGTGGGGAGACTGCCCGTGGGAAGATCGGCGGACGGCGCGTCAGGCGTAGTCATGGTAGTTGCCCAGGAGCACGTTATCGAGGCGCGCGATGGCATCCTCGACCAGGACGGCGGCCGAGAAGTAGCGGGTCACGAGGTGCGAGGCGATGGAGTGGTCGTTGGTGCCCATGTAGCGCACCGACAGGCCGGTCTCGATCTCGCCGGTGACCCCGGACTTCTGCAGGCCGACGACGCCCTGTTCGTGCTCGCCGACGCGCAGGAGCAGGATCGAGGTGGTCTGGGCGCCGGTCACCGGATCGCGGTCGATGGGCAGCTTGTCGCTCGGCACGATCGGCACGCCGCGCCAGGTGAGGAAGGGCGAGCCGAACAGGTGGATCACCACCGGGGGCACGCCGCGCCGGGTGGCTTCCCGGCCGAAGGCCGCGATGGCGCGGGGATGGGCCACGAAGAAGGCGGGCTTCTTCCAGACCAGGGTCAGCAACTCGTCGAGGTCGTCCGGGGTGGGCGGGCCGCCGCGGGTCGGGATGCGCTGGCGCTGGCTGACTTCGTGCAGCAGGCCGAACTCGGAATTGTTGAAGAGTTCCCACTCCTCGCGCTCCTTCACGGCGTCGACCGTGAGGCGGATCTGCTCGCGCAGCTGGTCGATCTCGTTGGAGTAGAGGTCGGTGACGCGGGTGTGGGTGTGGAGGATCGTCTGGATCGTGGAGAGGTGGTACTCGCGCGGGTCGATCTCGTAATCCACGAAGGTGGTGGGCAGGCGCGGCTCGCCGGTGTGCACCGCCAGAAGCTCGATGCCCTGCTCGCCGTGGGAGTTGGTGTGGCCCTTCAGGCGGTCGCGCTCTTCCACGTACTGTGTGATGCGCGAGCGGATGCCCTCGTCCTCGATGGCGGCCCGGTCGAGGGTCAGGAGCGTCACCGCCGAGAGCGCCTTCACGGCCGGCGCGGGCGTGTTCTCGCCGACGAGGTCGCCGTCACCGAAATAGTCGCCACCGGTGGCCAGCCCTTGGCGCAGGCGCCCCTTGAACGGTCCCGACAGGGTGAGTTCGACGGTGCCCTCGGCCACCACGGTCAGGCTGCGGTCCGACGAGCCTTCCTCGGCGATGACGTCGCCGGCCTTGTGCTGGGAGGCCGTGAACCGGGAGGCCAGGGCCGAGAGCTCGGCGTCGCCGAGCCGGCTGAACAGGGGGATGCGGCGCAGGGAGGCCGGGCGCACCAGGCGGGCACCGTCGTCGTTGGACAGCTCGATCCGACCGGGCTTCGCCAGCACCACGGCGCGGCGGTTGACCCGGTAGACGCCGCCGGCGACATCGACGAAGGGCAGCAGGCGATGGAACCAGCGCGGAGTGTTGGCCGCGTTCTGGACCGAGGTGACGGTCGCGGTGGCGAGATTGCGTGCCGCAGAAGCGCTCACGCTCAGACCGGGTCCACTCATTAGGGGTCGTCTCCGTATTTCGGGCAGAGGCATGGGAATGCGCGCGACGCGAATGGAATCGCATCGGAACCGCGCCTGACGTGCCCGCTCTCGGTGGTTATGTTTGCGGCCCGCCGCTCGAAGGGCTTCGGTGCGGGAGCGATTTCGGTTTAGCTTTCGCGATTAACAAAGGTCAACAAAACGTTCTTCTATATATTGGCACTGAAGGAGTTCAATGCATTGTACATTGGTGTCTCGTAGATAGAACTGGCTAGGTAGCAAGGGAGGGGCAAAAAAATCATCTCGTGTTGCTGTCTCGCGTAGAACACCTGGACTGAAAGGAATTTTTTAAATCCCGTCCCCGAAGAACTGATCCATGCTCATGGCAGGGACTTCGGCTGTCTTGAGCCGCGACACCACCCGGGCCGGCACCCCTGCCACCGTGGTGTGGGCGGGCACGTCGTGCAGCACCACGGCCGCCGCGGCGACCTTCGCCCCCTCCCCGACTCGGATGTTGCCGAGCACCTTGGCGCCGACGCTGAGGAGCACGCCGCGCTCGATCTTGGGGTGGCGGTCGCCGCTCTCCTTGCCGTTGCCGCCGAGCGTCACCGATTGCAGGATCGAGACGTCGTCGGCGATCACCGTGGTCTCTCCGATGACGACGCCGGTGGCGTGGTCGATGAACACCCCCGAGCCGATCCGCGCGGCGGGATGGATGTCGGCGCCGAACACCTCGGAGATCCGGCTCTGAACGTGCAGGCTCAGGGTCGCCCGGCCCTGGTGCCAGAGCCAATGGGCGACCCGGTAGCCCTCGAGTGCGGCCAATCCCTTGTAGAACAGGAACGGATCGAGGTAGCGCCGGCAGGTCGGGTCGCGCTCGCGGATGGCCACGAGGTCGCGCACGGCATGTGCTCCGGCATGCGGATCCGCCTCGAAGGCCGAGAGGCAGAGGTCGCGCATGGACAGGCGCGCGAGGTCGCCGTCGCCGAGGCGGTGGGCGAGACGATACGCGAAGGCGTGGGACAGGCTCGGCTGGTCCAGGATCGTCGCCTGGATGATGCCGGCATAGAGCGGTTCCTCGACGATCGCCGCTTCGGCCTCGCTCCGCATGGCCCGCCAGACCTCGGATTCCGCATCGGTGTGGCTGACGCTGCGCAGGGGCGGCCGCGTGAAGCCGGCGCGGGCGATGCCGGCTTGGAGGGCGCTCGTCATTCGATGTGATCCTGCGGTGGGGATGGAGCCGCGACCGGACGAGACGTGCGCCGGATCAGGCGATGCGTGTGAACAGGGACGCGCTGTAGCCGACGAGGACGCCATGCCCGGCGAACTCGACGTCGACGGCCAAGGCCTCGCCCGGCGCCGGATGGATGCCGATGACCCGGCCCGTGGCGTGGCGCCAGATGCCCAGCGCCTCCGCCACGTCGAGCCGTGCGAAAACAACCTGATCGCCCTGAGTCATGGTGTTGTCTCCCTGGCCCCGATTCGCCGAAGCGAAATCCGGGGTGTGATACTTTTTTTCGTTTCGGCGTCTGTCCGGAGTTTGTTTTGCTTTAGTCTTATGGATTTTTAGTATTTATTCTGTATAGGTCTTCATTGTATCCCGATTTTAGGCAATGTCCAAGATAGATCGTCTGTTTTGCTCATGCCATTGCTCCGCTTCCCCCGAGGGCGCCTGCACGAGGATATGGAATACGTGGGAAGCCGTGCGGTTCTGCGGGGCGCCGAACACCAGTGCGTCGGGCCTTCAGGGGCGTCACGCCGGATGGATCAGCGCGCCATGCCCCAGCGGCGAACGGTGAAGCGTTCGAGGGTCGCGAAGACGACGTTCTCCACGAACAGGCCGATGAGCACCACGAGAACGAGGCCCGCGAAGACGCGGTCGGTGTAGAGCTCGTTGCGGTTCTGGAAGATGTACCAGCCGAGCCCGCCGCGTCCCGACGCGGCGCCGAAGACGAGTTCCGCCGCGATCAGGGTGCGCCACGCGAAGGCCCAGCCGATCTTCAGCCCGGACAGGATCGCCGGCAAGGCGGCCGGGATCAGGATCTGCAGCACGTAGGACGGACCGCGCAGGCCGTAATTGCGCCCCGCCATGCGCAGGGTCTCGGGCACGCCTTGAAAGCCCGAATAGGTGTTGAGGGCCATCGGCCACAGCACGGAGTGGATCAGCACGAAGATCAGGCTGCCGGAACCAAGGCCGAACCACAGCAAGGCCAGCGGCAGGAGCGCGATCGCCGGAAGCGGATTGAACATCGCCGTCAGGGTCGAGAGCAGGTCTCGGCCGAACTGCGTCGAGACGGCCAGCGTCGTCAGCCCGAAGGCGAGCACGATCCCGCAGACGTAGCCCTGCACCAGGAGGGAGAGGGAGATCCACACCCGGTCGAGCAACTCGCCGTCGATCAGGCCCTCGATCAGGGCCGACAGGGTGGCGACGAAGCCGGGGAGCAGCAGGTCGTTGTCCTGCCAGCGCGCCAGCCCCTCCCAGACCACGGCGAGCACGGCGATGATGAGACCCTTGCGCAGCCAGTCCTGCTGCCAAAGACGCGTGGACAGCGGCAGCAGGCGCTCCACCGGTGCCTCGACGAACGGCGGCAGGACCCGGTCGTATTCCGGGCGAATGGGCGGCGTGAGCGTCCGGCCCATCATGCGACCGCCGGTGCGGATGCGGGGTCCGTCTCGAACAGACGTGCGTGCAGCCCCTGCACCGCAGACTGGAATTCGCGGCTGCCGAGGCTGCCGAGATCGAACGCGTGACTGTTGAACTCGCCCCGGACGCGACCGGGATGGGGGGAGAGCAGGGCCACGCGGTTGCCGACCACCAGGGCCTCCTCGATGGAATGGGTCACGAACAGCAGCGTGAAGCGGGCCTCGTCCCACAGGCTCAGCAACTCCTCCTGCATCCGGCGGCGCGTCAGGGCGTCGAGGGCCGCGAACGGCTCGTCCATCATCAGCACCTTCGGCTGCATGGCGAGCGCCCGCGCGATGGCGACGCGCTGCTTCATGCCGCCCGAGAGCTGGTGCGGGTAGCTGTCGGCGAAGCGCGACAATCCGACCTTGTCGATGTAGTGCCGGGCACGTTCCCCGGCCTCCCGTCGGCTCAGCAGACGCGTCGCCCGCAAGGGGAACGCAACGTTCTGGGCCACGGTCTTCCACGGGGGCAGCTGATCGAATTCCTGGAAGACGACGATGCGGTCGGGACCGGGCTCGCGCACCGGCACCCCGTCGAGGGTGATCTCACCCTCGACGGGACGGATGAAGCCGGCCGCCGCCTTGAGGAGGGTGGACTTGCCGCAGCCCGATGGGCCGAGCAGCACGAAACGGTCCGCTTCGTAGACATCGAGATCGATGCGGTGCGTCGCGCGCACCACTCGCTCCGGCGTCCGGTATTCCAGGGTGACTCCGGCGAGGCGCAGGAGGGGCGACGGGTCCGGCTCCGGGCGTGCCTGCGGCGGCGATATCGCGCGCGTCCCGTGGGCGACGGGGCGAGCCGGTTCCCGCTCGAGAAGAGCAAGGTCCGATCGTGTGGCGGCGAACGTCATGGTGCGCGCCGCCTTCAGCTGCCGGTGTCGATGCGCGGATCGGCGAAGAAGTAGTCGCCGATGGCGTTGGGCTCGGTCTTGATCGCTCCGACCCGGTGCATGAACTTGCCGAGACCGATGGTGTTCTCCGGCGCCACCTTGAAGGTCACTTCCGGGTTCTTGATGATCTTCACCAGCAGGTCGCGATCGATCTTGCTGCCGGTGGTCTTGAGATAGATCTCGGCGGCCTTTTCGGGCTGCGTGGTGATGAACTTGGCCGCCTCGTCGAGGGCGTCGAGGAAGGCCTTGTAGGTCTTCGGACTGGTCTTGTAGAATTTCTCGGTCGCGTAGAGCACCGTGGACGAGGCTGGGCCGCCCTGGACCGCGTAGGAGTTCAGGACGATCCGGGCCTTCGGATTTTCGGCGAGTTCCTGATCCTGGAACGGCGGGTTGCCGAAATGGCCCGAGATCTCCGTGCCCCCCTTGATGATGGCGGCCGCCGCCTCCGGATGGGGAATGGCGACGCTGATCTTGTCGAGCCGGGCGTAGTCCTTGTCGCCCCACTGCTTGGCGGAGGCCATCTGCAGGATGCGCGACTGCACCGAGACGCCCACCGCCGGCACCGCGATCCGATCCTTCTCGGTGAAGTCACCGATGCTCGTGACGGCGGGATTGTTGGTTACGAGGTAGTAGGGAAAGTTCCCGAGCGAGGCGACGCCCTTGACGTTCTGCCGTCCCTTCGTGCGATCCCACAGGGTGAAGAGGGGGCCGACGCCCGCGCCGGCGATCTCGATGTTGCCCGACAGCAGGGCGTCGTTCACGGCAGAGCCGCCCGACAGCTGGACATAGTCCACCTTGATGTCGAGACCGGCTTGCTTGCCGTGCTTCTCGATGAGCTTCTGATCCTCGGCGACGTTGAGGAGCAGATAGACGACACCGAACTGCTTGGCGATGCGCAGCTGGCCCTCGTCCGCCCTCGCCCCGCCGAAGCTCGCCAGGGACAGCGCAAGGCTTGCGGCCAGTCCCACGGCGTTCCGACGCGAGAGCGCGCCGCGTTGCTTTGTCATCGTCCGCGCCTTTTTCGATCAAATCTCCTTCGCAATGTTGCCTTGCGAAGAAGCTTGAATCTGCACAGTCGTTGTTCTTGGGTCAACGAAAGCATTATCTTTATAGAGCGTCGATTGGAGGTGAAGTGCCCTCGGAAAGCCCTCGAAATTGGACCGGAATCCTTTTGCCCCGCTTTTCCCCAGAGGCACGGACGTGGATGGTGTGACAGGCCGCGCCGAGGACGCGACGCGGTCGCTCGCACCGAGACCGGCCCCTATGCGCAAGCCCTGCGGTCCTCGATCTCGGTATTCATGGAGGCGTTCGCGCGGGGCGAGCCCCGGGGGACATGCTCACCGGGACCCCGGTCAGGCGTCGGCCTCGTACGGTCCGGAATCCTCCAGCATCGCGGCGATCCACAGGGCGGCCCGGCCGAACGCCGCACCGCCCTCCCCTCGCGACCCCATGATTTCCGAGAGGCGTACCGCCGTCATCGCATGGCCGCCGTCTCGCAACCGCGCCAAGAGGCGGGGGGCGCTTGCCCCGGCGACTGCCGCGAAGCTGCGCCGCCCACCGTGGAGCGCGCCGGCAAGCAGGGCCGCGGCCTCTTCGAGGATGGTCTGAGCGCCTGCAATCGCGCCGGGCACGAACGCTGTTCCGGCGGCGTCCGGAGCCGCAAGGTCGGGCACCAGGAGTCGATCGGTTCCGATGGACCAAGGATCGCAGACCAGGGCGCCGTCGTCGATCCATACGGGGCCGGCGACCTGCCGTACGGGGCCCCACCGTTCGGAAAAGGCGCCCGCGAGGGCGTCGAGGGCGCCGGGCGCGGTTCGGTCGTAGGTGCGCGCGAGGCGCAGCATACCGCCACCATGGGGAAGATCGACCGCCGCCTGCCAGATCTGCGCGCCCGCCGACCACGCTTGGCCCACGACCTCCGCCACGTCGAAGACGTGGAAGGCATCGAGCCGGTCGCGCGGCCGCAGGAAGCCCGGTGGGCGCTGGGCGAGGCGGCGCAGGATCTCGCCCGTCCGGGTCGCCGCGAGGGGAGCGGGCAGGCGCAGCAAGGGCTCGCGCGGCAGGAGTGCCGTCCGCCCGCGCGCGCCCTGGCCGAGCGCCAACAGGCCATCGGCCCGCCGCCGGGCCACGCTGGTGAGAATCTGCCCCCGGCCGAGGGCGCCGAGCGACAGGCCCGACGTGAGGGCGCGCCCAGGCAGATGCGTGACGAAGTCCGTCTCGTCTTCGGCCGGCGCGTAGGTGCGTTCCAGCGCGAGGGTCGCACCCGTATCCGTGTCGGCGAGTGCGACCCGCGCCAGGACTTCGCGCCCTCGCGTCACCAGCCGGGCGCCGAGGGAGACGAGGCGCGTCTTGGCCATGGGCGTTTCGTACGGCTGGCCGAGGCCGAGGGCGGCGGCACCGCCCACCCGGACCCGCGCCAGGAGTTCGGTCACGAGCTGTAGCACCCTGACCTCGTCGTGCGTTGCATTGCGGGTCGCGTAAGCTGCGATCTGCGCGGTGAGGTCGGCTTCCGCCAGCAGGATTTGCGTGGCCCCCCGCGCCTGTGCGGCCCGACGCAGCCGTCCGAGGGCCGCCGCATGGGCCTCCGGCCCGGCCGTGACCCCGGCGTCGAGAAGTCCGGCGACGAGTTCACCCACGGCGTCCGCGAGGTCGTCCGTTCCGTGATCGAGGGGATCTCTGTCGTCCCCGAGCCGCACCTCCGCCCCGCCCCCGGCTTCACGGAAGGCGCGGATCGCCACCGCCACATGGGCGCAGCTGCCGCCGGCCGCACAATCGCAGCGCGCGTAGCCGACGGCGTCGGGAACAAGGAAGCGCACGCTCGCCGTGGGCAGACGCGCCGCCGGGACCGCCCCATGATCGAGCCCCACGGTCACGCCAGCGGAAAGCAGGCGCTTCAGCTCGGCTGCGGCAGCGGAGCTGAGGCCGGCCTCGAATGCCTGGCCGTCCAGGGTGCCGGGGTCCCAAGGTCCCGCTTCCCCATCCGCCCGCGAAGCGGGTGCGCCCGCATTCGCGCTGGCGCGGTAGGCGACGACGAGGGCGACGCGGTGGCGGCACATTCCGCTCGCCGGGCAGGTGCAGGTCGCCTGCCCCGGTGGCTGGCCGGGGTCGAGGCGGGTCAGCGTCCCGTCGGCGAAGCGGGCTTCGACGGTGCCGTCCGGCGCCTCCGCGAGGACCGGTCCCTGCCCGGCCGTGACCTCGCGCACCGCCCGTTTCACGAGGCCTGCGTTGGAAAGCTGGGTCAGGCTCGCGTCGGTAAGCGCGAGGAGATCGGCGCGCGCCATCCGCCACTAGCTCCGGATGACGTGCGCGAGCCAGCCGGCGAGTTCGCCCGGCGTCATCGCGGCGATTTCGGCCCCGGCCTCGACCAGACGCTGCGCCATGGCCCGGTCGTAGGCCGGCCGCGCCTGCGAATCGAGGGCGGCGAGCCCGAGCACCTTGGTGCGCTGGCCTGTGAGCCCCCGCACCCGGGCGACGAGCACGGCCTCGCTCGCACCCTCGTAGAAATCCGAGACCACGATGACGATGGCGCGTTCGGGAGCGGTGATCAGCCCGGCCGCGTAGCCGACGGCGCCGCCGATATCGGTGCCGCCGCCGAGCTGGACCTTCATGAGTAGCGCGCAGGCGTCGTCGCAGTCGCGGGTCAGGTCGACCAAGGCGGTGTCGAAGGCGACGAGATGGGTCTCGATACCCGGCAGCTTCCACAGGCAGGCCGCCATCACCGAGGCGTGGATGACCGAATCGAGCATCGACCCGCTCTGGTCCACGAGAAGGATCACCTGCCAGGGCTGCATCCGGCGCCGGTTGCGGGCGAAGAAGTGCAGGCGCTCGACGGTGATGCGCCGTCGCTCGGGGTCGTAGTGGCGCAGGTTGTCCCGGATGGTGCGATTGAGGTCTAGGTCCCGGGCGCCGGGGAGCCGGGTGTGGCGGCGCCGGTCGAGGACGCCGCCGAAGGCGACCGCGAGATCGCGGGCGAGCTGTTCCATGAGGCGGCGCACCACCTCCTGCACCAGCCGGCGCGCCATCACCAGCACGTCCGGCGCCATGAGGTGCTTGGTGCGCAGGACCGCCTTGAGCAGGGTCTCGTTGGGTTCGGCGCGGGCGAGCACCTCGGGGTTCGTGATCACGTCGTCGATGGCGTAGAGTTCGATGGCGTCGCGCTCCAACCGCTCGATGGTCTCTTGCGGGAACAGGGTGTGGACCGCGTTGATCCAGTCCGGCACGGTGAGGGCCGAGCCCTCGCGGCCGCCTTGTCGGCGCACACCCCGTTCCGCGCCGCCGCCATCGCGGCCGTAGAGCCAGTCGAGTGCGCGGTCCATGGCCGCCGCCCGGCCGGAGAGGCGGCAGCCTGCGCCGGCGCAGGCGGACTCCGCCGCCTCGCCGAGGATCAGGCGCCAGCGCGTGGCCGGATCGAGGCTCATCGCAGGCGCGTCTCGGCCAGCAGGCTCGGACTCCGCAGCAACTCGCTCGCGGTGACCGGGTCGAGATCGCCGAAGCCGCGCTGGTTCGCTCCCGTGGACGGCGCCCCCCATGGGCTTTCCAGGGTCAGTTCGCCCAGGGTCTGCGAGGCTTCCTCGAACTCGGGCGCCCCGGTGAACAGGCCGTCGGCGAAAGTCAGCGACGCCTTGCCCGGTGCCCCACCGGAGAACAGGAAGGCGTGCTCGATCCACCAGATGCCGCCGCCGTCCTGCGGATCGCCGAGGCGCCAGCCGCGCGCCGGCATGCCGCGCAGGCGTTTCGATTCGACGACCACACCCTCGAACCGCTTCGTCTTGGCCGCGCCCCGTTCGGCTTCGGTGAAGGCGAACGTCTCGCGGCCGAGCTGCGGGAAGGGCTGCGCGATCTCGTAGTCGCCGAACAGCGTGCCCCAGGCGGTCAGCACGTCGGGGTCGAGATGCAGCGGGTGGACGAGGCCGATGAGGCCCGCCGCCTCCGGCGCGAGGTCGATCTCGGCCGGTGCGTCCACCCCGTCCGTGAAGCTCAGGTCCTCGGCGACGCGAAACGTCGCGGTGGGCAGAGTCCGCGGGTCGGCGTCGGCGAAGGTCCCCCAGACGAGGCGCTGGGTGAGGTGGCGGACCAGGGGATGAGCGGAGAAGAACGGTCCGAACACCTCCGGCCGGACCCGGCGCGAGGTGACGAGCATCGCCTCCAGCCGTGCCACCTGCAGGCTCGCCACCGCGCGGGCATCCTTCTTCAGGGCGCTCCAGCGGGCGGTGGCCGCCGCCGCCTTCTCGGCGTCGTCGGACTTGATCGGTTTCGGCAGGTCCTTGAGCCGTGCGCCCGCCGCATCCCGCACCCAGGGCTTCAGCACCTCGTCGAAGCCGGCGCGGAACTGCCGGGTACCGAAATCGAGGTCGAGGCCGCCGCGCTCGTCGAGGTCGAGGTCCGGGGCGAGCCGGTCGGACAACTCCTCCGGTGAGAGGCCCCGTGCCTCGGCGAGCTGCGCGATCTTCTCGCGTGCCTTTTCCTGAAGGCCCTTGAACTTGAGCTTCTCGGCGATGCCGTTGAGGTTCATCAGCGCCACGTCCGAGCCGATGTCGACGAGCACGTCGAGGCCCGTGACCGCGCGGACATGGGCCGCCTCCCCCGGCCAGCGACGGATCAGGCGCGTGAGGTCGCGGGCCGTGCCGTCGTCCCCGAACCAGCCCAGGGTGCGCAGGGCCCAGCCGTCCTTCGAGGGCGTGCCGGCGGCGGTCCAGGCGGAGAAGAGATCCCAGGCGAAGGCCGCGAGACTCTCGGGCGTGCAGGCCTCGCGCACCATCGGCACCCCGGCATAGACGGCATCGGGGTTGGTGAAGGACAGCATCTCGCAAAGCGTCCCCACGGCCTCGTCCGGGAGCGCCCCGCCCGCGCGCAGGCAGGGTTTCGCCAGCGCTCCCGGCACGACCCAGGCCGGAGGCTTGCCGACCTTGGCCGGCACGCGGCCGAGGGGGTCGCGATCGAGCACCTGGGCTACCGCCGCGGCGACGCGCGGCTCGCGGTCCACATAGGCTGCGACCACCGCTTCGATGGCGGCACGCCCGTCCGGGCGGTCGGATACGAAGACCCGCAGGGCGTGTTCGGCGGCGTCGCGGGTCGCCCCGGGCTTGCCGACGGCGTCGGGCACGAGGCGGGTGATCGCCGTGCTGCGGTGCCGACGCAGCCAGGCCAGTGCCGGGGTACGGGCCTTCTTGAGCTTCACGAGGGCGCGCGCCGCGGGCGGAGCCAGGCCCTCCGCATCGATGGCGAGGACGGTGGGCAGCAATCCGACGGGATCGGCTTCGATCAGGGCGATGAGGCCCGGCATCGCCGTCTCGCCGAACCGCGACAGCATCCTCGCGACGATCTCCGGCCAGAGCGAGATGTGGCTGTGACCCACGAGGATTCCGGTGAGCGACCACAGCTTGAGAGCCAGGGGGGCCGGCTGCTTCTCCGTGCTTCCGACCAGCCCATGATACGGCGACGACACCCAGTAACGGCAGCTCTGATCGATCTGCCGCAGACGCGTGGCGAGCCATTCGAGCAGGGCGTTGGGATCGTCGAGCGGCGGTGGGGACAGTGCCGGCGGGATCTTGACCCAGTCCTGCTCCGGTTTAGCCGTCTCGGCCGCCTCGATGAAGGCGGGGAGTTCGCTCATGTCGTTGAGGATGCGGGCGCGATAGCCGCGCCAGTGATTGTCCGGTACCTCCATCGCCTCGAAGGCGAACGGCGTCGGTAGCGGCGCGAGGTCGAGGACGAGATCGTCCGCACCCCGCATCCGGGCCCGCCACGGCGGATCGCGCAGCACACGGGGCCACGCGGCCCGCTCCGCGAGGGGAACGGCCCGGGCCTGCACGAGCCCGTCGAGGAAGCGCGCGGCGCGCCCGTCGGTGTCCCCGATCCAGCCCCGGATCGTGTCGGGGCCGTGGGTGTCGAGGGCGCGCACCGCGCGGGCGCGGAGTGCCGGCTCGGCCCGGCCGCCGGCCAGGACCGCGAGGCAGCGGGGGACGATTGCGGCCGGGTCTGCCGCCAGGGCCGCGTCGAGGGCGGCCGCGATCGGCTTCTCGTGCAGGTGTGGCAGCAGGGTGGCCAGGGCACCGGGCTCGCCCGTCGACAGCATCGCCCGCGCGACCGCCGTCCGCTGCTCGTCGAGGGCGTAGTGCAGGATCCAGTCGAGCCCCGGCAGGGCCGGCTGCCCGGTGGAGCGGGCCACCGCGATCAGCGTGGCGGCGGCGTCCGACTCATTGACGCCGTCGCCGAAATACATGTGATAGCTGCGCTTCGTGCGCCAGGGCGCCGCCGCGGCCGGATCGGAATCCGTCACGAGGGGCAGGAAGTTCCTGTCCGCGGCGACATCGATGCCGGCCGCGGAGGCGGCTTCCAGCACGGCGAGGGGCTGCAGGCCGTGCCTCGCTGGCCGGTCGTCCGCGAGGATGAAGGCGAAGGCGGCCGCCGTCGGCCAGTCCGGTGCCTCGGCGATCCGGTCGTTCAGGAAGGCGACCGCCGCGTCGTAATCCGCGTCCGTTGCGTGGACGAGGGCCGCGCGCGTCGCAAGCTGAAGTGGCGCCGCCCAGGCGAGGTTCTGATAGTGGCCCTGCCTGCGCGTGCCGGGCCGCATCCGGTCGGCGAACCGTGCCGCCTCCATCGCCCCCCCGCTTTCCACGAGGAAGCGCAGAGCCGCATCCATGAACCTGAGGAGGTCGGCAGCGTGATGGGTGCCTGCGCGGAAGCTCCGATGTTCGGTCTCGTCCTCGGCCAGATCCCAGATGGATCGGATCCAGTCGCCCATGCCGTCCGGTGTGGGCATCGTTTCGATGAGACGGAGGCTTTCCGTGTCGCCCACGAGGGCGGGCAGGGTCGCGCGGACCGCCCGCAACGCCTCCTCGCCGGTCAGGTGTCGGCCGGGCCTGAGCCGTGTCGGCAGCGGAGTGCCGTCGAACACCGCACCTGACGGCGTCGGGGCCGAAGGGCCCGCTGCGGCCTTCGCCACGGATGCGGCTTCCGGCTCGGCAGCCAGCGAGACCGGATCGCCCGGCGGTTCGGGAGGCGCTTCCTCGGGCGGCGCGACCTTCGAAGCCTTCGGAGTCGCCTTACTGGCCGTCGTTTTGCCGGTCGTCGTCTTACCCGCCGTCGTTTTGCCGGCCGTAGCACTGGCCGGCGCGGCCTGCTCGACCGCCGCGGCCGGTGCCGCACCGACTCGGGCATAACCTTTCGCCGTCTTCTCGCGGACGAGCTTGTCCTTCTCCTTCACGGCGGCGGCTTCGTCCGGAAAGGTCTTGTCCTTGCTCTGACCCTGGGTGCCGAGGCGTCCGAAGCGCACGGTCAGCGTCGTCCCGGTGACATCGGCTTCCCAGAACTTGGCGGACGAGCCCTCGACCAGTTCGTAACGGTCCATGTCGGTTCCCCTCCCTATTCTCCGCCCGTCGCCGCGAGCAGGCTGGGCGTGCGCAGGATTTCGCTCGCGGTCACCGGATCGAGATCACCGAAACGATGCGCGGTGGATGCACCCCAGCCCGTCTCGGTCAGGGTCAGGGCCCTCAGGGTCTGGACTTCGTCGCCGTCCGGCCCGGACCGATGCCACAGACCGTCCTCGAAGCGGAGCACGGCGATGAGGTCGGCTCCGCCGAGAGGGGTAGGCCGTTGCACCGAACAGACATGCTCGCTTGCCGTATCCGACGACCAGCCCTGAGACCGCAGACCGCGCAGGCGCCGCCCGGCGACCCGCACGCCGTCGAAGCGATCCGTGGCGGAGGCCGCCGCCTCGGCCGGCGTGAAGGCGTAAATCTCCCGTGCGAGCTGGGGAAACGGCTGGGCGATCTCGTAATCGGCGAACAGCGCGGTCCAGGCCGCCAGGGTGCCGGGGGTCAGGTGCAGCGGGTGGACGAGGCCGACCACGCCGTCGAGGGCTGCGAGGTCGAGGTCGAGTCCGGCATCCTCCGCATCGGTTGCGGTCAGGTCTTCGGCCAGCCGGAAGGCGACCCGCGGCGCGGTCGTTGCCAGCCGGTCTTCGTAGAGTCCCCAGACGAGGCGGCCGGCGAGATGGCGGATCAGCGGATGCCCCGCGAAGAACGGCTGGAACACGTCCGGCCCGATGCGTCGCCCCGTCGCCAGCATGATCTCGAGCCGGGAGACCTGGAGCCGGCCCGCATCCTCCGCGTCTTTCTTCAGCCCTGCCCACAGCTTGGCCGCCTGCTTGGCCAGTTCGGGGTCGTCGGTCTTGGTCGCGCGCGGCAGGGCGGGAAGCCGCTGGCCGTCCGCATTCCGTAGCCAGGGCCTCAGAGTCTCGTCGAAGCCGACACGGAAGTGCCGTGTGCCGAAGGACAGGTCGAGGCCGCCGCGTGCGTCCAGGCCGAGATCGGGGGAGAGCCGGTCGGCGAGTTCGACAGCATCGAGCCCGCGCCCCTCGGCGGCGTCCGCGATGGCGTCGCGCGCCGCCTCGCGCAGCTGCAGCAGCGGGTTCTTCTCGGCCAACGCGCTGAGGTTCATGAGCGCCGCGTCGCTGCCGATCCCGGCGAGGACGGCGATGCCGGCCTTGCCCCGGGGTTTGAGGCCCGCTTGGCCCCAGGCACGGATCTGACGGGTGAGATCGCGGGCGCAGGCGTCGCCGCCGATGAGCGCGAGGGTCCGCATCGCCCATTCGCCGGCCACGTTGGCGCCGGCCGCGAGCCAAGACTGGAACACCGCGAGGGCGAAGGCGTCGAGGCTCTCCGGCGTGCAGGCCGCCCGCACGGGCGCGATCCCCGCATACGGGGTCAGGGGGGACGAGAAGGCGAGCATCTCGCAGAACGCTGTTGCCGCCGCATCGGGCAGCGTACCGCCCGCGAGCAGGACCGCACGCGGAAGGGCTGCGGGTACGAGCCAGGGCGGCAGCTTCGGGGGCTTGACCGGCACCTGATCCAGCGGATCGCTGTCGACGCCGGATGCCACCGCCTCGGGCACGCGCGCATCGATCGCCGCATAGGCCGCCACTGCCGCGTCGAAAGCCGCCCGGCCCGCGGGCTCGGAGGCGAGGAAGCGCAGCGCCGCATCGGCCGCGTCGCGTTCCGGGCCCGGGGCGCCGAGGGCATCGGGCAGGAGCCGCAGGGCGGCGGTGCGGGGATGGGCGCGCAGCCACGCCACTGCCGCTGGCCGCGCCCGCTTGGTCCGATGAAAGGCCCGCGCGGCGATGGGCGTGAGGGCGGCCGCATCCACCTTGAGCACATGCGGAAGCTTATCCTCCGGCTCGGCCGCCACGATGGCGACGAGGCCCGGCAGGGCGCGTTCGCCGAAGCGGACGACCATCGCGGCAGTCTGGTCGTGCCGGACCCCGGAGAGTGCCAGCAGGGGGACTGTCTTCTCCCAGAGGATGAGCGCCAGCGGTTCTGGTTGCCAGGTGACGCCGGTGAACCAGGAATCGTAGATGTAGCAGAAAAATCCGCCGAACCCGTCCCGATCGAGCCGGCGGTCGAGCCATTCCAGGGCGGCCTCCGGGGAAGTTCCGACCGCCGGGACCGGTGTGACGGGCGGCGGGATCGGCCTTGTGTACTTCGCCTCGCCCTCGGCCTCGGTCTCGCGAATCCGCTCCACCAAGCGGTCCATGCCCTCGACGATGAAGCCCGCCCGGTAGCCGTAAGTCGCGTCATCCATCGCCTCCGCGGCGTCGAATTCGTGCGCGAAGGGTGTCGGGATCGGCGCCAGGTTAAGAGCGATGCGCCCGCGCGCTGCGGCCCCGCGCCGCCAGGGGGGATCGCGCAGGATGCTCGGCCATGCCTCGCGCGGCGCGGGCGGCCGGTCATCCGCGAGCAATCGGTCGAGCCGTCCGGAGAGCTTGCCGCCGCCGGAGGCGGCCCAGGCTCGTGCCGCCTCCGCGCCGTGACGGCCGACCAGGGCAATGGCGCGGGGCGCGTAGGCCGGGCCGCCCTTCGCCTGTCCCTTGCCCTCCATCGCCTCCAGATAGGCGGGGAGCATGCGGTCGGGGAAGGCGATGTCCGCCGCGTCCAGGGCATCGCGGACGAGCTTCGCGCCGGTGAAGGGCAGGAGCGCCATCAGGCCCTCTTCGGCACCGGTGTCGAGGAGGGCCTTCGCCACGATGGTCCGGTCGACGCCGATGGCGTCGCGCAGGAGCCACACGAGGCTGGTCGTTGCCGATTCGCCTGCCGCGTGCGCCACGGCGATCATTGTCGCGGCAACCTCGGCGGCGGTCACGTCACGGGTTGCGAGGATTGCCTTGTGCATGGGATCGGCCTGCCACGAGGCGGCCTGCGACGGCGGTAGATCGACGATGAACGGCATGGCGCTGTAACCCTGGCGGACGAACAGGCGCGATGTCCCGTGACGGTCCAGCATGGCGGCGGCGCGTAGCGCATGGTCGGCCCCGGCGCGGTCGTCGGCCAGGACAGACGTGAGCCAGAAGCCGAGATGTGGATCCGGGTCCTCCGCGTGAAGCCGGAGGCAGGCGGCGAGTGCGGCGTCGAAATCCGCGTCCGGTGCCGCCGTGAGGGCGGAGCGCATCCCGAAGCTGTTCGGGATGTCCCAGACCGAGACTGGCATCGTACCGTACTTGCTGGTCGGACGGGGACGAAGCTGGTCGAAGAGGCTCACCAGGGGGGTGATGCCGGAGCGTGCCACGAGCCAGCGGGCGAAATGCATGAACGCGGCCCGAGTCGCCGGACCCCGGGGGCCGAGCTTCCGGCCCCAGAACCGTTGGTCCATCGTCGGACAGGCGGCACGAAGCAGATTCAACCAATCGCGCGCCTGCGCCGCGTCGAGGGCCGGCGGCTCGCGGTCGAGACGAGCCGCGAGGGCCTCAGCGTCGGCGCCCTCCGGCGCAGAGTCCAGCAGGTCGCGGATCGCGGCGACGAAAGCGGCCCAGTCGGCCGCGGGATCGAGGGCCGGGCCGGGCCGGGTTCGGGTCGGCAGGGACGTGCCGGAGAAGATCGCCCGATCGGCCTGCGCTGCCTCGGGCATGGCGCTCGCGGAGACGGGACCGGCCTCCGGTGGGACCTCGATCGCCGCCGGGGTGGGTGTCGCGTCGGTCTCACCGGTCGTGGGGCGATACCCCTTGCGGGTCTTTTCCAGGATCAACCGGTCACGTTCCTGCCGCGCACCGTCGGCCTCCGGGAAAGGTTTGACCTTGGACTGACCCTTGGTCCCGATCCGCCCGAACCGGACGGTGAGGTCGCATCCCTCGACGCCCACGTCCCAGAACTTGGACGACGATCCTTCGGTCAGTTCGTAACGCTGCATACCGTTCCCCCCCTTCCGCGCAGAGTTAGACCCCGTCGCACTGATCTAGGTCAACCCGTACCGCGCGAGTCTGTCCGCGACCCTCGCCTCCTGCGCGAGTGCCGTGGCCTGGTCGATGGGCATCGCGCCCTGCCGCATCCAGGCCAGCGCTTCGGCCTCTGCCTGGGCGGGGCCGATACCGCCCCGGCGCAGGATCGCGGCAGCGATGCGCTCGCGCTCGCGCGGTGGAAACCATGCGAAGGCCATGCGCAGCGCGGGCAATGCCCGCAGGAAATCCGCGTCGTCCCAGGCGCTGACCAGTGCTTCGACGGCCGCCAGCGTCGCATCCTGCGCGACCTCTTCCCGGGCGAGGGCGAACAGGCCGGCGAGGAAATCGCCGAGGGTATCGGGCAGGCCGAAGCGGCGTAGCCGGCGCGCGGCTTCGTCCGGCCCCGCTCCGATCTCGCCGCAGGCGACCAGGAACCCGAGGGCCGCCCCCGCGAGTGCAGGCGGTGCGTCCGGGTCGGCCAGCCGCCGCCCCAGCATGGCGACGAAGGGCGGGCGCAACGGTGCGAGGCCCGGCACGGTGTCCCGGCAATCGCGGAACAGGTCGCGGCAGGCGAGGACGAGTTCGATGGTACCGAGCCCTTCGCGGGCATCCACGATGGTCTCGATGAGCGGCAGCGCGCGCTCCCCCAGGGCGACGCAGAGTTGGGCGAGGGCCGGGGCCGCCGTTTCCCCGAAGGCCGCGCCGAAGCGGTGGAGGCGCACGAGCCGGCGCCCGGTACCTCCGAGGTCGGCAACAGCGTGCGCCGTGGCGATGCCCCGGCTCAACCGCCCGAGCAGGTCACCCTCGATGGGGAGGCCGGCGAAGAGCGCGTCGGAGAGAGCGAGGGCCAGCACGTGCAGGCTGTCCGGGTCGGCCTCGATCCGCGCGGCGAGCCGAGCCGTGGCGGCCATGGCGAGCGTGCCGCCCCAGAGCGAGGCCTCGATCAGGGCGCCGGGCCAGTCGGGATGCCGCGCGATCGCGAAGCTTTCGCGGGGCAGTCCTGGTTCGGCGAGGTCGGGGCCCTCTTCGCGGCCGATGCCCGGAAGTCCCAGGACGACGGTCTGGTGGAGCAGGTGCGCCTGCGCGCGGTCGGCGGGCTCGGCCCAGTCGATCGGCACGCGTCGGCGTAACGGACCGGGTTCCAGGTCGGCGGCGCGCAGTCGCTCCTCCACATCGGCGACGAGGGGCGGCTGTCGGGTGCCCGGGGCGAGCCGTCCCTCCCGGTGGCCGGCCAGGGCCCGCAGCATCGCGGCCAGGGCCGCGTGGCGTGGGGCGGCGGCGGACGCCGTCCAGGCGGGCGGCGCATCGAGGGCGTCCTTGACCAGGGTGGCCAGGGCCGCATCGATCAGGTCGGCGCGCAGGATCGCCGGGTGGGCGCGCAGGCGCGCGAGCGCACCCGCATGCGCCGCCCAGGCGATGCGGTCGGCGGTCGAGACCACCTGCCCGGCCTCGCGCAGGGCGGTCGCGATGGTGCCGGCGGCCCAATCCGCCGCCGGGTCGAGCCCCTCGGCGGCGACGTGCTCGTAGTAGCCCGGTGAGGGCATGCCGGCGCTGTAGCCGGAGAACCGGTCGAGGCGGGCATAGGAATAGGGCACCACGTAGCTGCCGGTCCGCTCGCCCTGATCCGGCGGTGCCGGTTCGGGCCGGGCGCCGTCGGCCCGAGCCGCGTAGCGTCGGATGGCTTCCGCGTGCCAGCCACCGCAGACCAGCACCACCGGCTTTCCCCCGGCCGCGCGTAGGGCCCAGGCCGCGTGGGCGCCCATGAAGCGCTCGCGCGCCTCCTCGGCCGGATCGTCCGTGCCGGGCGGGCGCAGGAGGGCGAAGTAGCGCGCGAGCCGGTCCGGCAGCTCGTGCTTCGGGGCGGCTTCGGCCAGCATGTCCCAGAGGGCGTCCTGATCCTCGGCGCCGAGGGCGGAGGCGAGCGCCCGTTCGGCGGCTTCGGCCCGGGGGCCGTGCGGGTCGGCGTAGCGGTTTCTCCGCTGGCCGAAGGCCGGATCCCAGGCCGGCAGGTCGCAGAACAGGGTCTCGGCGCCGACGGCCCGGCCCGAGACGAGGGCCTGCCATTCCGGCGAGAAGGCGCAGAACGGCGTGTAGGAGGCGTGGCTGGCGTGCTCCGTGGCCCGGAACGAGAAGATCGCCACCGGCAGGGCGTGGTCGAGGGCGAGGTCGGCGAGGTGCGGGTTGAAGTCCGACGGCCCCTCGATGAGCACGAGGGCCGGGCGAACCGTCTCGATGGTACGGCGCACAAGGCGCGCGCAGGCCGGCGAATGGTGACGCACGCCGACGACCGTGAGCGGCTCGCCGGTCTCGGGGCCGTTCATTGCGGGGTGAGGAGGTGACGGGCGGCGTAGAGCGCGCGCCACGCCGCGCCGTCGCGGCGGCCGACGCGCTGTTCGAGGTAGCGGCGCAGGCGCGCCAGATCCTCGGCATCGTCCTTGGCGGCGGTTCCGGCGAGGCAGGCGACGATGTCCTCCGGCCGTCCCGCGTCGCCGCGCAGGAAATGCGCCTTGACGCCGATGGCGTGGGCGACGCTGACGGCCTCCGCCGTGCTCATCACCGAGGAGAGCCGCTCCAGGCCGGTGCCCTCGTGATCCACGGCCTCGCGCAATTCCCGGAAGCAGGTCACGAGGAGTTCGAGGATTTCGGGGTCGGGCGCGCGCGGCACGCCGGACCGGACGAGGAGTGCGGTGGCTTCCCGGCGCACCAGCGCGAGTTCGGCCGCCGCGTCCGCGATGGGAAACACCGTCTCGAAGCCGAAGCGGCGCTTGAGGGCCGCCGACATCTCGTTGACCCCCCGGTCGCGGGTGTTGGCCGTCGCGATGAGGTTGAAGCCCTCGCGGGCATAGACCATGCCGGCATCGCCCGTCAGTTCCGGCACCGCGAGCACGCGGTCGGAGAGCACGGACAGCAGGCTGTCCTGCACCTCCAACGGACAGCGGGTGATCTCCTCGAACCGCACGATGCGACCCGCGCGCATCCCGGTATGGAGTGCCCCCGGCACCAGGGCGCGTTCGCTCGGCCCTTCCGCGACGAGGAGCGCGTAATTCCAGCCGTAGCGGATTTGGTCTTCGGTGAGCGAGGCGCCGCCCTGGATCGTCAGGGTCGAGCCGCCGCTGATCGCGGCGGCGAGCAGCTCCGACAGCAGGCTCTTCGCGGTGCCGGGCTCGCCGATGAGCAGCAAGGCCCGCGACGTCGCCAGGGTGACCATGGCACGCTCGACCAGGGCCGGCGAGCACACGACCTTCGGCTCCCCTGCCCCATCGCCGCAGATGAAGCGCTTCACGCCCTGGAGCGAGAGCTGCCAGCCGGGCGGGCGCGGTGCCGTATCCTCCGCTCGCAGCCGTGTGAGCTCTGCCGCGTGCACGACCTCCGCCGGGGGCCGCTGGCGGGTTTCGCCGTCCGTCCTCGCTCGTTCGACCTTCGCCATGCCGCCTCCCCCGCCGAGGTGCACCGCAGTGCCGCCTCACCCCGCCGGAGACTGCCCCGGTCCAGGGCGGTTTCTCAAGGGCGCGCGATCGCGAGGGTGTTACGTAAACCCCCGTCCGTGAACGCGCGCCCGAGCCGCCACCCTACGCGACCACGAGGTTGAGGGCGTGGGTGGCCGGCGCGAGCTGCACCCGCCGGCCCCATTCGAAGGCGATGAAATCCTGCTCGATCCCGTCCGCGAACACCACGCCGCCGTCGTTCATCCGCGACGTGACCGCGAGGGGCGCCCCGGTGAGCTTGCCCGCGCGGAGCTCCGTGGTGCTCGTCACGCTGGGGAACGGCTCGCGGACCCAGTAGCCCACCGCCGCCTCCTCGACGCCGATCCGTAGGGTGAGATGGGTCGCCTCGCCAATGGAGCGGGCCCAGCCGGTCAGACCGGTGCCCGAGGCGACGATGAGACCGCTCGACGACTGGTCCTCCGAAACACCGTCCGCCTCGATCCGATAGCGCGCGGATTGGTGGCTGCGGTGGCCGACGAAGATCTCGTTGAGCGCGAGTAGCGTCTGCCCGTCGTCGAGCACCGCCCGCACCATGGTCCGTCGCTCGATCTGCGCCGCCCCGGCGACGCTGGCCGCGAGCAAGGGCCCCAGGCGCTCCACCGCGACGCGGGCCAGCACGCCGTCGTGGAGATCGGGCGCCGGATTGACGCCGATCACCGGCTGGTCGCGCAGGTACTTCGCCACGTTGGCGACCAAGCCATCCTGTCCGACCGCGACGATCACGTCATCGGGGGCGAACAGGAACCGGTCGAGGTCGCCGCGCCGTGCCAGAGCCTGCCGCCACGCCCCCGGCACGGCGGCGCGCGCCTGGCCGAGTACCGCGTGGAAGCGGGCGTGCCGCGCTTCCATCTCCGCGAGGTTCTGGCCGCGGCTCTCCAGGAAGAACCGGGCCTGGCCACGGGTGGCGTGCCGGGCCAGGAGGGCTTCGTAGTCGGTGTCGCGGATCACGAACACGGCGCGCGGGGGGACGACGGACATGGTGTCCTCAGCGCGGGAAGGCCGGCGGCGCCACCGGTGGGGCCGGCTTGCGGAACTCGCCCAGGACGGCCGCGAGAAGGTCGGGCGTGACGTTGACGTGCTCGATGGTCTCGAGCTTGCCCGCGAGTTCACGGGCGGCCAGCCCGAGCAGCACGGCGGGCGGAAGGTCGCGATAGATGGCCGCGCGCCGCTGCTCGGCCTCGGCCCTGGCACCCTCGACGAGGCGGATGCGCTCGGCCTCGGCCGCCGCCTCCAGCCCGTGGGCCTCGGCCAGGCCGGCCGCGCGGTCGCGGGCATTTTCCGCCTCGCGCGCGATGAGCACCGTCTCGCGCCGAGCGAGTTCCGTGCGGGTCTCCAGCTCGTTCTCTGCGATGGCGCGCTCCTTCTCGACGGCGAGGGCGCGGCGGGCAAAGGTCGCCGCGTCCGCCTTCTGCTGAAGCGACTCGAAGGTCGGCGTCTGCAGGGCGCGCTCCAGTTCGCTCGTGGGCGCGAGGTTGGTGAGCCGCACCGAGACCACGGCGACGCCGATCTCGGCGAGGGAGGGGGCCGCTCCCAGCACTGACTCGAGGGCGATGCGCAGGGGTTCGGGGCCGGCGTCCAGCAGCGCGCCGACGGGGTTTCCGCCGATCTCCTGCAGGACCGCCTGGCCGGCGATGCCGCTGAGGCGCGCCTCGATGCGCTCGATGGGTTCGCCGCGCGGCTTGCCGGTGTGCAGTCCGAGGGAGAAATCGACGCGGCCGGCGAGCAGGTCCGGATCGACGACGCGCCAACCGATGGTCCCCTGGACCACGACGGTCTGAAAGTCGCGGCTGCGGCCGCGCACGAACAAGGTCATCTCGCGGTCGTCCATCGGCACCTCGCTGATGCTCGCGGTCTCCGGCCGGAACCAGAAGACGAGCCCCCGGCCGCTCTGCCGGACGCGGCCGTTGCGGTAGCGGATGACGTGGCTGCTCGCCTCGCTCTTCAATTGCGCGATCGGGCCGAAATTGCGGATCGTGGCCATGGGATCTTCCTCCAGGATGGACGCGGATTCAGAGCGGTTTCCGAACGCGGTAGAGTTCGGCGGGGCGGAACGAGGTGCCGGCCTCGCGGGCCCCCGTCGGTGCCAGCCAGCCGCGGTCGAGCATCCGGCGGCGGAAGCCGGGCTTGTTGAGGGGGATGCCGAGGATCGCCTCGTGCACGTCCTGCAATTGGCGCAGGGTGAAGTGCTCCGGCAGCAGGGCGAAGCCGATCCCGGAATAGTCGAGCTTGCCCCGCAGCCGCAGGATCGCGAGGGCCAGGATGTCGGCGTGGTCGAAGGCGAGGGACAGCGGGCTCCGCCGTTCCCGATCCTGCGCGGAGAATGCCGTGACGGGGCCGCCGGTCTCGCCGGCCCACGGCACCTCGACGATGGCCGCCGACAGCTCCGCCGCGCCGTCCAGGGCCTGCCGGAACGCGGCTTCCGGCAGGAGCGCGAGATAGGCCACGGAGACGATGCGCATGCGCGGGTCCCGGTCGAGGGCACCGAAGGTGTAGAGCTGCTCGAGGTGCGGCCCGGCGATGCCGGCCTTGGCGCGGAGGACGCGTTCGGCGGCCGCGTCGAGGGTCTCGTCCATCCCGACGAAACCGCCGGGCAGCGCCCAGCGATCGGCATGGGGGTGCTCGGTCCGCTTCAGCAGCAGGGCCGCCGGGCGGTCGGCATGGATACTCATCAGCACGAGATCGACGGTGAGCGCCGGGCGCGCGAAGGCGTTCGGATCGTACGCTGCGAGGAACGCGTGCTCAGACATGGCATCACCATATATTTAATCTGCGTATAACTAAGATGCGAATTAGATATATGTCAAGGCATCGCGACCGTAGCGCGTTATGCCGGTTGATCGCTTCGCGATGCGGATGTGGGCTTCGCTCAGGCCGCCCGTGGACCATCGTGGGGACATGAAAGTCGATCGTCCGGGCCGGCCGCCGCGCAAAACCGGGTCTGGCCGACCCATGAGCCCGGGGAGGGCGGCCGGCGCCGCCCAACCAGGGAGACGTCACATGCGCTCGATCTCGATTCTCGTCCTCGTCGGCCTGCTCGGCGGCACGGCTCCGGTTCTCGCCCAGGGGACCGACAGGGCTGCCAGCGGAGGCGGCAATCAGGAGTTCCTCGGCGTCGATCTCGACAATGGCGGGGTCTACTACAACGGCCGCAACTCGGGACGGTACTGCGTCTACCGGACGGTCGAGGTGTTCAACCGCAACACCGGTTATGTCGAGGCGCGCCGCATGCGCCGGTGCGGACGCGGTCTCTACCTGCCGTAGGGAGCGCCATCATGCTGATCGCCCTCTCGCCCCTTCACCTGGCGGTCCTCAGCCTCGCCATCGCGCTGGTTGCAAGGTAATGGCCTTGCGCGCCATGCTCCGGCCGAATTTGCCCTCGACGTCCGGTCGGATACCCACCGAGCGTTCGTCGGAACCCGTCTTCTTCCATGTGGCAAGGAGAGCCCGTGCATGAGGAACAACATAACGGTCCGGAATGCGCGGGCTCGCGCCACCCGCTGGCTCGTGGGGGTTCTCGCCCAGATCACGCTCCTCGCCGGTGCCGTCGAGCCGGTCCGGGCCGCGCCCGATCCCGCCATCTTCTCCGACAATGCCGATTCCGTCGCCGTCGTGATCGGCAACCGCAGCTACAAGCAGACGGTGCCGGTCGACTTCGCGCACAACGATGCCGAGGCGATGCGGGCCTACCTCGTCCAGCGGCTCGGTTACCGCGACACCAACGTGTTCGTCCTCAAGGACGCGACTCTCAACGAGTTCAATCAGGCCTTCGGCACCGAGCGGAACCCGCAATCGGGCCGGCTTTGGCGCAGCGTGCGCGAGGGCCGCTCGAACGTCTTCGTGTATTACTCGGGCCACGGCGTACCGGATCTGGCCACGAAACAGCCCTTCCTGCTGCCGGAGGACGGCAACCCCAACCAGGGCGAGAGCGGCTACAGCCTGGAGACCCTCTACCGCAACCTCGACCTCGTGAAGCGCAAGATCGGCGCCGAGCGCCAGCTCGTGGTGATGGTCGATGCCTGCTTCACCGGCGAGACCGGCCGCAAGGGCGAAAGCCTGCTCGCCGTCTCGGCACCCGGCTTCGCCCCGTCCCGGCCGAAGGCCGAGACCGGAATCGTGCGAATGGTCGCCACCTCCAGTGCGACGCCGGCCAACTGGGACGAGGCGAACCGGCTCGGCCTCCTCACCAGCCGCTTCCTCATGGGCGTCTCTGGGCTGGCCGACGCGACGGATCGGCAGGGCAACGGCGACGGGCAGGTGCAATGGCCCGAGCTGAAACGCTACCTGCGCACGGAGGTCGAGGAGGCCGCGCGCCGCGCCAGCGGCCGCGAGCAGGTGCCGGAGATCGACGATGCGCCCATCGTGCTGAAGGCCTCCCTGCCCGTCGAGGCCGTCGCCAAGGGCGTCGCGGCGGTCCGCGACGAGGCGGCGTGGCGCCGTGCCGAGACCCTCGGCACCCGCGAGGCCGTCGAGGCCTATGTGGGCACCTGCGGCGAGGTCTGCGCCCACAGGCCCCAGGCCATGGAAAGGCTGCTCTCCGGTAAGCGCAGGGACGCGGCAGCCATCGACCAGGAGAACTGGGCTCGGTTCGGCCAGCAGCGGCAGTACCAGGCCTATCTCGATTCCTGCGGCGAGGTCTGTGCCTACCGCAGCCTCGCGGAGGGCTATCTCGGCGGCTCGGACCCGAACGGCGATCCGCGCGTGAAGCGCTGCGACGACCTCGCCGCCGGCACCGACGACCCCGACCGGCCCAAGGGCGTGACGGGGGTGAAGCTCGGGCGGATCGAGGCCAGCGCGGCCATCGAGGCCTGTCGCGCCGCCGCCGCTTCGTACCCGACCCTGCGCCGCCTCGCCTACCAGCTCGGCCGCGCCTACGACAAGTCCGACCGCTACAAGGAGGCCTTCGCGGCCTATGACGGCGCGGCCAAGGCCGGCAGCGTCTCGGCGATGAACAACCTCGCCACGCTCTACGAGAACGGCCAGGGCGTGAAGCGCGCGCAGGCGGAGGCGTTCCGCCTCTACCGGCAGGCCGGCGAGGGCGGCAACCGGGTCGCCCTCGGCAACGCCGCCCGCATGCTCGAATACGGCAACGGCATTCCGAAGAACGAGGCTCAGGCCGTGGCGCTCTACAAGCGCGCGGCGGAAGCCGGCGACGTCGCCTCCATCTCGAAGCTCGTGCCGCACTACGCCACCGGCGCCCACGGGTTTCCGAAGGATCTGCGACAGGGCTTCGACCTGTTCCGTCAGGCCGCCGACAAGGGCGATCCCGTCGCCATGGCGACCATGGCGGCCCTGATCGACAACGGTTTCGGCCGGTACTTCCCGGGGGTCAGCGCCTCCGGCCTGGTGCTGCGGGCGCTCAAGCGCGGCGAACTCGGCGCCGCCTCCGTCTCGGCCACCGACACGGGCGCCCAGAAGCTGAAGCCCGAGACGATCCGCGCCGTCCAGCGCGCCATCAAGGAGGCCGACTACTATTCGGGCGCCCTGGACGGACGCTTCAACCCGGTCTTCGTGCGCGCCCTCGACCAATACGCCAAGGCGAACGAGGCGGAATGAGACGCGCTCGCGCGTTCGGGCTCCTCGCGGCCCTGGTCGGCACGCCCGCCGCCGCCGATCCGGGCACCGCCGCCCTGGCGCCGTTCGTCGATGCCGTCGCCGCCTGCGCCGGCCGGGCCGACCTCCGGCTGGCCGTGGTCGGCGTCGAGCCCGGCCAGACCGCGCTTTCCCGCGAGCAGGCCGAGGAGGTGCGCCTCGCCGTGGAGAGTCGGCTCCAGGCGACGGGCCGGGTGCGCCTCGCGGCGGCGGCCGACGTGGTGCGGATCAAGGCCCTGCGCGAGGGCACCACCGGTCTCTCCGGCGCCGAGGCCGAGGTGCAGATCCGCGAGGCCTTCGCGGGCGACGCCAGCGTGTTCCTGGTGGAGCCCCGCCGGGCCGGCGAGACAGCCGTGTTCCGACTCCAGGCCATCACCCGGAGCGCCGCCTGCAAGGTCACCAGCGAGCCCGTCGTCGTACCGATCCGGGTCGGCGCAGGCGTCGCGGATATCGATGCGGTGATGGAGCTGGCGGTTCGGGCCTTCGCGCAGGCAGCGCCGAATGCCGGCGCCGTCGCGATCTGTCCCTTCGTGGCCGAGGGCGGCCATTCGACCTGCGCGGGCGCGCTGACCGACCGCCTCGTCATCGCCCTGGACGCCGAGGCCCGCTCGGCCAACCGCATCCTGAAGGGCGCCCGCCTCGATGTCCGCCGCAATCCGTCGGGGACGACCTGCGAGGGTCCGGTCACCGCCCGCGGGCGCTTCACCCAGGATCGCGACGCCGGCGGCAATGCCCGTGCCTGGATGGAGCTGGAGTTCCAGCGCGACGGCGCCGTACTGGCGCCCACCGGGCGACGGCGCATCGGCACCGAGGGGCTCGGCTGCGACCCGACCCCCCGCCCCTTCCTCGACCATCTGGCGGCGACGGCCCGGACCGACGGCGGACGCCTCGCGGTCTCCGCCACCGCCACGCCGTTCTCGACGGGGCAGCGCCTGGAGATGCGCATCGAATCGAAGGCCGCTCAGAGCCTCTATTGCTGGGTCGTCGCCCCCGACGAGACCGCCTTCGTCGCCCTGCCGGTGCGCGGCAATCCCGCCTCCTCCGATCCTCTCAAGGCCGGCGACGTCCGGCGCTACCCACGCGGCTACGGGCTCGACGAGATCGTCGCGGGCGCGCCGTTCGAGAACCTGTTCGCCTGCTTCGGGGTCTCGGGCGGCCTGCCGCCGGAACTGGAGGCGCGCTGGCTGGCCGTTGCCCCCGGCATGGAATCCGACGCCAGGCTCCTACAGGCACCCGAGGTGCTCGATCTCGTGGACAGGATCCGGGCGACACCCGGCGTGACCGAGGCGGCGGCACGCATCGTCGTGCGCTGACGGGCGTGCGTTGACGGGCGTGCGTTGACGGGGATGACGGCCGAACGCGTGGGCGGTATCGCTGCACCGTCCGGGACATCGCGGAAGGGATCGTGCGGGGACATGACCGGCGGACACGACGAGCGATGCGCGGCCGACCTCGCCAACGTGTGCGAGGGGCGCGACCTGTCCCGGGAGGATCGGGCCTGGCTCGCGCGCGTCGTGACCGGCGCCGTGCGGCCAAACCGCGACAAGCCGCTCTGGGACCTCGCCCACGCGTTATGTGCCCTCGCCCGGCTCACGTCCGCCCGGGACGGACGCGACCTCGTCTCCCTCGCCCTCGATCCGGGTCTCGCCAGGCCGAACGCCATCGCCGCGCGCTTCGGCGAGGCGCGGGCGGACGGGGTTTGCGCCGACGAACGCGGCCTCGTTTTCGCCGACGGCGCGGGCTGGCGCACCACCTGGGCCGGGCTCGCACGCCTGCTGGCGCTGGCCGAGTTCCTGCTGACGGCGGAGGATCTCGGGCAGTTCGCTCTCCTGTCCGGCTGGTTCGGGGAGCTCGCCGAGACGCCCGATGGCGACGCGGCCCCCCTGTTGGGCAAGCGCCTAGGCCGCCACCTCGCCGCCTACCGCAACGCCCATCTGCCGCTCGCGCCCCTGGAGCGACGCTTCCGCGGGCTCCTCGGTTACCTGCGCGGGCGAGCGGAGTTCGACGACGACGACATCCTCGCGTTCTGGTGCAGCGAGATGGAACAGGGCGAACGGCCGGGCTTCCGCACCATCGCCGAGCACTTCGTCACCTTCGAGGCCGCGGCAGGCCTGCGCAACGGCCTCGACAACCTGACGGCGGCCGATTCCCTCGAAGCGCATGTGGGGTGGGAGGAGCGCCTCGATGCGTCGTTGGCCGACCTCGTCGCGGGCGACCCGGCCGAGACCCTGGTCGATCTTCTCGCCGGCCTGGCGGAAGGCCCCAAGATCCTGACGGGGGCCGAGCGCGACGATCTCGCCGATCTCCTGCGCCTGGAGCCGTTCCACCGCACCCGTCCGCTCACCGCGCTGCGGGCCACGAGCTTCGGGCGGGTCCAGGCGGGCCTGTCCAACCGTCTGCGGCGTGGTGGTGGCGGCCCCGATCTCGCCGAGCGGGTCGCCTGCACGGCGGCCGAGACCTATTCGGTCCTGGCGGAGAGGGTCGCTGCGCTGGCGGCGCATCTCGACCGGATGCTGCGCATCGCGGCGGCACTCCGGGTCCCGGCGGAGGCGGAAGGGCTCGCACCGGAAACGCGTGACGCGCTGGCCGCCGCTCGGGCCGATATCCGGCGGGTCCGGCGCGCCGGGTTCGACGATCCCGCCCGTCTGGCCGAAGGCTTCGCCGCCGCCGATTCGGCCCTCGTGCGGCTCGCCGGAGAGATCGACCGGTTCCAGCGCGCGATCGCCAGATTGGTGCGCCACCGTCCCCTGGAGCCGGCTTTCACGGCAGACCGGGACATCTTCGCGAAAACCTTCGCGCAAGCCTACGTGGCGGAAGCGACGGCATGAACGACGAAGCGGCCCGGCTGCTCGCCGAAATCCACGCCGCGCGTGCCTTGGCGCGTGCCTTGGCGCGCGCTGCGACGCCCGCCACCCGGCCGGGCGTCGCCGCCCTCTGGGCTCACGCCACCCGCGATCCGGGCGGCCCGGTCGATCTCGCGACGGTCCGGGCGATCCGGGCGGACCCCGGGACGGCCCGACGCTACCGCGCGCTCCTCGCCAGCCAGGCGATGGCGCACGCCCCCTTCGCCGTCGCGGCCTCGGACGGCCCCGTCGCGTCGCGCCGCATCGGAGCCTTCACCCTCGAAATCCTGGCCGCGACGGAGGATGCTCCGCCGCTCCTGATCCTCCGGGGCAGCGAAGCCCGGTCGCCACGCCTCATCGAGGTGATCCTGGGAGACGAGACCCTACGGGTCGCGCTGCCGCCCCCCATCGAGGGCGCGATCCTCCTCGCCCTCGATCCGGCGGTCCCGGAGGCGGTTCGCCTCGGGGAGATGCTGCGGGATCCGGCCTGTGCGGCCTTCCTCCTATGATGTCGCGCACATGATCGGCGCCCCGGCATGATCGGCGCCCCGGCATGACGCAGGCCTCGGTTCTCGTGGTTGTGCCGACGACCGGCGGCCCGCTTGTGCTGCGCGGCTTGACTGCGCGCCCCGGCATGCCGACTTCAGCCGCCTTCGCGGTGGGCGATTACCGCCCCCTGCCCTGGTCCGGGGATTACGCGCGGCTCGCGGCCGAAGGCGGCCCGTTGTCCCGCCTACCCGGCATCACCGCCGGGCCCTACGAACTGCGCCTCAGCGGGTCGTTCGACGCCGGGCGCTCGTGGGAGGTGCCCGTTTGCCTCGCCCACGGCCTCGTCGCACACGGCTTTCGATTGACCCCCGAGCCGTCCGAGGCGGATCTCGTGGTCTGGGCGACCGGCGCCGTCGATCTCGACCTCGCTGTCCTGGCCGCCGATTATGCGCTCCTCGACAAGATCGAGCGCTCCCGCGACCTGATGACCGAGGCGGCGCGGGCCGACCTCTACGTCCTTCTCCCCAGCGGTCCCGAAGCCGCGCAGGCCGAACGGATCTTCCGCGCTCTCCCGAGGGCGCGTCCTTCGGCGATCCTGCCGTCCGCATCGATCCCGGCCGCCCTCGCTGCGCTCGTGCGCGGCACCCTGCCGACCGTTGCCACCGCTGGCCGGCGTCGTCGTGCGCCGCCTGCCGTCGCGGCCGGTATCGTGATCGCGACGGCCTTGGTCGCGATCCTCATGGCGCTCGACGGCCATCCGACGAAGGAGCGACCGGAGGCCCCCCCGGCCCTTGCCGAGGTCGACGCGGTCAAGGCTCGACCGGCCACCCTGCCGGATGGCGGCGCGCCGCCGCCAGGCGTGGAGGTCGAGGAACTCGTCGCGCCGGCGGGCTCCTCGTGCCGGCGCGTAGCGTTCGGTGCCGATCCGCCCGAGCGTCGCGCCGTTCCGTCGGAAGCGAGCGGACGCCTGCGCGCGAGCCGGCTCGCCCCGGACCTGTGCGGCCTCGCCTTCCGCCTCGTGCGACCCGGCGCCCGCCTCGCGGTCGACCCGGCCTTGGCCGCCGCCGCCCTGCCGCCGGTGCGCCTTCCCGACGGGGCGCAGGCCTACTTCCTGCGGGAGGGCAGCCGCCAGAACCTCGTCTACGTGGTCCAAGCCCTATCGGAAGCGGGCGCGCCGAGCGCGTCGGATCGTCTCGAACACGCGTTGCGACGGTGATGCTGCAATCACCGGTCGCAGCCGTCGCTTTTTGACGCAGCGTCGGACGGCGGGCATAACGCCGTCGCCGAGAGGAGAACAGGGATGGCCGAGAGCCGCCGAACGCGCCGCTCGATCCTGCGGGGAACCTGCCTGATCCTGACGTTCGCCGTCGCCGAGGGCGCGCAAGCCCAGAGCGTCGGGTTCGATCCCGCCGATTATGGGCGCGCCCAGCTACCTCTGCGACAGACCACCGGCGATGCGGCCTCCTACGTCGACCGCAACAAGGGCGCGTTCGAGCCCATCGCCGAACTCGACCCCAAGGACGCGCTCGCGGCGCTTGCCCGCCCGATCGGCCGGGTGGACATCGTCCTGCGCAACACCCGCAGCGGCCAGACCGTCGGCGCCTCCTGCACGGGCACGCTGCTGCCCGGCGACTACGTGCTGACGAACCACCATTGCCTGCCGCAGGCGGGCGACCTGACCCCGGTGAAGGCGTCGATCCTCATGGATTACCTGACCCTGGACGGGCAGGGCTCGCGGCGCTTCGACCTCGATCCGAAGCCTCTGGAATTCGACCCGCGCCTCGATTTTGCCCTCGCCCGCGTCGCCGGCAACCCGACCGCCATCTACGGATCCGCCCGGCTCTCCGGTGCGGCGGTGTCGGGCAACCGGTCCATGCTCGTCATCCACCATCCCCTCGGGCGGCCGAAGGTGATGAGCCGCTTTCGCTGCTTCGCCGTGAAGGATCAGGGCGAGGGACCCGATCTGCGCCACCGCTGCGACACACTCGGGGGCTCCTCGGGCTCGCTGATGTTCGACGCCTCCGTGGCGGGCGTCGCGCTGCACAAGGAAGGCGGGCTCGACCCGAAGGACCCGTCGAGCTTCAACAACGCCACGCGCCTCTCGGCGATCCTCGGGAAGAGTCGCATCCTGGCGGAGATCGCCGCCACGCAAGGGTATCCGCCCGCGGCCACGACCCCTGCGGCCAGCGCCGCCGCGACCCCACCTCGCCCGCCTGCGGCACCGGCTGCCGCCGCCGACGGCGCCCTCGATCCGGATCGGATGAACGCGATCCTGCGCGGTCGTTGATCGCCGCTAGGAAATTCGACGCATCACACCGGGCCGGGCGGCGAAAACCGCTCTGGTCCGTCCATGGACAGGGTGTGCGGGGCGGGAGCAAGGCCCCGAATATGAAGAGGATCGGACCCCATGCGGATCGATGACGCGCCCGCCCGCCACCTTGAGCCCGTGCGGCTCACCGAGGCCGCCGCCCTCGATCGCGCTGCGCGCGCGCGCTGTGGACGCTCGGGACTGATCCTGGCCCTCACCCTCGCCACCCTGCTCGGTCAGGCGGCCCGCGCCAACCCGCTGACGGAAGTGCCGGGCGCCCGACCCGACGCGGCGCCGCGTGACGGGGTCAGCGAGCGGGCGGAGGGGGCGGTGCGCAACCCCGATGCCACCGCCATCATCCGGTCCCTCGCGCCCTTCGCCGACGGCAACCCGGGTGCCCCGGTGCGGGCCGTCGTGCCCGATGACGGCGGGCCGGCCCTGCGTGTCGATGCAGGCCGCTCGGTCGATCTCACCGTATTCTTCGCCTACGACAGCGCGCGCCTGACGCCCGAAGCGCGCATCCAGCTCGAACCCCTGGGGCAGGCGCTGCGTTCGCCGGATCTCGCCGGTCACGGTTTTCTCATCGCCGGCCACACCGATGCGGCGGGGGCCGCCCCGCACAACCGGCGTCTCTCCCTGGCCCGGGCCAGGGCGGTGAAAGCCCACCTCGTCGAGACCTACGGCATCGCACCGGGGCGCCTACGCGTCCACGGCTGGGGACCGAGCCGCCTGAAGGACCCGACCGCGCCGCTCGCGCGGGTGAACCGCCGCGTCGAGGTGAGCCTGATCGCGCCCGCTCGCACCGGCGTCCTGCGCTTCGTGGTGCCCGTCGCCGAAACGGCTTGCGGCGGCCCGTCCCCCGCCGATCCGCGCCTCAGGGTCGCTCTCGACCTCGACGATTTCGATGCGGCGCCGACGCCGCCAGCCTGCTCCGAATGACCCCGACCCCGAGACTCAGGAGAGAGATGATGCCGCTACTTCGGACCGCCGTGTTCCGCACCGCCGCCCTCGCCGCAATCCTTTCGGCGGGTCTCTCCGGGCTCGTCACGCCGGCCCAGGCGCAGGCAAAGCCCAACATCGTGGTGATGGGCGAAGATGCCGACGAGGATTCGGTGCCGCGCGGCAACCGCATCTTCCAGCGGGTGATCACCGAACTGTCCGAGACGATGAACCTGCGCGGCTACAACGTCTACGACGAGACCGCCGTGGCCATGGGCTTCACCCAGCCCAACCGTGTCCGGCGGCGCGACGCCGAGCTGATCGAGGTCGCCCGCGCCGTACAGAACCCGCCCGTGGACGTGGTGGCGGTGTTCCAGGTCTACGCCTCGGCCTCGAAGTCCGCCTACTCCGACATCGTGCGGCCGGAGGTGCGCATTCCGGGTCGCCTTCTCAACGTGCGGACCGGTCAGTCGCTCGGTGCTTTCGAGGTCGCCGGCGTGCAGCTGCCGCCCCTGCCTCAGGGCTGCGACCGGGAATGCCTTCTCGAGCGGGTCGGGGCCGAGGCGAAGACCATCGCGGCCGATGTCGCGGCGGCCCTGACGGCGAAGCTCGACGGCGTCGTCGCGCCCCGGCGCGGCACCGACGCGGGCGGCCCCGCCTTCACCGCCCCGCCCCTCGCGGGCGGTGCGCCCGCGGCGGTTCCGGGGGGCGAGGCCTGCGGCGGCCTGCCGACGGCCTACACCGTGAAGTTGAGCGGCTTCTCGGCCCAGGAGGTCCAGGCGGCCGAGGAATACATGGCGGCCTTCCGCTGCTACGAGCACCACCGTCCGGTGCGCTCCGGCGGCGCGTCGGCCGAGTACTGGTACGAGACCCGTTCGGATTCGGCGCGTCTCGGCCGCAACCTGCGCCTGATGCTGGAGCACATGAGCGCGCCGGGCCAGGTCCAGTTCTCGGGCAACACCTTCGTCATCAGCCGTGTGGCGACGCGCTGAAGCCCCGGAGTCCCGCCCATGTCGTTTCCGCGCTCCCGCCACGCCGTCCTGCGGCTGCTCGCCCTCCTGGGCCTTCTCGCAGCTCCCGCCCATGCCGCCGAGGCGACGTTTCCGCCCACCGGAGCGGTCGGTCTCGTCCCGCCGCCCGGGATGGTTCCGGCCAAGGCCTTCGCTGGGTTCGAGCACCCCTCCGGCGCCTCGATCGTCATCATCGAGATGCCGGCGGAGGCCTACGGACAGCTCGTCGCCAAATTCACGCCCGAGGCCCTCGGACCGACCGGCTTCGTCGCGAAGGGCATGGGTGAGGGCTTGTCCGTGACAGGGGGCGAGGGCCGGCTCCTGCGCGGCAGCCAATCGGCCAACGGCCTCGCCTACACCAAGTGGATCGCGGTGGTGCGGGGCGGAGCCGGCACCGGCCTCGTCACCGTCCAGGTCCCCGAGGCCGCCCGCCGGCAGGTGCCCGACAAGGCCGTGGAGGCGGCACTCGGGACGATCGCGTTCCGGGCACCCGGCAACGTCGCCGACCAGATCGCGGCCCTGCCCTACTCCGTCGGCGATCTGGCGGGCTTCCGCCCGGTCCGCACCCTGATGGGCAATGCCCTTCTGCTCACCGACGGCCCCAAGGACATCGATCCGGAGGGCGAGCAGGCGATCGTCATCGTGGCGCCCTCGCTGGGCCAGGTTCCGGTCGCGCCCGGCCAGGAAGGCGCCTTCGCCCGCAAGGCCCTGGGCACCATCCGCGAGGTGCGGGACATCGCGGTCACGGACGAGAAGAACTCGACCCTCGGAGGTGCGGCCGTGGTCCGCCTGCGCGGGACCGGCAGCGACACACGGTCCGGCCGGATGATGGGTGTGCACCAGACGATCCGCTTCGATGGCGCAGGGTACCTGCGGGTCATCGGCCTCGCCGGTGCGGACCAGCGGGACGTTCTCGCGCGGATCGATCGCATCGCCGCGTCCATCGCAGTGCGCTGAACCCGAGGAGCCTCGTCATGATCCGTCCGGCAATCCTTCTCACGGGCTCGTTCCTGTGGCTCGGAACGGCAGTCCTCGCAACCGGTGCATCAGAGGCGGACCTCACCGACATCCCCGGCACGACGGCGCAATGCCGGGAGGCCGAGAGCCGCATCGCCTGCCTGCAGACCCTGACGGAGCGAAGCGCCCGGCGGCTCCGGCAGGCCCTGGCGAAGGCGCGGGCGGCCATCGCGCGCAGTCCCACGATCTCCGACGCCGAACGGCCCGCGGCGCGTGAGACCCTCGAGCGGACCCAGCGCGCCTGGCGCATCTACGCGCGCCTGCGCTGCGAGGCGGAGGTCCCGGTCGCCTTCACGGGTGGGACCGGCCGCAACCAAGCCGTGCTGACCTGCCTGCGCGTGCATGATGCGCGCCGCACCGCCGAGCTCGGCGACTTGGCTGGAATCGATTGACGTCGAGGAAGAGGGACGCCCCCATGAGATGGCTCGTTCTCCTGATCGCCTCGCTCGGTGCCGCCGACGCCCGCGCCTGGCAGGCGGCCGATGCGCGCGCGCCGCTCCTCCAGGATTGGGCGGCCCTCAACGCGGCCTGCAGGGGCGGGCGCGGCGACGATCCCCGAACCCTCGATGCCTGTGCGCGGCGCGACGTCGTCGACCGACGGCTCATCGCGGAGGGCTGGTGCTACGGGCGGCCCGGCGACGCCGGGTATCAGCGGGCCTGGCGCCGTTGCACCGATGACCCGCGCGGGCGGCCGTTACGCCCGAACCCGTGACGCCCGAACCCGTGGCACTCGCGGGGCCCGGCGACGCGCCGATTGGACGCCGGAACGCCCGATCTCGAACACGGAGCCCGTCATGACCCCTACGATCCGCCTCGTCTGCGCCCTCCTCCCGCTGCTCTCGTCCGGGGCCCTCGCGCAGGATGCCGGCGCGAGCATCCTACAGGGACTCCAGCAGCAGCAGTTTCAGGGGCTCGATGCGGCGATCGGCGCCCAGTCTGTCGAGGACACCGCACGGTTGCCCCGGGGGGATGCCGAACGTCCGGTCCGCCGCGCGGCCCTTCCGTTCACGACCAGCGCCGAGCTGCGGGCCGCCACGATCGGCCGGCACATCCAGGCCTTGCGGGCGACGAACCCCATCGCCGCGGTCGAAGTCGCACGCGAGATAGCCAAACACGATTACGACGCGATCTTTCGCAGTTTCCTCACCCAGACCGATCTGCGGGCAGACGATGCCGGCGACGTGCTCACGGCCTTCATCGTCCTGCAGTGGATGGTGGCGAACAACGTCGAGGTCGACCCGAGCCCCACTGCCCTGCAGGCGATCCGGCGCCGGATGGTCGAGCCGATTGCGGGCAAGCCGCCCCTGTCGCGACCCGCCACCCGCGCCGCTTTCGCCGAACAGGTGAAGCTGCGCACGGTCCTTCATCATGCTGGCTGGCAGGCGGCCCGGCGCCTGGGGCTGGTGCCCGATTTCCTGGCCGGGTTGTCGAAGGACTTCATCCCGGTGGCGTCCCTGCGGAGCGTCGCCTTCACCGACGAGGGGCTGGTTCCGAAAGGGCGCCGGCCCGGTTCCGCCGGACCAGCCCCGGATGCGGACTCGGCCGGGGGCCGGGCCGGCGCCACCGCGCCGCGGCCCGTCCCCGCTGCCGACGCGGTTGTGTCTAGCCCCGCGCCCCTGGCCGAGCCGCGCCACACCGCGAACTGGTCCGCCGTCGAGGGCGTATACTTCCGGGCCGCCACGGGCGTCGGCGTCGGCGGCATGGTGGTCATCGAGTACGAGCCGCTGATCCTGTTTCGCGACGGCAGCAGCTACGAGATCGACGACGCGGCCCTGGAGGATGTCGACCTGACGGAAGAGCGGATCGCCAAACCCCGCCGGTTCGGGCGCTGGAGCCGCACGGGCAATCGGTTCGTCTTCACCGGGGCGGACGGGAAACCGCAGGACAACACGCTTCAGGGCGGCTCGTTCTTCAAGGCCTATCCGGCCGATGCGGGGGAGCGGGCCATCGCGCGGACTTACCGGCGCCTGTCGGGCGGCGGCAACAGCGCCATGGGGGGCGACGTCATGGTGTCCGTGGCGAGCCGGTACGCGTTTCGTGCGGACGGAACGTATGGGCGCGGCGGCGCCGTGGGGGCCGTCAATTCGGGTGCGACCTCCGGCGCCGGCTCGGCCATGAGCCGACGCGGTGCCCCCGAGGGCGGGCGCTACGTTCTCGACCACCACACCCTGACGCTCATCGGCGAGGACGGGCGAAGCCGGCGGCTGTTCTTCGCCTACGGCTCACGGAAGGACCCGCCGCAGCCGGACCGCGACATGGCCTTCATCGGCGCCAGCGTCTTTTCGCAGCCGGATTGATCCGGGCGGGTATCGCGGGTCGGCCCACCCCGCCCCCATCCGGTGCCGCGAGCTTGCGCCGGCCGGTCCTCATGCGGGATCGGAATAGGGCTGTCCGAGACGGCATTGGACCCCAGGCCCCGACGCGGCGCATCGTATCCGCACAAGGGGAGATCGCGATGCTCGGTGTACTTGGTGGGATGGGTCCGATGGCGACCGTGGACTTCATGGGCAAGGTCGTCCGCAACACCCCGGCCGCCTGCGATCAGGACCATATCCGGATGATCGTCTGCTCGGCGGCCGACATCCCCGACCGCACGGCCGCGATCCTGGGCAAGGGGCCCGATCCCTTCCCGGCCATGCGCGACACCCTGCGGCGGCTCGAGGCGGCGGGTGCGCGCCGGATCGCGATCCCGTGCAACACCGCGCATCGTTGGCACGCCGCCCTGCAGGCCGAAACGTCGCTGCCCATCCTCCACATCGTCGACGCCGTGGCGGACGCCCTCGCAGGCGGAATGGGCGATCGCATCGGTGTGCTGGCGACCCGGGGCACGATCGCGGCGGGCATCTACCCGGAGCGTCTGGCCGCGCGCGGGTTCACGTGCCGGGCACCCGATGCCGCGGGACAGGCCGAAGTGACGCGCGCGATCCGCCTCGTGAAAGCCGGGCACTCGGCAAAAGCCGGGCACTTGGCAGAAGCGCACACGATCCTGGCCGGGCAGGCCGAGGCGCTGATGTCGGCCGGGTGCAGTCGGATCGTCATGGCATGCACGGAAATTCCGGTTGCGCTGGCCTCCGTCGAAGGTCCCCTGGGCACGGCCCTGGTGGATGCTACCGAAGCCCTGGCCCGTGCCTGCGTGCAGGTCTGCCTGCAAGACGATGCGGGCCTGTCGCTGGCCCGTGCCGCCTGAGCCCGCTGGCGCGGCGCAGACGGCCCCGTCCGCCCAGGCGCACGGCCTTCCCCCGAGCGCGGCGATCAGGCGTCTTCGGCGTCCTCGACCCGGTAGCGCAGCCAGACGGTGCCGCCTTCCAGGGTCTCGGTCTGCAGGTGCCGGAGCGCCTTTCCGGCCGCCGGTCGCTCGCCCGGTTCGCCGTGATACTCGAAGATGGTGGGCACGCCCGCGAGGCCGTCGAGGGCCGGCGAGACGAGCAGGCTGACCTCATCGATCAAGCCGGCCTTGAGGAAGGCGCCGTTGATGATGCCGCCACCCTCGAGAAGCAGGGTCCGTACGCCGAAGGCCGCACCCAGGGTGTCCATGGCGGCGGACAGGTCCCGGCCCTCCGGCCCCGCGAACAGGTAGGAGACCCCGTCCTCCCGAAGCTCGGCGAGGTAGGCGTCGGAGACGCCCTCGCCGAGAACCGCCACCACGTGATCGCCGCCGGCATCGTCCCGCCCGTAATGGACCTTGCCGTGCGGATCGATGGCGACGGCCAAATCGCGGCCCTTGCGGTCGCCGAGATGGGTCCGGCGCAGACTGGCCGGGATGGCCGACGGCAGGCGGGGATGTCCCTTGGCGATCTCCGCCATGGTCGTGCGGCCCACGATCCATCCCTCGCCCCCGAGACGTGCGGCGGTCTCCTCGTAGTATCGGTGGACCAAGCCGTCCGCGATACCCGTGGCCGGCGGTGTCCAGCGGCTCGGGTGGAGCCGGCCGTCGATGGAGCTTCCCATGTGACAGATGATTCTCGGGCGCATGGCGGGCCTTCGCCTGTTCTCGGGTTACGGTCGTGTCAGATAGCACGCGGTTCGCTGGCCATGACCCGCGGCGCCCGGTCCGAAAGGTCGACTTTCGGCCCGGATCGCAACCCGACGTCCCGACATCCGCCGCCGTTCCCTGCGCCCTTTCCTCAAGCCGCGTCGGGCAGGCGCGCGAGGAGCTTGTCGAGGGTGATGGGATAGTCCCGCACCCGAATGCCGGTGGCGTTGTGGATGGCGTTGGCGACCGCCGCCGCGGCTCCCGAGATGCCGAGCTCGCCCACGCCCTTGGCCTTCAGCGGTGTGGCGGCGGCATCGACCTCGTCGAGGAAGATCGCGTCGAGGTGCGGGATGTCGGCATGGACCGGGACCTCGTACCCGGCCAGATCGTGGTTGGCGAAGAAGCCGCGCTTCGTGTCGACGGCGAGTTCCTCCATGAGGGCGGCCCCGATGCCCATGGTCATGCCCCCGATGATCTGGCTTCGCGCCGCCTTCGGGTTGAGGATGCGCCCGGCCGCGCACACCGCCAGCATCCGCCGGACCCGGATCTCCGCGGTGTCCACATCCACCCCGACCTCGACGAAGTGGGCGCCGAAGGTCTGGATCGCGAATCGCTTGGTCAGGTCGCCGAACTCCATGGCGTCCTCGGCCACGAGATCGCCTCCGCTCGCGGCCCCGGCGAGGGGTGCGCTCAGATTGCCGGACCGGACGAGGCCGTCCGCGAACACCGCGTCGGCGGAATTGATGCCGAGGCGCTGCGCCACCGTCTCGCGCAGGCGCATGCAGGCCGCGTAGACGCCGGCGGTCGAGGAGGCGGCCCCCCATTGACCACCCGAGCCAGAGCTTTCGGGAAAGGACGAATCCCCCAGCCGAACCACGACACGGTCCAGGGGCAGACCCATCATCTCGGCCGCGGTCTGGGCGATGATGGTGTAGGTGCCGGTGCCGATATCGGTCATGTCGGTTTCGACCGTGACCACGCCGCGGCCATCGAGCCGAACCCGCGCGGCGGACTTCGTCACCGGCGCCCCGCGGATGGCCGAGGCCATGCCGAGGCCGACCCGCCAGCGCCCGTCCCGCACCTGCCCGGGCTTGCCCACGCGCCGGTCCCAGCCGAAGCGCTCGGCGCCCTGACGCAGGCACTCGACCAGCTGCCGCTGCGAGAAGGCGCGCTCCGGCGTCTCGGGATCAACCTGGGTGTCGTTCAGGACGCGGAAAGCGACGGGGTCGAGCCCGAGCTTCTCCGCCATCTCGTCCATGGCGACCTCCAGGGCCATCATGCCGGGGGCCTCGCCCGGCGCCCGCATGGCGCTGCCCTCGGGGAGGTCGAGTTGCGCCAGGTGAAGGCGCGTCATCCGGGCCGCGCCCGCATAGAGCAGCCGGGTCGGAACGACGGCGGCCTCCGGGCGTCCGCCTGCGAGGTTGCCGGACCAGCTCTCGTGGCCGATGGCGGTGATGCGCCCGTCCGCGGTCGCGCCGATGCGGACGCGCTGGATCGTGGCCGGACGGTGGGTGACGTTGTTGGCCATCAGGGGCCGCGTCAGGGCGACCTTGACGGGGCGGCCGGCCGCCCGGGCCCCGAGCGACGCCAGGACCGCGTCGGCGAGGATCGTGCCCTTGCCGCCAAAGCCCCCGCCGATGTAGGGCGAGATCAATCTGACCCGGTCCTTCGGGATGCCCAGGGTCTTGGCGAGGTCGCGCACCCCCCAGTTCATCTGCTGAATCGAGGTCCACAGGGTGAGGCGGTCGCCGTCCCAGGACGCCACGGAGGCATGCAGCTCCATCATCGCGTGGGTCTGGTCGGGCGTCGTGTAGGTCTCGTCGACCCGGAAGGCCGCTGCGGTGAAGGCACCCTCGAAATCCCCGACCTGCGTCTCGGTCGGCCCGCCGAACTGGCCGGGCTTCGGCACCGGGGCGGTCTCCTTCGCCGCCGCGAGATCGAAGCGGCCCGGGGTGGCGACCGCATCGACCCGGATGAGGGCAGCGGCGGCGCGGGCCTGCTCGAAGGTCTCGGCGACCACGACCGCGACGGCCTGATGGTAATGGTCGATGTCCGGCCCCGCGAGCGCCCGGGCGACGTAGAACGCCCCCCGGTCGAGCGGGCCGGCGTTCCGCGCCGTGACGACCGCCAGCACACCGCTGGCGGCCTCCGCACGGGACGTGTCGACGGAGCGGATCCGGCCCTTGGCGATGCCGGCGCCCACGACGAAGCCATGCACGAGGTTCACCTGCGGATCGTGCCAGTCGTTGGCGTAGGGGGCGGTCCCCGTCGTCTTGAACGGACCGTCGATCCGGTCCGTCGGCTTCCCCACGACCACCAGCCGGTCGATGGGGTTCTGGCCCGCGGGTGTCTCGAACTTCATGCCACCGAACCCTGCGCTGAGCCTGTTGCGATGCTGTCTCCCGTCGCGGCGCTCAGGCCGCGTCGGGCATGCGGTTCAAGAGCTTGTCGAGGGTGATGGGGTAGTCCCGCACGCGGATGCCCGTGGCGTTGTGGATCGCGTTGGCCACCGCGGCGCCGACGCCGCAGATGCCGAGTTCGCCCACGCCCTTGGCCTTCATCGGCGACGACATCGGATCGACCTCGTCGAGGAAGAACACCTCCTGGTGCGGGATGTCGGCGTGCACCGGGACCTCGTAGCCGGCGAGATCGTGGTTGACGAAGTAGCCGCGCTTCGTGTCGACGGCGAGTTCCTCCATCAGGGCGGCGCCGACCCCCATGGTCATCCCGCCGATCACCTGGCTGCGGGCGGTCTTCGGATTGAGGATGCGGCCGGCGGCGCAGACCGCGAGCATCCGGCGTACCCGGACTTCCGCCGTGGCCACGTCGACCCCGACCTCGACGAAATGCGAGCCGAAGGTCGATTGCTGGTGGGTCTTGCCGAAATCGCCGAACTCGATGGCGTCCTCGGCGACGAGATCTCCCGCGGTCGCCGCCTCGGCGAGTGGGACGGCGCGGTTGCCAGAACGGACCTGCCCGTCCGCGAACACGGCGTCGGCCGAATTGACCCCGAGCTTGCCCGCCACCGCCTCGCGGAGCTTCACGCAGGCCGCGTAGACGCCGGCGGTCGAGGAGTTGGCGCCGAACTGCCCGCCCGAACCGGCGGACACCGGGAAGGTGGAGTCGCCGAGCCGGACGATCACCTTGTCGAGGCTGACCCCCATCATCTCGGCGGCCGTCTGGGCGATGATGGTGTAGCTGCCGGTGCCGATGTCGGTCATGTCGGTCTCGACCGTGACCATGCCCTTCGAATCGAGCCGGACGCGGGCGGCCGATTTCAGCACCATGTTGTTGCGGAAGGCCGCGGCCACGCCCATTCCGACCAGCCATCGCCCGTCGCGGACTTGCCCCGGCTTGCCCCGCTTGTCCCAGCCGAAGCGCTCTGCGCCCTGGCGCAGGCATTCGACGAGGCTGCGCTGCGAGAACGCACGCGACGGCTTCTCCGGATCGACCTGGGTGTCGTTGATCTCACGGAACCGGATGGGGTCGAGCCCGAGCTTCTCCGCCATCTCGTCCATGGCGACCTCGAGGGCCATCAGGCCGGGAGCCTCGCCTGGCGCGCGCATGGCATTGCCCTCGGGAAGATCGAGCACGGCGAGGCGCAGGGCGGTCATCCGGTTCGGTGCCGCGTAGAGCAGGCGGGTCTGCAGGACCGCCGCCTCGGGACCGCCTTCCGGCAGATCGCCCGACCAGCTTTCATGACCGATGGCCGTGATCCTGCCGTCCTGGGTCGCACCGATGCGGATGCGCTGGAGGGTCGCCGGCCGATGCGTCGTGTTGTTGAACATCTGCGGACGCGTCAGAGCGACCTTCACCGCCCGTCCCGCCGCGCGGGCTCCGAGCGCCGCGAGCAGCGCCTCGGACCGCAGGAACAGCTTGCCGCCGAAGCCGCCGCCGATGAAGGGCGACACGAGGCGCACGTTCTCCTTGGGAACGCCCAGGGTCAGCGCCAGATCGCGCACGCCCCAGTCGATCATCTGGTTCGACGTCCAGACCGTGACCTTGTCGCCATCCCAGGACGCGACGGATGCGCAGGGCTCCATCATCGCGTGGGCATGGTCGGGCGTGGCGTAGCGCTCGTCGAGCTTCACCGGCGCGGCCGCGAACGCGCCCGTGAAATCGCCCACGGCGGTGGCGGATGGACTGCCTTGGACATCGCCCGGATCTGTCGCCCCGGCCTTCGCCACGGCCAGATCGAAGGCTCCTTTCGAGGTGGAATACCGGACCTTGACCAGGGCCGCGGCGGCGCGGGCCTGCTCGAAGGTCTCGGCGACCACCACGGCGACCGCCTGATGGTAATGCTGAATCTGCGGACCGCCGAGAAGGTTCGCCGTGTTCAGCTTGCCCTTGCCGAGCTTGCCCGCCGTCTCGGCGGTGACGATGGCGACGACGCCCGGAGCAGCCTTGGCGGCGCTCAGATCCATCGACGCGATCCGGCCCTTGGCGATGGTGGCGCCGACGACGACCCCGTAGGCGAGCTTCGCCTGCGGATCGTGCCAGTCGTAGGCGTAGGGGGCGGTGCCGGTGGTCTTGTACTTGCCGTCGATCCGGTCGGTGGCCTTTCCGACGACCTTGAGCTGGTCGATGGGGTTCTGGCCGGCGGGGGTGTCGAACCCACCGGATCGAACTGGGTCTTCACCACATCCGGCCGCGTCGTGACCTGACTCAGCGTCAGGNTAGGCGTAGGGGGCGGTGCCGGTGGTCTTGTACTTGCCGTCGATCCGGTCGGTGGCCTTTCCGACGACCTTGAGCTGGTCGATGGGGTTCTGGCCGGCRGGGGTGTCGAACTTCATGKCTCTAAGCCCTCGCTTCGGTGAGCACCGCGCCGAGCGTGCGCTCGGCGAGCTTCAGCTTGTAGGCGTTGTCATGGGTGGGCTTGGCCCCGGCGAAGGCCCGCGCGGTCACCGCCTTGGCACCCTGCGCCATCGCGCCTTCCGCGGCTTCGACCCGCCACGGCTTGTGCGCGACGCCGCCGAAGGCCGCCCGGCCGGTGCCGTCCGGCTGCACCACGGCGGCCACCGAGACGAGGGCGTAGGCGTAGGAGGCCCGGTCGCGGACCTTGCGGTAGATGTGCGTGCCGCCGAGCGGTTTCGGCAGCGTCACCGCCGTGATGAGTTCGCCGGGGGCCAGCGTGGTGTCGATCTCGGGCCGGTCGCCCGGCAGGCGGTGGAACTCGGCGATGGGGATGTTTCGCGATGCCCCTTTCGCGTCGACGGTCTCGACGGTGGCGTCGAGCACCCGCATGGCCACCGCCATGTCGCCCGGATGGGTGGCGATGCAGGCCTCGCTGGCGCCGATCACCGCGAGCTGGCGCGAGACCCCGTCGAGGGCCGAGNCGCGGCTTCGACCCGCCACGGCTTGTGCGCGACGCCGCCGAAGGCCGCCCGGCCGGTGCCGTCCGGCTGCACCACGGCGGCCACCGAGACGAGGGCGTAGGCGTAGGAGGCCCGGTCGCGGACCTTGCGGTAGATGTGCGTGCCGCCGAGGGGTTTCGGCAGCGTCACCGCCGTGATGAGTTCACCGGGGGCCAGCGTGGTGTCGACCTCGGGCCGGTCGCCCGGCAGGCGGTGGAACTCGGCGATGGGGATGTTTCGCGATGCCCCTTTCGCGTCAACGGTCTCCACGGTGGCGTCGAGGACCCGCATGGCCACCGCCATGTCGCCCGGATGGGTGGCGATGCAGGCCTCGCTGGCGCCGATCACCGCGAGCTGGCGCGAGACCCCGTCGAGGGCCGAGCAGCCCGAACCGGGGGCCCGTTTGTTGCAGGCCTGCGCCGTGTCGTAGAAGTACGGGCAGCGGGTGCGCTGGAGCAGGTTGCCGGCCGTGGTGGCCTTGTTGCGCAGCTGGCCCGAAGCGCCGGCCAGCAGCGCGCGCGACAGCACCGCGTAATCCTTGCGSACSCGCGCGTCGGCGGCGAGATCGGTGTTGCGCACCAGGGCGCCGACCCGCAGGCCGCCCTCCGGGGTCGCCGCGATGGTGTCGAGGCCGAGSCCGTTCACGTCGACGAGGTGCGTCGGGGTCTCGATCTGCAGCTTCATCAGGTCGAGGAGGTTGGTGCCGCCGGCGATGAACTTGGCGTTCGGGGTGCGGGCGACGGCGGCCGCCGCCTCGGCGGCCGAGGTCGGGCGCTCGTACGTGAAGGACTTCATGCCTGCTTCCCCGCGACTTCGGTCATCGCCTCGACGATGTTGGAATAGGCGCCGCAGCGGCAGATGTTGCCGCTCATGCGCTCGCGGATCTCGGCGTCCGTGACCTGCATCGGCGCGTTGAGATCGGCGGTGGCGTGACTCGGGATGCCGGCCTTGATCTCGGCGAGCACGGCGACGCCCGAGCAGATCTGGCCCGGCGTGCAGTAGCCGCACTGGAAGCCGTCGTGCTTGATGAAGGCGGCCTGCATCGGGTGCAGGGCGTCCGGCTGGCCCAGCCCCTCGATGGTGACGATCTCCGCGCCCTGGTGCATCACCGCGAGGGTGAGGCAGGCGTTGATGCGCCGTCCGTCGACGATCATCGTACAGGCGCCGCACTGGCCGTGGTCGCAGCCCTTCTTCGAGCCCGTGAGGTGCAGGTGCTCGCGCGCCGCGTCGAGGAGCGAGGTGCGGGTGTCGAGTTCGAGGTCCCGGCGCTGGCCGTTCACCGTCAGCGACACCTTCGCCAGNGAGGTGCAGGTGCTCGCGCGCCGCGTCGAGGAGCGAGGTGCGGGTGTCGAGTTCGAGGTCCCGGCGCTGGCCGTTCACCGTCAGCGACACCTTCGCCAGGACGGGCTTGTCGGTTCCGGCCGGCCTGTCGGCCGTCGGCGCGGCGCCCGCTGCGGGCACGGCCGCCAGGGCCGCCGTGGCGGATGCTCCCACCATCAAGTCTCTCCGATTCACTTCGAGGGCTCCAACTGGTCCCGTTGCGGCGCCGCCCCGTCGCCGGCGAACGGCCGGGCGAGGTCCGGCGCGCCGGACGGGGTGCCGAGGGGAAACACGATCACCTTGGATAAGCTCCAAAGTGACGTGCGGATCCGCGACGGCCGGCGGGCAAAATCACGCATGGTCTCCTGATCCGCCTCGCGAGGCAGGGCCGTCGCGCACGGGCGATGGATTTGCCGATCGCGGTCCGCGTGCTTATGACCGAACGCCGCGATCATGCCGGCGCAGTCAGGGGGAGCGGGGCGAATGCGGGGAAACAGGCACGAACACGCGCGCCGTTTTCTACTCCCCTTCGGCGTGTGCGCCGCGCTCGCGCAGCAACCTGCACGTGCGCAGGAGACGGCGCAGCCGTTCACGCTGGCCTGCGTCAACACCGGTGGCAAGACGATCTACTTCAGCATCGATCTTCCCGCCCGGCGCTGGGCGCTGATGAAGGCGAACGGTGCGCTCGATTCGAAGCCGCAGGCCGTCGCCGCCGAATCCAGCGACATCATCAAGCTGAAGAACCCCGGGGGGTACTTCAACATCGACCGCAAGACCGGAGCCATGGAACTCATCAAGGGCGAGACCCGCCGGGTCGACCGGATTCCCTGCGCCAAGCACGAAACCCACCTGCCGATCCCGGCGGACGTGCCGGCGGCGAACAAGTTCTGATCGCGTCGCGTCCCGTCGGGGGGCTCCCCCTTTCGAAGCGAACGCCCGACGGCGATCGGCAGCGGCCCGGCGATGGGCCGGAGCCGCGTGCGGGCACCGGCATCCCCGAGAAACCGGTGTCCACCTTTCGGGCCGATGACCTGAGGAGGCCAGCATCTCCGATACGAAGACCCCGCGCGCGCCGTCGCGCCTGAATGCCCTCGCCCGCCTCGTGGCGGCGACCGTCCTGCTGCCCCTGGGCATCCTGCTCCTCGGCCTGTGGGAGCAGGAGCGGGCCGGCGCCGATTGGGCCGATCTCGCCGCCGAGCGGGAGCACCTGACCCGGATCGTCGCGGATCTGGAGGCGCGGGCGCCGCCGGACGGGCGCCCCGATTTCCGGATGCAGTTCCGCCGCAACGGCAAGGGTTACGGCGGTCCCCTCGCCCTGGTTCAGGCTCGGGCGGCCCGGGACGAGGCCGCGACCCTGACGACGATCATGGACTGGCGCCGCCTGCTCCCGCCCGTGGTCGTCGCGGCCGGGGGGGGCGCCGCCCTCCTGTCGGTCCTCGTGCTCCTGGCCGGCGCCGCCCTCGGGCGACTGGGGCGGGCCTCGCGCGACGCGCTGGTGGCCGGCTTCTCGTGGATGCGCCGCCTGCTGCCGCCGGTGCTCGCCCTCCAGGTGCTCCTCACCACGGCGGGCTTCGTCGCCGCCGTGGTCTTCGAGGCCGGGCTGCTGGCGCGGCCCGGGCTGGGCGGCGGCGAGATCAAGATGCTGTTCCTGGCCGCCGTCGCCGTCGGGGCGGTCCTGATCGCGGCGGGCGCCACGGTTCTGGGCCTGCGCCGGGCGCTGTCCGCCTTCGAGCCCGACCCCCTGTCGATCTTCGGCCGGGTCGTCTCGCCCGCCGAGGCGCCCGGCCTGTGGCGGCTCACCGAGGGGCTGGCCGACCGGCTCGGGGCGTTGAAGCCCGAGGCCGTGGTGGTCGGTCTCACGGGGGGCTTCTTCGTCAGCGCCGGCCCGGCCGTGGTCGAGCCCGGCGGCGCGTCGCTGACGGGCCGGATCCTCTACCTGCCGCTGCCCTACCTCGCCCTGCTGCGGGGCGACGAGGTGGCGGCGATCATCGGTCACGAACTCGCCCACTACGCCGGGGGCGACACCGTCTACAGCCAGCGCTTCCTGCCGATCTATGCCGGCGTCGGCCGCTCCCTCGACGCGGTGGCGGAGGGGCATGCCGGGTCCTTCGGGCTCCTCGGCCCGTCCTTGCGCCTCGGCGTCTTCGTCATGGAGAACTTCCACCTCGCCGTGCGCCACTGGAGCCGGACCCGCGAGTTCGCGGCCGATGCGGCGGGCGCCGGCCCGGCCTCCGTGGACGCCGCCGCGCGGGCGCTCCTGCGCACGGGGGCGGTGGCCCCCCGCATCGCCGAGACCTTGGACGCCGCCGCCGAGGCGCCCGGGTCCGCCCCGGCCGACCTCGTGGCGGCGAGCCTCGACCACGCCATCGCGCGCGGCCTCGACGATCCGGCGACGCATCTCGAGGCGGAGCAGGCCCACCCCACCGACACCCATCCGCCGACCCGCGAGCGCGTGGCGGCCCTCGGCCGGACCCTCGACGCCGAACTCCTGGCCGCCGCCGCCGCCGTTCCGCCCCCGCACGCGCTCGGCCAGCTCGCGGCCTACTTCGCCGATCCCGCCGGCCTCTGCCGCGCGGCGACGCACGATTTCCTCGACGCGGTGCGGGCCCACGATGCGGCCTTCCGCGCTCATCTCGAAGCGACGGCGGCGGAGATCGGCACCGAGGCGCGGGAGCTGCGCGAAAGCACCCGCCCGGGGGCCATCGCCCTCCTGGTGGCGGGCGGCTTCTTCATCGGGGTCGCCCTCCTGTGGCTCGCCGCCGGCCTGCCCGGCCTGTCCGCCAGCCAGGCGGGGGCCGTGGTGGGGGTAGCGCTGGCGTGCGGGGCGGTCCTGGGCGGCTTCGGCGGATTTCGGCTGTGGCGGGGCGAGCGCACGACGATGATCCTGACCCCCGAGGCCCTGGCGGTGCCCGGCCTCGACCGACCGATCCTCTGGGACAGCATCGCCGACCTCGACATGACGACCCGGCAGAACGGCGTCGTCACCCGCCTGCTGCTGCCGCCGGAGGCGCCGTTCCCGCAGGCGGTGCCGGGCGGCCGCAAGGTGAAGCTCGACGCAGGGCGCGGCATCGTCACCGTCACGGCCGGCCTGCCGTACCGGATGTCGGTACAGGACTTCGCCGACCTCATCGGCCGCTACCGGCAGGCGGCGCAGGCGCGCCGTGTCCTGGCCGAGACTGCGGCGCAGGCGCGCCGTGTCCTGGCCGAGACCGCGGCGGCTTCCGAATCCTCCCAGACCCCCGTGATCCCGTGAGGTTCCGACCATGAACACCGCCGCCAACCGCCCCGAGCCCTCGCGTACCGAATCCTTGCGCCTGCCGCCGCCCCGCCAGGGCTGGGGCAACATCTTCTGGACCCTGTTCGGCCTCGTGGCGCTGGGTGCCCTCCTCGTCGCCTGCGCCGTCTACACGGCCCCGCCGGTGGTGACGGATTGGCAGATCCGCGACACGGCGCATCCCGTCGCCGCCGCGCGGGTGAGCGACGGCAAGTGCAGCACCAAGATCGTGCTCCACCTCTGCGACATGACCCTCACCCTGCCCACCCCGTCGGGCCCGGTGGTCCGCCGGATCAACACCGTGTTCACGGGCGTGCATGCGGGCGATTACAGCGTCCGGGTGATGGCCGATCCGGCCCGGCCCGACCTCGTCACCACCGATCTCGCCCTCGACCGCCTGTGGAACCGCACCGTCACGCTTCTGGTCATTGCGGGAGCGCTGGCGGCCATCATCGTCGCGGCCCTCGCCGCGATGGTGCGCAACCGGCGGGCCGGCGCGGGGGCCATGGGCTGATGCGATCGCGGCTTCGGCGGGACGGATCGCTCCACACACCGCGCGAGGGGGGCGCCGCATGATCGTGTTCTGGACCGGGCGGGGCTACTGGGTCGTCTTCTTCGTGGCGCTGGCGATGTTCCTGCCCCTGATCGTCCTGCGGCAGGTCGACGGGCCGGAAGTGGACCGGGCGGTCTGCCTCTCCATGAGTCTCGCGGCGCTCGCCGTCCTCGGCCTCGGCCTGCGCTGGAACCGCGGCACGACCTTCGGGCCGGCCGGGCGCGACCACGCCTTCTGGGGGGTGCCGATGCAGGTCTGGGCCGTGCCGATGCTCGTGTTCGCGGCCCTGCTCGGGACCGGCACCATCACCACGGCGGAGGCTCCGCGCGCCCGCTCTTCCTTCCAGGAATCCGGCTTCCAGAAATCCGGCTTCCAGAAATCCGGCTTCCAGGAATCCGGCGGCGTCGTCCGGTGAATCTCAGCCCCGCGTCACGAAGAACCAGTTCGGCGCGAGGCGGCGGTCGCTCTCGGCCCCGGAGCCGGCCGGAAACGCATCGTCCGGCCGGTACACGAACGACGTGCCCCAGGGCGTGCCTCCCGGGATCGGTTCGTCCAGGGCGATCTCGCCGCCGGGACCGCGGGTGAACCCCGCGAGCCCGAGGCGTTCGAGGGCGCCGCAGAGGGCGCGGTAGCGGGCGTAGGGAACCCCGAGGTCCCGCAGGACGTCGATCTCCCGCAGGCTGTCCGTGTCGCGCGCGCCTTGCGGACGGTACGGGGTGACGCGCCGGCCGTTGACGAGGCGGGTGCTCTCCCACCACGCCGTTCGCTCCGCCGCCGGGGGATCGTCCCGCCCGCGTTCGAAGGACACCAGGGTGGGCATGGCCGCGATCTCGGCCACCACGGCGTCGAGCCGCGATCGGTTCAGGACGAAGTAGCCCGTCGTCGTTCCGAACGCCGCCCAGGTCATGCCGCCGCCGACGGCCGCCAGGGCGAGGAAGACCGCGACCCGGTGCGTCGCCGCGCGGGCGAACGCCGGCACCGCGACGACGGCCGCGGCGATCCCCGGGACCGGCGCGTAGGCGACGAGGGCCCAGCCGAACACGACGACACCGCAGCCGCCGACGACGAGGGCCGCCCTTCGCGTCCCGTCGGACCGAGGGGCAATCATGGCGGGACGATCATCGCCGACAATCCCGGACCAGAATCCCCGACCGGCGCCGTCATCGAACGGCGGCCCGGCCGATGCGGGCGCGTCGCGCCGGGAGGTGCCGGCCCAGGAGCGCGAGGCCGAGCCAAGCCAAAACCCAAGCCAAAACCCAGGCCGAAAGCCACGCAGCGAGCCAGATCTCGTACACGTGGGCGTCGAGGGCGGCTTCCCCGTCGAGGCCGAGCCAGCGCGCGAGCCCGTGCGGGACCGGAAGGTCGGTCCAGAGGAGGACGCGCAGGACCGGGATCGAGAGCAGGCCGACGGCGAGGACGAGGCCGGCCGCCCGGTAGAGGGGCCGCGCCGCGCCCTCCACGGTGCCGACGAGGCCGCCGACGAGGGCCGTGCCGAGCCAGAGTTCGACGGGCCGCAGGGTCGGATCGGTTCCGGGCTCCGCGGGCAGGAGGGGAAACAGCAGGAAGACCGGGGCGAGGCCGAGTGCCAGCAGCAGCCCGAGGAGCGGAACGTGCAGCAGGCGCAGGACGCGGCGGCGGACCGGATCGCCGACGTCGGGCCCCCGCTCAACCGTCCGCATCGCGCGCGCCGTCGAGGGCCTTCAGGACGGCGGGGTCGCCCCGGTGGCGCCGTCGCAGGGTCCGCCCGTCCGCCTCGGCGGCGTCGCAGCGCAGACGCTTCACGGCCGCCGCGATGGCCCGGCCGCGCGCCGCGTCCGTGGCCTCCTCCCCGCCCCAATGGTTGCAGTCCCGCAGCCGCGTCACGTACGCCGTCACGTCGCCCGGCAGAGCGGGCTCGGCCCGGACGGCGAGCGGTCCGAGGAGCGGCGCGGCGAGGAGCGTGGCGAGCGGCCCGGCAAAACCCTTGGCGACCTTGGCGAGAACGGTCCGCATGGCACTCCATCCTGCCTTTCCTCGGGGCTCCCGCGCCGTATACAGGGAACCCGCATGAGACGCAGCCTTCTCCCCGCCACCCGCTCCGCCGCCCGCTTAGCGCTCCTCGCAGCGTGCCTCCCCGCCCCGTCAGTGGCGGCGGGATGGGAGGCGGCGCGGTTCGAGCCGCCCGCGAAGACCGAGACCGCGACGTCTGGAGAGGGCAAGATGTCGGGAGAGGGCAAGCAGATCACCTGCACCACCTACCGCGATCTCATGGTGCGCGAGAGCGACACCGACACGCCGGACCCCGAGGACGCGAGCCTCGTGCCGCTCGTGAACGGCGCCGCCCCCGCCTGCGCCGCCGCGCCGGGGCCGGGTGCGCGCATCCTGGCGACCGCCGGCCAGCGCTTCCTCGGCCGCACGGGCGGGTTCCTCGTCTTCGAGCAAGCGAGCACCAACGGCACCGTCCCGTTCGCGGTGCTCGACGCGGGCACGGGCCGCACCCTGATCCGGGACACGACCGCCGAGGCCGGCATCGACACCTTCGCGGTCGCGGACGGGACCCTGCGGCTCGGGTTCCTCCGCGGCGTGCAGGGGGCCTGCTCGATCCCGAAGCACGGCGCCGGGTGCTGGGCGCGGATCGCCCGCGACGGGCCGCTTCCACCCGCCGTCGCGGCCCTGCCGGCACCCGTGAAGGCCTGCGCCGGGAGCTATCGGGCCGGAAAGGCCCCGAAGGACACGCCCAGCATCGTCTCGTTTCCCGTACGCCTCACGGGGACCGCCCCGCCCACCGTCGAGGCCGGCGGCCCGGTGCGCTGCGCCCCGACACCGTGAAGGCGATCTCCCCGTGAGGGCGGCTCTCACTTTGACAGCGTGCCCGCCCCGTCATCGAACCGTCACGCCAAGCCCGCATCCGGGGCCGTCCTACCGAGGAACCACCGCATGATCTCACGCCGCCACGCCCTCGCCGCCGCGCTCGCCCTGTCGGTCCTGTCCGCCCCCTCGGCCATGGCCGAGCCGACCATCGGCCTCGCCGAGCGCCGAGCGATCGCGGCCTATCGCCAGGACCGCTACCCCGCGCAGGAAAAGGCGATCCAGGAGGCGGCGGGCTTCGCCGTGCCGGTGGAGGTGGCGTGGGACGACCTCACGCTCCCGGGCGACGCCAAGTACTATTCCGACCCGGACTATTTCGAGAAGACGATCTTCGAGCCCCTCGCCGCCGGGCTGAAGGAGGTGGCCAAGGACAAGATGGGCCGCGACGCCCTGGCCGCGAAGCTCAAGACCATCCGCGTCCGCTTCGACGAGAACACCGCGCCCGCCTCGAACTACGCCAAGCGCCTCACGTTCGACGGCGGGGTCCTCGACGTGAACTGGCGGCCGTTCACCAACGTCGCCGACTCGAAGGACCGGGTCGAGGCCGTGGTGAAGCTGCTGGAGAAGGGCCTCTGACGGTGCGTGGCACCGCCCTGGGCCTCGCCGCCCTGCTCGCCGCCTGCGGCGCGGCGGCGGCCGAGCCGGCCGCCCGGTCCGGCACCTACGACAGCCTGACCCTGGCGGTCTCCGGCAATGCGGTGGCGGGGGTCTTCGCCGAGCAGCGGGGGGCGGCCGAAGCCGGGAGCCCGCAATTCGCCTGCGTGTTCCTCCTGCGCGGGACCCTCGCGGGCGACCGGGCCAAGGTCGAGACGTGGTTTCCCGACGAGCCGGAGCGCATCCCGGGGGACCTCGCCTTCACCCCGGACGGCGCCGCCCTGACCCTCGCGGAGGATCACGGCGGGTGTTCGATGACCACGGGCACCATGGTGGGGACCCCCTACGCGCTCTCGCGGCGTGCGGCGTCGGCCCCGGACGGATGGATCGGCGTCGGCCTCGTGACGGCCGAGCGCACGGCCTTCCGGCCGGAACCCGGCCCGGCTCCGGCCCGGGCGCCCTACCTCGTCCGGCTCGATCCCGTCGCGGTGCTGGAGCGGCGGGACGCCTGGGTGCGCGTGCGCTACCGGGGCGAGAAGGCCCCGGTCATCGGCTGGCTGCCTGCGGCCGACCTCGCCGTGGTGACGCCCTGATCCCCTCGCCGCCCGAACGGGCCGAAGGCCCGCCCCCGACCCCAGGACGATCCCATGCGCCGAACGCTGTCCCACACCCTCCTCCCGCTGATCCTCGTGGCCGGCCCGGCCGTCGCCCAGGCCCCCGCCGTGCCGCCGCGCCCGGCCACGACCTGGGTGCCGGTTGAGGAGCCCATGAGCGCGCTCCTCAACGGCGGCCACCGCATCGTCTCCGCCTCCGGTCCGAGCTTCACCCTCGAGCGGGGCGGCAAGTACGTGGTCTGCGAGGTGCGGCCGGCGGGCGGGATGCGCGGGGCTGCCGAGACCACCTCGACCTGCCACCGCGTGAACTGAGGCCGGCAGGATGGAAGCCACGGACGCGTCCCTTCGCGCGCGGTTCGATGCCCTGTGGGCGCGGACCGTCGGCACGCCCGGCGCGGCGGCGTGGCGGGCCCTCGACGCGGGCTACGGCGCGGCGGACCGGCACTATCACGGCTGGCCCCACGTCGCGGCGCTGCTCGCGGGGCACGATTCCGTGCGGGCACATCCCGATTTCGCGGGCGTCGACGGCGACGCCGTCGATCTCGCCATCGCCTTCCACGACGCCGTCTACGACACCCCCCGCGCCGACAACGAGGCCCGCAGCGCCGACCTTCTGCGTGCCGAGGCGGGGGCGGCCGCCGGGGATGCGCGCGTCCGGGCCGCGATCGCGATGATCCACGCGACGGCGGCGCACGGCCCAAGCGCGGACCCGGCGACACGGCTCCTCCTCGACCTCGATCTCGCCGTGCTCGGTGCGCCGCGCGCCGTCTACGCGGCCTACGCGGCGGCGATCCGCCGGGAATACGCCGCCGTTCCCGAGGCGGCGTGGCGGCTCGGGCGCGCCCAGGTCCTCGACCGCTTCCTCGCCCGGCCGCGTCTCTACCAGACCGACCTCTTCCACGACCGCTTGGAGGCCGCCGCCCGCGCCAACCTCGCGGCGGAAGCGGCCGGGCTCCGCGCCGGGCCCACAGAACAGGCGGACCTACGGAATAGGCGGACCCACGGAATAGGCGGACTCACGGAATAGGCAGACTCACGGAATAGGAACGTCCCGCATGCGTCCCTCGCGTCGCGTCGCGCGCCTCGTCGCGCTCCTCGGCCTGCCCCTCGTGCTCGCGGCCTTCGCGGCGGAGGGCCGGTTCGGCATCACGCGGTACCGCCTCGCCGGGACCGCGTACGCCGTGCCGCACACCTACGAGTTTTCCCGAAATTTCCGCCTGCCCTGGCTCGACGCGCTCCCGGGGCTCGGCCGGGAACCGGCGGATTCGCTCTGGCTGATGCTGCCCGCCGCCGAGGTCGCGGCGGGCCTCCCCGGCTACAGCCCCCTCAGCCACGGCCATGCCGGCCCGTTCGCCACCGACCTCGTGGTCCACGTCGTCGGCGACCCGGACGGGCGCCGCTTCGCACCCCTCCACGCCCGGCAATGGGGCATTTTCGATGCGCGGCTCGCCGAGGGCGCGCCGTGGCGGCCCGACCCGTCCGGCGGCGAGCGCCTCGTCCATTCCGAGGGCGTCGACCACCGGCGCTTCTACCGCCTCCCGTCCCGGCACGCGGCGCGGCCGGCCGACCAGGCCCCGCCCGGCTGCCTCGCCTCGGACACTTCGGACAAGCGCGAGGTCTCCACCTGCACCTACCTCGTCCACCGCGACGGCCTCACCTACGATTTCTCCCTGCGCCCGGAGAATCTGGCCGTGGCCGACCGCGTGCCGGCCTACGTCCTGGCCCGCCTCGCGGCCTGGAAGCGTCCGGCGCCGGCCCGGGAGGAAGCCCCCTGATCCGCCGCGACCCGGCCTACTGGCAGCGCCTGCGCAAGGACCGTCCCTCGAACGTGGCGGCCGGGCTCGCCGTCGTGGCGGGCCTCGCCGCCACCGTCTCGGTCACCGCCTGCCTCGTGCCGGGACCGCACGGCGCCGCCCGGGCCCAACCCCTCTATTGGCTGTCGATGCTGCCCCTGGTCTGGTGGGCGAACGGCCTGGTGCGGTTCGAGCCGCGTGCGGTGCGGTGCTGGCGGGCCGCCCTGGCCCTGGCCTGCCTCGGCGCCGGCGCGGGCCTCGCGGCGGCCCTGTGGCGGGTGGAGGATTGGACGCTGCCCGCCCTCGGCTTCGCCGTCACCCTCGCGAGCGCCGGAGCGAGCCTCGCGGTCCACCGCGACAGTCTGGTCGCCCGCGAGGGGCCGGCGCGCTGAGCGCCAAGGACCCGTCAGCGCTGGCGGATCGGCCGCAGGGGGCCGTGGAAGAAGCCGGGCTCCATCCCGATGGCGGCGGCGCGCTCACCGATCACCGCGAGGCCGCTCAGCAGCCCGGCGACAGGGGAATCCAGCAGGCCCGGATGGTTCAGGGCCTTGCCGATCTGGCGGCCCTCCCACCAGAATTCCGCGAACAGCAGGGCGAGGAGGCCGAGCAGCCCCCAGGTCTCCAGGCCCTGCCCGAGGAGATAGACGCCGTAGGGCGGCGACAGGATCGTGCTGAGCTTGGCCAGACCGATCACCCCGGCAAAGCCCAGGACGAGGATCAGGAGCAGGCGGACCAGCAGGCGCCGATACAGGCGCAGGGCCAGGTTGAGTTCCTCCACGGAGGAGTGGTCGAGCGTCAGGGACATCCGGGTTCCTCCCATGCGGTTCTTCCCGCCTGATACGGTCCGGGATGTGTGACCGACGGACGCCCGCCCCGCAACCGGCGCCGGGGCGGGTGACATCCCGGGGCCGGACGCCCATGCTCGCCCGTCGATGCGAGGAGCCCGAGCCGTGCTGGTGATCCTGGACCGCCTGTTCTCCCGATCCGGCGCGCAAGCACCCGTGACGGGCCGCCTCACGCCCGAGCGGGCGGCGGCAATCGCGGCGCGCGCCGCGGCGGGAACGGGCCTCGCCACCACCGGCACGGCCGTGCCGACCCGGACGGACACCGGCCTCGTCTGGGACGTCCGCGAGGTCGCCTACGGCAGCGGCTGGCGTGTGTGTGTCAACGACGCCACGGGCGCCCGGCCCGGTCGGGCGCTGGGGCCTCCGGTGAGCCGGGCGGTACGGGGACGAGCGCTCGCCGCGCTCGCCCTCCTGGGGCTCGCGGCCGGCCTCGCGCCGCAGGCCGTGCGGGCGCGCGACGGGGGCGCCTACCCGCTCGCCTGCCGCGACGTCCACGCGGATTTCGCCCGCACGGAGCACTGCGCCCGCCGCGCGGGGGACTTCGTCCGCATCGATCCCGCCCGCCTCGCGCGCATGCCGTTCCGGGGCGGGGTGACGGAGATCGTCGTCGACGAAATCGGCTGGCTCTGGGCGCGCCGCGACGGGCTGGCGCTGGCGGTGTTCCCCCTCGACAACGGGCCGGACCCCTTCGCGCAGGGGTTGGTGCGCGCGCGTCACGCCGGCAAGGTCGCGTTCCACGACCGGCGCCTGCGCCGGGTCCTGACCACGGATTTCGACTGGTCGTTCCCGTTCAACGCCCGCGGGGAGGCCCTGGTCTGCCAAGGCTGCCGCTCGGATGGGCGACAGCCGTCCGCCATGGTCGGGGGCCGTTGGGGGCTGATCGACCGGCACGGCCGGCTGACGCGGCCGCTGGCGGAAGGCGGAGGCGCCGCCACGCGTTACTTCGGCTGGCCCCGATGAACGCGCTCGCCGACGCGAAGGCCGGTTGAGGACGCCGTCACGCGGTTGTGATCGCGCGGGGCCGCATGGTACGCCGTGGGGACGGGCTAAGACGGGAGACGGTGCCATGGACGAATCGCCTACGGCAGCGCCGCGCCCCGGCTCGGGGATGCCGGCGTGACCTCGATCTCGGGGCTGCCCGCCTTCCTGCTCTACCTCGCCACCGCCGGGGGGCTCATCGGGACGTATCTCCTCGTCTACACCCTCGCCACCGCCCACAACGAGGTCGCGCTGATCCGCCAGGACGTGGCGGCGGCGGCGGTGGCCCTCGGCTTCAGCCTCGTCGGCTTCGCCCTGCCGCTCTCGGTGGCGATCTACAACGCGCAATCCCTCCTCGACTGCATCGTCTGGGGCCTCGTCGCCCTCGTGGTGCAGATCGCGATCTACTGGCTCGTGCGCCTCGCCGTGCCCGACCTCTCCCGGCGCATCGAGGCGGGCAGCATGGCCGCCGCGACGCTCCTCGGTGCCGCGTCCTTCGCGGGCGGCATCGTCAACGCCGCCTCGATGACCGCCTGAGATGGTGGCGCCGCCCCCGGGGACACCGGACGCCGCCGCCGAGGCGCGCCGCCGCAAGCGCTCCGTCGCCATCTCCCTCGTCCTCGTCGCCGGGGCGGGCACCGCCGCCCTGGTGCTGGCCGGGCTCGATCCCTCCCAGAAGGAGGAGGACGCCCTCGTGTACGAGAACCCCGCCGCCTGCGCCGCGCAGGGCCTGCGCAGCGCCGAGGCCTGCACGACCGACCACGCGGCGGCTCTGGCCGCCTACGCGTCGAGCGCGCCGCGCTACCGCACCCTGGACGAGTGCCGGGGGCATCACGGCCCGGACGGCTGCGTCGCGGGTGAGACCGTCGTGGCGGACGCGGCCGGGTTCTTCGTGCCCGTGATGGCGGCCTACCTCCTCGGCCGCACGGTGGAGCAGGCCCTGCCGCCCCAGCCCCTCTACCGGCACGCGGACGAGGCGACGGGTGGGGGCGGGGGCTACTGCACCGGCGCGGGCGGACGGGTTTTCGCCGCCCGCGGCGGCGGGGCGACCCATGTGGCGTCGCGGGTGGCGCGCGCGACGCCATCGTCACCCCGCACGGTGACATCCGGCGGCTTCGGCGCGACCGGGCGGGCGTTCTCCTCCGCCTCGGGCAGCCGCTCGGGCGGGTTCGGGGGCGGCTGATGCGCCGGGTGACGCTGCCCGAGCGGCCGGACTGGCGCGCGCACGCGGCCCGGGCGGGCTTCACCTTCCATACCTTCGACGACGCGCCCTACTGGGACGAGGGCGCCTACTATGCCTTCACCCTGGCGGAGATCGAGGACGACCTCGAGGCGCCGACTCGCGACCTCCACGCCCTCTGCCTCGCCTTCGCCGAGCGGGCGGTGGCGGACGCGGCGATCCTCGCCTCCCTGGCGATCCCCGAACACGCCTGGGACGCCATCGCGGACAGCTTCCGGCGGCGCGACCCGTCCCTCTACGGGCGCCTCGACTTCCGCTACGGCGGGGCCGGCACGGGGCCGGCGAAGCTCCTCGAATACAACGCCGACACGCCGACGGCCCTCTACGAGAGCGCGGTGTTCCAGTGGCTCTGGCTGGAGGACGGCCTCGCGACGGGGCGCCTGCCCGCGGGGGCCGACCAGTTCAACGCGCTGCACGAGCGCCTCATCGCCCGGCTCGCCGGGATGGGGCTGCCGGGCCGGTTGGCGTTCACGTGTTTTCCCGACGCGTTGGAGGACCGGGGCACGGTGGCCTACCTGCAGGATTGCGCGGTGCAGGCCGGGCTCACCGCCCCCTTCGTGCCCATCGAGGCCATCGGCCTCGCCGAGGACGGGCGTTTCGTCGAGGCCGGGGGCGGGGCCCTCGACGCCCTGTTCAAGCTCTACCCGTGGGAGTGGATGTTCGCCGACGCCTTCGGCGCCGTCATCGGCGCGTCGCCCACCCGCTTCCTCGAACCGCCCTGGAAGGCCGTGCTCTCGAACAAGGGGCTCCTCGCCCATCTCTGGGCCTTGGCGCCCGGGCACCCGAACCTGCTGCCGGCCTATTTCGAGTCCGACCCCGCCAAGGCGGCCCTCGGCACTTCGTTCGTGAAGAAGCCGCTCTACTCCCGCGAGGGCGCCAACATCCTCCTCGTGCGCGACGGCGTGCTGCTGGAGCGGGACGAGGGGCCCTACGGCGGCGAGGGCTACGTGCGCCAGGCGCTCGCCGAACTCCCGGTCTTCGACGGCCGCCACGCCTTGGTCGGCAGCTGGATCGTCGGCGACGAACCCGCCGGTCTGTGCCTGCGCGAGGGCGCGTCGCGCATCACCACCGACCGGGCCCGGTTCGTGCCGCACCTCATCGACGGTTGAGGCCGGGTCCGCGATGCTCCGCGACGGGGCGTCGTGCCATCGACCGTGACCGGCACGGGCACTTCGCGTCGCGGCCAAGGAACCCTCAGGCGTTCGCCGTCTTGATGGAGGTATGTGCGTGACGCACGGGGCGATCGCCTCGGGCCGTGCATCACGTGGCGGAGGAATGGGATTTCATTCCTCAAAACGCAAAGGATTGATCATGGCGAACACGAATTCCACCTCGGGCCAGCGGCTCCACGAGACCCAGAACGGCACGAAGTCCAACGCCAAGCAGGTCTCGACCGACGCCCTCAACGCCCGTCTGGCCGACGGCATCGACTTGGCGCTGGCGGTGAAGCAGGCGCACTGGAACCTGAAGGGTCCGCAGTTCATCGGCATCCACGAGATGCTGGACGGTTTCCGTGCCGAGCTCGACGATTACAACGACAAAGTCGCCGAGCGCGTCACCCAGCTCGGCGGGACCGCCAGGGGCACGGCGGCGGCCGTCGCGGGTTCGTCGCAGCTCGCCCCCTATCCCCTCGACGCCTACGCCATCGCCGACCACGTCGCGGCGCTGATCGACCGCTACGCCGTCTACGCCAACGCCGTGCGCCAGAACATCGACGACACCGACGAGGCCGGGGATGCCGGCACGGCGGATCTCTTCACCGAGGTGTCGCGCGGCGTCGACAAGCAACTCTGGTTCCTCGAGGCCCATGTCCAGGAGCCCACCGGCCAGCTGCGCGACGGCGACCACGCAGGCAAGCGCTGACAGGCGACGAGCGCCGAACCGTTTCGCCGGTTCGCTGAAACGAAAAAGGGCGCCGGTCTCCGGCGCCCTTTTTCGTGGAACTCCGCCCAGGGCGCGCGTCCCCTACAGGAACGGCGCCGGGTCCCGTTCCGGCTTGGGCGGCCGGACGTCGTTGCGGTTCCACCAGCCGCCGCCGAGCGCCTGGAACAGGGCCGCGGTGTCGGCGTACTGGTTGGCGCGGGCCCCCGCCGAGGTGACGATGGCCGACAGGTAGGATTGTTGGGCGATGAGCACCTGGGTGCTGTTGATGGCGCCTGCGGTGTACTGCTTGCGGATGAGGTCGAGGCTCTGGCTCGTCGCCTTCTCGGCGGCGGAGGCGGCCGCCACCGCTTGGGCGTCGGATTGCAGCGCCCGTAGGGCGTCGGCGACGTTCTGGAACGCGCCGATGACCACGGCGCGGTACTGGGCCTGGGCCTGGTCGAGGGTCTCCTCCGCGGCGCGCTGGCGGCGGAACAGGGTGCCGGCGTCGAAGATCGGCTGGGCCACGGTGCCGACAATGCCGTAGAAGCTCGCCGCCGAACTCGCGAGCTGCGCGATCCGCACGGCGCTCGACCCGCCATTGGCCGTGATGTTGAACTGCGGCAGGCGGTTGGCGACGGCGACCCCCACGAGCGCGCTCGCCTGCTGCACGTTGGCCTCCGCCGCCTTCACGTCGGGGCGCTGCTGCACGAGGTGCGAGGGCAGGCTGACGGGCAGCCGGGTCGGCAGGCGGAGCGACGCGAGGGTGAAGGTCTGGGTGACTTCCTCGCTGGGCAGGCGCCCAACGAGGGCGGTGAGCAGGTTGCGCTGGAGCGCGAGCTGCTTTTCCAGCGGCGGCAGCAGCTGCATCGACACCGAGAGCGCCGCCTGCTGCACCACCACGTCGGCTCCGGCGATCTGCCCGAGGGAAAGCTGCTTGTTGTAGAGGGTCAGCACCTCGGTCTGGGCCTGGATCACCCGCTTCGTCGCGTCGATCTGGGCGCGCAGGGACGCCTCCTGGATCGCCGCCAGCACCACGTTGGCGGTCAGCGACAGGTAGGCGGCCTCGAGCTGGAAGCGCTGGTTCTCGGCCTGGGCCTCCAGCGACTCGATCTGGCGCCGGTTGCCGCCGAACACGTCGGGGGTGAACGAGACCGTCACCTGCGGGGTATAGAGGCTGTAGAACAGTTGGCGCTGGTCGTTGAGCGGGCTCTGGAGTTCGCCGCCCGGCACCTTCTGGCGCGAGCCGAGGCCGTTGAAGCCCACCTGCGGGAACAGGGTGCCGCGCTGGGCCTCGACGTTCTGCTGGGCGATGCGCAGGGCCGCCTGAGCGGCGTCGAGGTTGGGGTTGTTGGCGAGCGCCTCCTCCACGAGGTGGTTGAGCGCCTTGGAGTGGAACAGGGTCCACCACTGGCCCGGCACATCGGCCCCGGCGATGAAGTTCTGGTCGGCCGAGCCGCCCTGGCGGGTCACCACCTTGTCGGTGGCCGTCGGGTTGCCGAGGGGCTCGCGGGTGTAACGGGTCACCGGCGGATCGGCGGGGGGCACGAAATCCGGGCCGACCATGCAGCCGCCGAGGCCCGCCGCCAAGACCGTCGCCAGGCCCGCCACGAGGGCGGCGGCGCGGGCCGTACGCAGGAGCGCCATCCCGGATCCGTTCGTGGTGCGTCGCATGATGTGGCCGATCCCGCCGGACGTCCGACGCCCGTAGAGGCGACGCAGACCCGCGCGAGTCAACGCGACGGTTCGTGCGGGATCGACGCTTTCACGCCCCTGTGTCGCGCGCATCACGCGTACGCCTCCCGGGCCGCCGCGTGCGCGGCCTCCGGCGGGCGCATTCCCGGGGCCGGCTTGCGCCGCGAGAACAGCCCGATGAGGATCGGCACGATCACCAGGATGAGGTTGGGCGCGAGCATGATGCCGCCCACCACCACCAGCGCCAGGGGCTTCTGCACCTGCGAGCCGATGCCCGTGGAGACCGCCGCCGGCAGGAGGCCGACGCAGGCGGCGACACAGGTCATCATCACCGGGCGCATGCGGACGTTGGCGGCGTGCCACACGGCGGCGCCCCGCTCCCAGCCCTCGTCGAGGAGCTGGTTGTAATAGGAGAGCAGGATCACGCCCTCCATGGTCGAGATGCCGAACAGCGCGATGAAGCCGATGGCCGCCGAGATGGAGAACGGCGTCAGCGTCAGGGCCAGGGCGAAGATGCCGCCGATCATCGCCATGGGAATCACGCTGAGCGTCAGCAGCATGTCGGTGAGGGAGGCGAAGTTGACGTAGAGCAGGAGCGCGATGAGCGCGATGGTGATGGGCACCACGACACTGAGGCGCGCCACGGCGTCCTGCAGGTTGGTGAACTGGCCGACCCATTCGAGGTGGAAGCCCGCCGGCAGGGGCACCTCCTGGGCGATCCGGCTCTGGGCCTCCAGCACGGCGCCGCCGAGATCGCGCCCGCGCACGGAAAACTTCACCGGGATGTAGCGCTCCTGGTTCTCGCGGTAGATGAACGCCGCGCCCGAGGTCAGCTCCACGGTGGCGATCTCGGAGAGCGGCACGGGGATCACGCCGCCGGCGGGGTTCGGCGCCCCGATGGTGATGTTGCGGATGGTGGCGAGGCTGCTGCGGTACTCGGATGCGAGGCGCACCCGCATGGGGAAATGCCGGTCCGAGCCGTACTCGTAGAGGTCGCCCGCCGTCTGGCCGCCGATGGCCGCCTGGACGGTGGTGTTCACGTCGCCGGGCGTCAGGCCGAAGCGGGCGGCTTTCCGCCGGTCGATGTCGATGCGCACCGTGGGTTGGCCGAGGGAGGCGAAGACCGAGAGGTCGGCGATGCCGGGAATCTTGGCGAGCGACGCCTTCACGGCCTCGGCGGTGCGGGTGAGTTCGGTGAGGTCGCTGCCGTAGATCTTGACGGAGTTCTCGCCCTTCACGCCCGAGGCCGCCTCCTGCACGTTGTCCTCGATGTACTGGGAGAAGTTGAACTCGATGCCGGGGAACGCCTCGTCGAGCTGCTTCGACAGGGTGCGCACCAGGGTCTCCTTGTCGAGGCCGGCGCGCCACTGGTCGATGGGCTTCAACGGCGCCAGGATCTCGACGTTGAAGAAGCCGGTGGCGTCGGTGCCGTCGTCGGGGCGGCCCTGGTGGGACAGGACGGTGACCACCTCTGGCACGTCGGACACCATCTTGCGCAGGCGCTCGACGTAGGCGTTGCCGGCCTCCAGCGAGATCGAGGCCGGCATGGTGCCGCGGATGTAGAGGTTGCCCTCCTCGAGCTTGGGCAGGAATTCGAGGCCGAGGGTTCTGGCCGCGATGGCGGAGGTCCCGAGCATGGCCGCCACCACGAGGAGCGACAGCACCTTGTTGCGCAGGCCGAAGCGCAGGATGATCACGTGGCCGAAGCGCAGCAGGCGCACCACCAGGGTGTCGCGCTCCTCCACGTGTTTCGGCAGGATCAGGGCCGAGAGGGCGGGCGAGACCGTGAAGGTGGCGAGCAGGCCGCCGATGAGCGCGTAGGCGTAGGTCTTGGCCATGGGGCCGAAGATGTGGCCCTCGACGCCCGTCAGGGTGAAGAGCGGCAGGAAGCCGACGATGATGATGGTGGCCGAGAAGAAGATCGCCCGGTTCACCTCCGCGCCCGCGATGGCGATGGTGCCGAGCCGCCCGGTGAGGCCGCCCGGCGCCTCCTGGCCCTCGCTGTGCTCGGGTTCGGCCACGTGCCGGAACACGTTCTCGACCATGATCACGGTGGCATCGACGATGAGGCCGAAATCGATGGCGCCCAGCGACAGGAGGTTGGCCGAATCGCCGCGCAGGACGAGGATGAGGATGGCGAACCCGAGGGCGAAGGGAATCGTCGCCGCCACGATGATGGCGCTGCGCAAACTGCCCAGGAACACCCACTGCACCACGAAGACCAGGATCACGCCGAAGACGAGGTTGTGCATCACCGTGTGGGTGGTGGTGTGGATGAGCCCGCTGCGGTCGTAGATCCGCTCGACCTTCACGTCGGGGGGCAGCAGGCCGCTGGCGTTGATCTTGTCGATCTCGGCTTCCACCAGTTTCAGGGTCGGCAGGCTCTTGCCGCCCCGGCTCATGAGCACGATGCCCTCGACGATGTCGTTCTGGCCGTCATGGCCGACGATGCCGAGACGGGGCGCGTTGGAGACGCGGATGTCGGCGACATCGCGCACGAGGACCGGCACGCCGGCCACCTGCGTCAGCATGGTGTCGCGGATGTCGTCCATGTCGCGGATGAGGCCGATGCCCCGCACCACCGCCGATTGCTCGCCGACGTTGAGGGTCTGGCCGCCGACGTTGATGCTCGAATTGTTGAGCGCGGTGACGAGCTGGACCAGGGTCAGGCCCTGCGCCTGCAGGCGGTTGAGATCGACGGCGATCTCGTATTCCTTGGTCTTGCCGCCGAACGCCGTGACGTCGACCACGCCCGGAATCGCCTTGAACCGGCGCTGCAGCACCCAGTCCTGCAGGGTCTTCAGCTCCGTGGACGAGTAGCCTGCCGGCCCCGTCACCTTGTAGCGCATGATCTCGCCCACGGGGGAGGTCGGCGAGATCTGCGGCTGGGCGCCCCCCGGCAGGGGCGGCAGCTGCGACAGGCGGTTGAGCACCCGCTGCAGGGCTTCCTGGTAGGTGAAGTTGTAGTTGAACTGCACCTTCACGTCGGACAGGCCGAACAGCGAGATGGTCCGCACCACCGTGGCGTTGGGAATGCCGGCGAGCTGCACCTCCAGGGGAATGGTGATGTAGCGCTCGATCTCGTCGGCCGATTGCCCGGGATTCTGCGTGATCACGTCGACGAGCGGCGGCACCGGATCGGGATAGGCCTCGATGTTCAGCTGCGTGTAGCTGGCGTAACCCAGACCCAGCATCGCGAGGAACATGAGGAACACCAGCACGCGCTGGCGCAGGGCGAAGACGATCAGGCTGTTCATCGCGCGCGGGTCATGGTCGGCCGATCGGGGCTGGGAATTTCTTGGGGGACGGTAAGGGTCGTGCGGTCCGGCTCAGGACGCCTTGTCGCCGCTGACGGCGCGATCCATGAACAGGGCGCCGCGGGTGACGATCTCCTCGCCCGCCTTGAGCCCCTCCACCACCTGCACCATGCCCTGGCCGGCGAGGCCGAGGGTGACGGCGCGGGCCTCGATGGCGCCGTCGGGCCGGGCGACCCAGACCTGGGCGCGGCGGCCCTCGTAGACGATGGCGGAGGGCGGGATCGCCGGCGCGGTCTGGCCGGGGCCGGTGAAGATCGTGAAGGCGGCGAACATCTCGGGCTTGAGCACCCGGTCGGGGTTCTCGACCTCGCTGCGCACGGCGAGGCGCCGGGTCGCCGGATCGAGGGAGGCCGCCATGTAGTCGACCTTGCCCTTGAAGGCCCGCTGGCCGAAGCCCGCCACCCGGGCCTCAATGTCCTGGCCGAGGCGGATCTTCGGGATCTCGCTCTCGCGCACGTTGGCGACGAGCCAGACCGTCGAGAGGTCGCCGATGACGAAGACCGGCTCGGCCGAGGTGCTGAGATACTGGCCGATGCCGACCTTGCGCTGGACGATGGTGCCGGCGATGGGCGCGCGCAACTGCGTCTCGGCGCTCAGGGTGCCCTTCTTCTCGTAGGCGGCGATGTCGGCATCCGACTTGCCGAGGATGCGCAGGCGGTTCTTCACCGCCTCCAGGCTCGCCTCGGCGGTCTTGAGGTCGCTCTGGGCGCCGATCACGTCGTTCTGGGCCGACTGGTAGTCCTTCAGAGCCACGGCTTTGGCCTGGAACAGCTCCTGCTGGCGGGCCGCGATGGTCACGTCGAGCTTCAGCAGGGCGGTGGTCTTGGCGATGGTGTTCAGCGCCGCCTGGTAGTCGCTCTGAGCCTGGACCATGTCGGTGGCCTCCATGGTCAGGAGCACGTCGCCGGCCTTCACCTCGTCGCCCGCCCGCACCAGCACCTTGGTGACCCGGCCCGCATAGGGCGAGGTGACCGGCACGTTGTCGTCGTCGTTGAGGGCGATGCGCCCCTCGGCCGTCCCCTCGGGCCGGAACGTCACGGCCCGGACGGGGGCGATCTCCAGGGCGGTGCGCTGGGCCGGGTTCGGGCGGAACACCCGCGCGACGGTGTCGGCGCGGCCGCCGACGGTGTCGGCCGCCTCCTCGGACGGGCCGGAGATCTGGGCCATGCGCTCGCGCACCGTGGTGAGCACCCATCCGGCGAAGGCCGAGTCGCGCTCCGACCAGGCGACGGCGCCGAGACCGGTGCAGATCACCAGCCCGAGCAGGACGATGAGTTTGGAGATGCCCTTCCGGGGACCTGTGGACATGGCGGCACTTTCCGGCGGTCGGCGCGAAGGCGTTCTCGAGGGGGGCTCGTCCCGTTGCCGGGTCGTATCCCAAGGACGGGATTCATGACGGCGCAATGACGCCGGAATGGGGGCACGGACAAAAGCCCGTGATCGCCGGCGGCTAACCCATGTTAGCCTCCGGGCCGGCGCCGACTGTGTCTTCGGCCGTGTCTTGCCGGTTCCGGCCGGGCGTCGTGCGGGCCACGTCTAGAAATCCGCGTGCAGGCGGGTGCCGAAGAAGTGCGCCGGGCCGCGGTCCCGGTTGTAGGCGGGGTTCGCCACGAACTGGTAGTCGGCCGTCAGCACCAGGGCCTTGCCGAGGCTCAGCGCGTAGTAGGCCTCCACCGCCCGCTCGGGCGCGTAGGTGAGCCGCCCGTCGCCGATGAGCAGGCCCAGCCCCCCGTTGGCGAAGTAGTCGCGGTGGGACGGCGAGAGCTGGTTCATGGACGTGCCGAGGCCGACGGTGTCGCTCGGGCGGCCCCATTGGCTGCCCTTCAGGGAGACGCCGCCGGAAAAACTCCGGTCGATGTCGGTGAAGGACAGGTTCTCGTTGCGCCCGTCGGCGGCGCTGGCGCGGGCGAACACGCCGAGATCGTCGGTGACCGCCTGTTCGAGGTTGACGTAGACCCCGCTCTTGCGGCGCGGGCGCCGGGTCGCCGCCACGGCGTCGTTGATGTCGTCGAAGGTGCCCGCCTGGGCGAGGCCGACCACCTCGCGGTAGCGCGCGCTGTTGCCGACGTTGGAGAAGGCACCGAGGCGCAGCTTGCCCGGCCGGTCGAGGAACGGCAGCACGTGGCGCTCCTCCAACTCGATGGTGAAGCCGCCGCGCTCGAACACCCGCGGGTCGAGCACGTCGCTGGACGGCTCCTTCGGCACCTGGGTGTAGGCGGCCCGCAACGCGAATTCGGCACGGTTGTACTCGACCAGAATCCCCTGCGTGTAGCCGGGCAGGTTGGCGGGGAAGTCCCAGGCCGCCGAGCTCCACAGGCCCCAATTGGCGAAATCCACGCGCGGGTCGTGGGCGTAGCGGTTGCCGTCGAAATAGTCGCCCATGGCGAACTTGCCGGCGATGAATGTGATCCGCTCGACGTCGTAGGTGTTGGCGATCTGGTTTGGGCCGTCGGGCAGGGTCTCGGTCTCGCCACCGAGACCGAAGGTCTGGCGCACGAAGTAGCGGGCGGAGCGCAGCTTCGGGAACGGCGCCCCGGCCTTCTGCGCCTCGCCGTTGGTGAAGCCGGCGACCCCGAGGGTGCGGCTGAGGCCGAAGCCCTGGGAGAATTCCGGGTTGTAGTAGAGCTCGGTGCTGTCCGTGAGCTTCAGGCCGAGGAACAGCGTCGCCGTGGTCGTCGCCTGCGCCTGGTGCGGCACGAGGCTGTTGGGGCCGCTGTAGGGCGCACGGAACCCCGCCACGGCCTGGTTGAAGAACGTGGTCTGGCCGTGGAGCGAGAAGCGCTCGCCGAGCACCGGGCCGGATTCTTCCGCCTCGTCGGGCAGGCGCAGGCCGCCCGGATGCCAGCTCAGGCGCGCCATCACCTCGTTGGCGATGAAACCGGCCCGGGTCGAGACCGGGCCGCCCGCCGCCCCCGGCACCGTGCCGAGGTCGAACCGGCCGCTGCCGCCGAGATCGTTGTAGCGGTAGTCGATCCCGAGGCTGAAATGCTCGGAGACGGCGAACTGCACGCCGGCCCCGAGGGTGAAGCCGAGATAGGTGCGGTCGCGCCGCGCGGTGCCGACCGCGCCCGTCGCGGGGTCGGGATAGGTCGCGAGGAACCGCGCCTCGGCCCCCGTGAGCCCGAAGGTGGCGTAGATCAGCGACCGCTCGAAGGCGACGCCGAGGCGCCCGCGCACGGCACCCAGCACGTCGGACTTGACCCGGATGAGGCTGAAGGCAGGATCGACGGCCTCGGTGCCGAAGCCCGGCGCCGTCGAGGCCACGGGTCGCTTGAGGTTGCTCCCGAAGAGGTCGGCCTCCACGCCCGCGAGCCACGGGCCGGTCTGCCAGTTGTAGCCCGCGAAGGCGCCGCCGACGGCGGTGGTGGCCTCGCGGCTGCGGTCCGAGCGCCCCGTCGCGTCCCCGGTCCGGAAGGCCGGGACGGCCCGGCCCCCGACGGTGGTCCGGCCGAAATCGAAGGCGCCGAACGAGGCCCCGGCGCTGCCCTCGAGCCCGAGATAGACGCCGCTCCAATCGACGAAGGCGGGCGCGACGCGGGGTGCGGCGGCCAGATCGGCGGCTCCGGCCGCCGGGGCGAAGCTCAGGCCGACCGCCAGCGTGGTCGCCCCCGGGAGCCTGCGGAACGAACGGGGAAGGAACGGCATCGGAGGCGTCTCGGACGGGCTGGATCGCAGGCCCCGCCGCATTACCCCGGCCGAATGACCCCCGCATGTCGGGCGGGACGCGGAATCGGACCGGTGCGGAAGGGTGTCGGGGAAGGGTGCCGGGATTGTATCGGCCGGTCACGCTTTTTCACATGTCTTAATCCCTCGCCCGGTCGAAGCCGCGTCGGTGGCGCCGGATTGTTGCCTTCGCGCCACGGTCGCGCCGGGAGGCCGCACCTGCGGCAGGACGCCATGCGGCGCGCGCGTTCGCCCGATGCCATGTCGCCAGATGCCATGTCGCCCGCGAGGGGCGCGGCTGCGGCGGACGATCGGGAGCACGATGGGACGAACGAGTGGGGTGAGGGCCGGGGCCATGGCGGCGCTCGCCCTGGGCGGTGCCGGCATGGCGGCGCCGGTGCAGGCCGGGTCGTCGGCGCAGCCGGGCCAGACCGTGGGCCTGCCGGCCGGCGCGCCGTTCGCGGTCGGCCTGTACTTCGTCAACACGTCGAGCTTCGGCATCCGCAGCACCGAGCCGCGCGGCACCGAGCTCAACATCAACCTGCCGAGCTTCATCTGGGCGACGCCCTGGACCGTGGCGGGCGGGCGCCTGCAATTCGTCGTGCTCCAGCCCATCGCGGCCTCGAGCACCCGGGGTGCGGCCTACCAGAGCGGCTTCGGCCAGACCCTGCTGGCCGGCCAGATCGCCTGGACCCTCGGCGAACACGTCCATGCGAGCTACCTGCTCGGCGCCTACCTGCCGAGCGACACCCGGATCGTGATCCAGAACGCGGTGCTGCACCAGCGCTTCGCCGTGACCTACAACGGCGACGGCCTCAACCTCACGGCGCACGCCCTCTACGGCACCGTGCTGGAGACGGTCTCGCCGCTGGGCACCGCGTATTACCCCGACTTCCTCAACCTCGACCTCACGGCGACGAAGAAGTTCGGGAAGTGGGAGGTCGGCCCCGTCGCCTTCGGCTCTACGGATCTGCCGACGCGCAACCCCGCCTACAAGCGCCAGGGCCAGGTCGCCGTGGGCGGCCTCGTCGGCTACGATTTCGGCCCCGTGAACCTCCAGGCCTATGTCACCCGCGACGTGGTCCAGAGCAATTACGGCGGCCGCGACACCCGCGGCTGGCTGCGCGCCATCGTGCCGATCTACAAGGACGCCGAGGCCGCCCCGTTGCGACCCGTCTTCGGGCGCTGATCCGCGTCTACGCCAGAAGACGTGCCCGTCGCCCGACCCACAGGGTGCCGGCCGCACCCGCAAATAGGGCGAGGCCGAACACCCAGCCGGAGACGGCGCCGGCCATGATCCCCGACAGCAGGGTGCCGACGCTGCAGCCGAGCCCGGTCATGGCGCCCCAGCCGAGGAGGAGCCCGCCGATGAGGCCGCGCCCGATCTGGCCCGGCGTCGGCAGGGCCGGGCGGAACTGGCCCGCCGCGAGGGCCGCCGCGAGGGAGGCCAGCACGAGGCCGCCGACGAACAGGCCGTTGGGCGTCAGCACCGCGTCCCGCACGGCCGTGGCGCAGCCCCGGAACGTATCGAGCCCCTCCAGGCGCTCGGGCAGCAGCCCGAAGGCCCCCGCCGCCTGCCGGCTGCGTCCGCCGATCTCGGCCGTGACCCCGAGGGGGCCGACCCGCAGGTAGGCGAGGGTCGCCAGCGCCCCCACCGCCAACCCGCCGAGCCAGACCGGCCAGCGGACGACGAACACCGCGTGCCAGGGGCTCGTTGGCGGCGGGTGGCTCTGCGGCAGGTGGCTCTGCGACAGGTGGCCCGGTGGCGCCACGGCTTCGGGCGCCGGCAGGCGGCGCAGCAGGAGCAGGGCGAGGGCGCCGAGCACCGCCAGGGCGGCGACGAGGCTCCCGGCGTAGCCGAGGTGGCGCGGCAGCCACAGGACCGGCGCCTCCGAGACGCTGGCGAGGTAGAGCGGATTCCAGGTGGCGAACCCGAGGGCGAAGCCGAGGCCGGTGCCCAGCAGCGCGAACGGCGCCGTCGGCGAGCCTTCGCCCAGGCGGTAGAGATGCGCGCCGATGCAGGAGCCCGAGATCGCCATGCCGGCCCCGAACACCGCGCCGGCGAGCACGAGCACCGGTCCCACCGGGCCGATATGGGCGTCGGGCGGCAGGCGCGCGCCGGACGGGTCCGGCATCCAGGCGCCCAGCACCACGGTATAGCCGGCGATTCCCGCCGCGAGGGCGGCCAGGATGCCGAGCATCCCGCGCGGATCGCCCGTGACGAGGAGGTCGCGCCACTGGCAGTAGAAGCAGAAGCGGCTGCGCTGGAGCACGAAGCCGAACAGGGCGCCGAAGGTCAGGGACAGGGCGAGCCGCCCGCCCCCCGGTTCGCCCGCGAGGGTGTGGGCCGCAAGGGCGAGGCCGCCCGCGATGGCGAGCGCCCCGGCGACCCGCAGGGGGGCGCCCCCGTCCGTCCGGACGGAGGCGTTCGATGGGGCGGACGGCGCAAGGGGGCGCGCCGCGACGCCGTCGCTCACTTGCCGCCCCAGACGGTCCCGGCGAGGTTCACCACGGGCACGCCGACGGTGTTGCCGTACTCGGTCCACGAGCCGTCGTAGTTGCGGGTCGGGTAGCCGAGGATGCGGCTGAGGACGAACCATGAGTGGCTGGAGCGCTCGCCGATGCGGCAGGAGGTGATGATCGGCTTGGTGCCGTCGATGCCGGCCGCCGCGTAGAGGGCCTTGAGTTCCGCCGGAGACTTGATCGTCCCGTCGGCGTTCACCGCTTTGGCCCAGGGCACGTTCACCGAACCGGGGATGTGGCCGGCGCGGATGGCGAGTTCCTGCACCCCGGCCGGGGCGATCACCTTGCCGCTGAACTCGTCGGGCGAGCGGATGTCGAGGATCTGTTCGTCGCGCTCGCGTTTGGCCACCGCCAGCACGTCGGCGAGGCGGGCGCGCAGAGCCGGCGAAGCCGGCGTGACGGCGAAGGCCGAGGCTGCGACCTCGGGGTTGCGGGTGTCGAGGGGGCGCTTCTCGGCCTCCCACTTCTTGCGTCCGCCATCGAGCAGCTTGACGTTGTCGGTCAGGCCGTACTGGGCGAACACCCAGGCGCCCCAGGCGGCGAACCAGTTGTTGTTGTCGCCGTAGAGCACCACGGTGGTGTCGCGGTCGATGCCCAGCCGCCGCACCAGGGCGGCGAACTTGTCCGGCCCGGCGATGTCGCGGCTCACGGTCTCGACGAGGTCCGTGTGCCAGGCGACGTTCTGGGCGCCGGGGATGTGCCCGCGCTCGAACACGCCCGGATCGACGCTGACCTCGACGATGCGGAGCTTCTTCGCCTCGAGGTTCTTCTCCAGCCATTCCGTGGAGACCAGGGGGCTCGCCGTAGACTGCGCGGCGTTCGGTTGGGTCGCGGCCACGGGCTCCTGCGCGGCGACCCCGAACGCGGGTGTGAGCACGGTCAGGGCGAACGCGAACAGGCAGGCGGATTTTCGCAGCACGGGAGACACTCCGGGATCGCACACAGTCTCCCGAACCCCCCGGTGCGACCGGGAGATTCGAGACCTGCAAGGTCAGGATCGGCCTCGCCGCCGGACGCCTGATTTCGCGATGGAGGATCACTGATCGGACCAGCAGTGCGGCGGCGAACCATCGACAATGTCGCCTTGCCGCATGCATCAAGTCAAAGGAATGCTGTTCTGTATTACGTTCGGGTGCAGCAAGTCTATCGCCCCGAAACCCTTGGTTTCATGAAGGATTATCTTGGCGGCTCGAACGTGCGGCCGTTCGGGGAGCCAATCGCCCTCAGCGCTCGACCCGGAGGCTCCCGACGAAGCGCCGCGCGACCTCGCGCACGGCCTCGTCGTCGCGCTCGTCCGCCGGACCCTTGTCCCAGAGATGATCGAGGCTGCCTTCGAGATCGTCGAGCAGTTCGGGATGACGCTGGGCGAGGAACCGGATGGTTCCGAACAACAGGTGTTCGACGGCCATCTCGCGGCGTCGGGCGTCGATGATCTGCTGGGCGGGGTCGGTGCTGTGCTGGCTCATGGCGTTCCAACCGGCGGACCGCCCTCGGGTTCGACGGGCGGCCTCCCCCATGATGCCGCATGGCGTCCCGGGCGGTCAGGCCGTCATCTGGGGGGCGGGCTGGGATCGGCGTGAAGCCCCCCGTGGGAGCGCATCCCCGTGCGGGGGCACGAACGGCTGCACGAGGACGCGCCGGCCGCTGAGGTCGTGGACGCTGACGTACCAGGTGGACCAGTCCGTCTCCCCGTCGAGGCGGCCCATCAGGTCCTGCGCCACGCTTTCCGCCCAGCGGGTCACGCGGCCGGGTGCGCGGATGTCCTTGCCGACGGCGTCGAACACGAAGTCCGAGCCGTTCATTGCATGGAAGCGGTAGCGGCCCATGGAGGTCCCTCCCTGTCGTGATCGCGTCGGACAACGCACGAGTTCATGATATGTTCTTGTTATATGACGGGATTCGCCGCAGGCAAGCGGCGGCCTCCCGCAAAGCCGCGCGTTCCGGAAGAAAAGCCCGGGTCACGTCCAGTACAGCACCCGCGCCATGGGCAGGTGGCGCCCCAGCATCTCCGTAAGGGACGCGCGCAGGGTCCGCATGGTCTCGGCGGGGTAGACGTACTTGGTCGAGCCGAACTTCGTCAGCTTGCGGGTGCGCGCCGCCTCGTCGAGGTCGAGGTCGCTGCCCGGATACCAGTCGCGCAGGACGGTCTTCGAGCCGGGCGTGAACCGGTGGGTGATGAGTTCCGCCGTGAGATCGAGGTCGGGGATTCCGGCCAGCGCCGCGGCGATGCGGGCGAACAGATCGTCGTAGCCCGCCGGCCAGTCGGCGAAGGGCTGGATCGGCGCCACCGTGAGCCCGACGCGGTAGCCGTCGCGGGCGAGGCGCGCGAGCCCGTCGAGGCGGGCCTGGAGCGGGCTGGTGCCGCCCTCGAAGCGGATCAGCCCTTGGGCGTTCACCGACATGCGGACCCGCACCCGCCGTCCGTGCGGCAGGCCGATGAGGGGCGACACGTCGCCGAACTTGCTGGTGAAGCGCAGCTGCACCGGCGCGTCCCAGCGCCCGAAGAACCGCACGGCCTCCGACAGGCTGCCGGTGAGGTGCTCGATGCCGAGGGGATCGGCGTAGCAGGAGCCCTCGAAGGTGGTGCCCTCGTGCGCGCGCTCGGCCGACACGGAAGTGACGCCGCCGCTGCCGAGATGCGCCGGCAGCACGGCGAGGATCTCGTCGACGTTCGCGTAGACGCGGGTGATCGGCGGGCCGCTGAGCGAGCCGGCGAGGTAGCAGTACTGGCAATGGGCATGGCAGCCCTCGGCGAGGTCGAAGCGCCAGTCGGCCGAGGGCGGGATCGGCTGCAGCCGGCGCTTGCTCGGGGGCGCCACCACCACCGCGAGGGTACCCTTGGCGGCGCGGTAGGCCGCGCGCGGGTCGTCGTGCTTCAGGGCGACCAGGCGATCACCGGCGAGTTCGACCACCTCGGCGCCGAGGGCGGCGGCGCGCTCGGCGATGGCCCGGCCATGGGCGAACCCGCGGGCCGCGCGGGTGACGAGGACGCGCTGGGGCCGCCACAGGCGGGGCGGGGATGCGGCGGCGGGGGACGGAGAGGGGAGGGGCATGGTCGCGGCGCCTGCTGGGCGACCGCGCCCGCCCGCCGGCCGGGGCCGGCTCGGTCGAACGACGGTTCGTCCGGTACGGTGATGAGTCCCTTCGGGAAATAGGGATCGGCGACCGGATGGCGATGCCCCGCGCGTGCGACAGCTTGCGCAAGCGGGTCCGGGTCCGCATGACAGGCGAAGCCGCCCACCCCGGGCCCCCGACCCCGGGCCCCCCAATCCAAGGACCACGCATGCACGGACCCGGACGGACAAGCAGCCGCGTGGCCCGAACCGTGGCGGGCGCGGTGGCGATCCTGGCCGGCTTCGCGGCCCGGCCTGCGGCGGCCATCACGCCGGTCGACGTCGTGGGCGTGGAGAGCTGCGACGCCTTCCTCGACGCGTATGCGCGATGCGCCGCGAGCCCGGGCGTGCCCGAGGCGGCCCGGCCCGGCATTCGCCAAGGCATCAACACCCTGCGGGAGAGCTTCCGGAATGCCGTGGCGCGCGATGCGTCCGCCCGCCCGACGGTGGCGTATCAATGCGCCCAGGCCCACGAGGCCGTGCGCCGGAGCCTGACCGAGGCCTTCCGGTGCGACTTCCCGGCCCTGGCCCCGGCCGCGCAGGCCCTGCTGCAGACCCCGCCCGCGCCGCCCTCCGGACGGGCGCCGGCCCGTGCGCCCGCGCCCCCGAACCCCGAGGCTCAAGTCCTGGCCCAAGTCCTGGCCAAGGCCAACGCCTACACGGAGGTGCAGAACCACCTCGTCCGCTCCCATCCCCTGGAGCGGCAGCTCGCGGACTACCGCCGCGATAACGAGCGGGTCCTGAAGCTCGGGACCAAGCTCGGCGCCAACGCCTGGTACCATTTCGGCATCGTCGATTTCGACGGGGTCCTGGACGAACTGGACACGGCGATCGCGCTGCCCGGGACCGTGCCGGAGATCGACGCCGAGGCCGCGCGCCTGCGCGACGCCCTGCGCGCCCTCAACCCGACCCTGAAGGCCCTGACCCGCTACCAGACCACCCGCGAGTTCAAGGAGGACGGCTACCGCCTCGCCCGCGAGCAGCATCCGATCCTGGTGCCCCGCGTCGAGGCCGCCGCCAAGGCCATGGACGCCTACGGCACCGCCCTGTTCGAGCGCGAGATCGCCCGGGACGAGGCGCGCCTCGCCGCGCTGCCCGAGGACGCGCCCGCCCGCCGGCTCCTGTCCACCAGCCTCGCCCTGCGCCGGGCGGTGCGGCGGTTCGAGGCCCTGGGGCCGAAGGCCGACGTGGCGCCCTTCCTCGCCGCCCTCGCGGCGGTGTCGACGGCCAACGCGCAGCTCGGCGCAACCCTCGACGCCCTGAGCCCCAAGGCGAATTCGTCCTGCACCGGCTACACCGACACCGTCGCCCGCGTGATCGGGCACGGCCGCGACGTCGCCCGCGACATCCGCGCCAAGGGGGATCCGAGCCAGCCGGCCCAGCTCTTCGGCGAGACCTACAACCGCTCGGTCCGCGACCTCGAATCCTGCCACCGCAACGAGGCGCGCGTCCGGCCGGGTTAGAAACCCGGCCGGACGCGCATCCCCCACCAAACCCGCGAGGTCTCCCCATGCGTTCCGGTCGTCGCTTGTCCGAACGGTGGTTCAATTTCGTGCTGTGGCTCGTGGCCCTCGCCTTCGCGGTGTTCCTCATCGGCCTCGGCGCCCTCGTAGTCGGCGACCTGCCGCAGGTCGAGCACCGCTTCACCCTCGAACAGTTCCTCGACCGGGAGCAGGCCCGAGCCTCGACGGACACCCTCAAGGCGATCCGCCGCGCGCAGGACGACGCCCGGCGGCAGGCCGAGCAGGCGCAACTCGCCCTCGACGCCGCGCGCTCGGCCTCGGAGGCCGCCCGCGAGACCTTCGCCAACTGGCTGAAGACCCGCGACGCCACCCGGCGCGTCGACCAGGACCCGGCCCTCATCGCCCGCACGGAGGGGCTCGACGCCCTGAAGGCGGCCGAGCGCGCCGTGGAGGAGCGGCTCGAAGCCCTAAACCGCACCGCCCTCGACCTCTCCGAGCGCGAATCCGCGCAGGACGCCGTCGAGGCCGAGCTGCGGGGCGCGGCCCAAACAAAGCTCGACGCGGCCGAGCACGGCCAGGAGCTGCGGGTGTTCGGCTACCGCCTCGCCCTCACCCTGCCCCTGCTGGCACTCGCCGGATGGCTGCTCGCCCGGCGCCGCCACACCCGCAACTGGCCCTACGTCTGGGGCTTCGCCCTCGCCGCCGCCTTCGCGTTCTTCGTGGAGCTGGTGCCCTACCTGCCGAGCTACGGCGGCTACGTGCATTACGGCGTCGGGGTGATCGTGACGTTCCTCGTCGGCCGCACGGCGATCAACGCGCTCCACGCCTACAACGAGCGGCAAAAGGCGGCGGAAGCCCGCCCCGACGCCGAGCGCCGCACGGAGATCGCCACCGACCAGGCCCAACTCCGCCTCGCCAAGAAGGTCTGCCCCGGCTGCGAACGGCCCATCGACCTCGCCAACCCGGCCGCCAATTTCTGCCCGCATTGCGGCATCGGCGTCTTCGAACGCTGCCCGGCCTGCGACCACCGCAAGAGCACCTTCGACCGGTTCTGTTATTCGTGTGGGACGGTGGGTACGCCTGGACCGGCGCCGGTGTGATGCTCGGGCCGGAGCCGGTCGATTTTCTTGGATCGCGCGGCCGCGAAAGGCTCCGATTCTGGGAGTTACGGCGATCCCAGATGGGGCTTTGGCCTGATTCTCCTCAACCCCCTCATCCTGAGGTGCCGTGTCGGCGGCGTTGAGGGAGGGCTCCAAGGGTCGCTCTGGCTTTTGGAGCCCTCCTTCGAGGCTTATCCCTTCGCGATGAGCACCTCAGGATGAGGATGTGGGTCGGGGACCCCCGCGCCCCACCCTTGACCCCCGCCCCCCGATCCACAACAAGAGAACAAAGACCGAACAGTTCGCCGCGCCCGAGACGCGAGGGCCGATGTCGCGCGAGACCGAAGCCACGACCGACGCCAGCACCGCGCCCACCCGGAAGATCATCCACATCGACATGGATGCGTTCTACGCCTCCGTGGAGCAGCGCGACGATCCGGCTCTGCGGGGGCGGCCCCTGGCGGTGGGCGGATCGCGGGAGCGCGGCGTCGTCGCGGCGGCGAGCTACGAGGCGCGGGTGTTCGGCGTGCGCTCGGCGATGCCCTCGGTGACGGCCCGGCGGCTCTGCCCCGACCTCGTCTTCGTCAAGCCACGCTTCGACGTCTACAAGGCGGTGTCGGCCGAGATCCAGGCGGTGTTCTCCGAGCACACGCCCATCGTCGAGCCGGTCTCCCTCGACGAGGCCTATCTCGACGTGACCGAGAACCTCCGGGGGCTGCCCACCGCGACCGCGGTCGCCCGGGCCATCCGGGCCGAGATCCTGGCCCGCACCGGCCTCGTCGCCTCGGCGGGGGTCTCGTACAACAAATTCCTGGCCAAGGTCGCGTCCGACTACCGCAAGCCCGACGCCCTGTTCGTCATCACCCCCGCCATGGGCCCGGCCTTCGTCGAGGCCCTGCCCATCGGGCGCTTCCACGGGGTCGGCCCGGTGACGGAGGCCAAGATGAAGCGCCTCGGCATCCTCACGGGCGGCGACCTCCGGGCGCGCTCGCTCGCCGAACTCCAGGCCGTGTTCGGCAGCGCAAGCGGGTATTACCACGGCGTCGCCCGGGGCATCGACGAGCGCCCCGTGCGGGCGCACCGCATCCGCAAGTCGGTGGGGGCGGAGACCACCTTCTCGGAGGACACCACCGCGTACGACGTGCTGGCCGAGCGGCTGCAGCCCCTCCTCGACAAGGTCTGGACCACCTGCGCGGGCAAGGGCGTCGCCGGCCGCACCGTGACCCTGAAGCTGAAGTTCTCGGATTTTGAGCAGATCACCCGGGCGCGCTCCCTCGGGGCGCCCGTCGCCAGCCGGGAAGCCCTGGCGCAGGTCAGCCTCGGGCTCCTGCGCGACGTGTTTCCCCTGCGCCGCAGCGTGAGGCTGATCGGCGTGTCCCTCTCGGGCCTCGACACCGGCGCGGGCGAGGCCCCGCGCCAGCTCGGCCTCGCCGTATGAGGCCCCCCGCCTACCGGGCCGGCGGCTGCCAGGTGGCGAGGGCGGAGGCGTCGACGGGGCGGGGCAGCAGGCCCTCGGCCCGGAAGGCGTCGGCGATCTTTTGCTGCTCCCCCAGGGCCGCCCGGGTGACGGGTTCGACCCGGTAGCTGCGGCGGGCGTTGGCGCGCACGATCACGTCGGCGTCGATCTTCCACAGGGGCGCCAGGCGGGCGGCGGCGGCCTCCGGCTCGGCCTTCACGAAGGTGCCGGTCTCGGCGAGCTTGGCGAACAGGATGCCGAGGACGTCGCCGGATTTGGCCACGTAATCGTCGGCCGCGAGGTAGTAGCGCGTGTAGAGCGACAGGCCGGTGCCGTCGCGCAGGACCCGCGCGCCCGATAGCTGGCGGGCCGCCGACAGGAACGGGTCCCACGCCACCCAGGCCTCGACGCCGCCGCTCGCCAGGGCCGCGCGGCCGTCGGCGGGGGTGAGGTAGGCGGGGGTGATGGCCTTGAATGAGAGGCCGGCTTCGGCGAGCGCCGCCAGCAGCAGGTAGTGGCTGCCCGAGCCCTTGGTCACGGCGACCCGCCGGCCCTTGAGGTCGGCCACGGATGTGAGCGGCGAATCCCCCGGCACCAGGATCGCCTGGGCCTCGGGCGAGGGCGCCTCCTGGGCGATGTAGGTGATCTTGGCCCCCGCCGCCTGGGCGAAGAGCGGCACCGTGTCGGCGACATCCGCCGAGACGTCGATCTGCCCGGCGTTGAGGGCCTCCATGATCGGCAGGCCGCTGGTGAACTCGTGCCAGGACACCGTGACGCCCGCCGGCTTGAGGGCGGTCTCCAGGCCGGCATCCTGGCGCAGCAGGGCGATGAGGGTCGAGGAGCGCTGGTAGCCGATGCGCAGGGTCCGGTCGGCGGCCTCGGCGGCCCCGAGGCCGAGGGAGCCGATGCCGAGGGAGAGGAGGGCGGCCCCGGTCATCACGGCGGCCCGCAGGGCGGATTTCAGGGAACGATGCATGGGTGCCTCGCAAGGGGGGGAAGGGGTGAGGAGGGTGGGGCTCAGCGCAGCGGGATGTCGCGCGGCGGGCGCAGGCCTTCGCCGCCCCGGTCCCGGCGCGGGCGCGGCCGGGCCGCCTCGGGCGGCCGCGAGGGGTAGTTCGACGCGAACGGGTTCGGCGGCACGGTGTCGGGGGCCGGCGCGCGCCCGCGGCCCTGCGCTCCGGCGGGTCCACTCGCGGGTCCGCACACCGAGCCGCAGGCCAGCCCCGCGAGGATCAGGGCACGAAAGGCGGACAGGCGCATGGGCGGACCTCGGGGGCGAACGGCGACGACGGCTTGGACCCCATACCCCGGCCGCCCATATGGGGCGAGGCCCCGCGGGACGTCGCACGCGCGACAGCGAGGATCCGGGACAGGAGACGCCGCATGGAGCCCCACACCTTCGAGCAGGACGGCGTGACCTACGAGGTCCGCTTCACCCGCGAGGCCGAGGCCTGGATCGCCCGGATCCGCCGGGCCGGCGAGGCGACGGCGCAGATCGTCGCCTTCCCGCACGGGCGCGGCTACGATTCCGACGACGTCCGCGCCTCCCTCATCGCCGGCTGCGAGGCGGCGGTGCCGAACCTCCCCTGGGCGGCCGTCACCCGGCATTAGGGGGCGGCGATGGGCTCAGGCCCGGTGGGCCAGCAGCCAGACCACCGCGACGGCCAGGGCCAGGGCGACGAGCTTCCAGAACAGGACGGGGTCGCGCTCCAGCAGGGCCGCCGGCCGCAGGCCCGGCAGGGCGGCGTTCGGGGCACGCAGGTCCGCCACGAAGGCCGAGGCGGCGTCGTAGCGCAGCACCGGGTTCGGATGCACGGCCTTGCGCAGGGCGGCGTCGACGAAGGGCGGCAGCCCGGCGCGGGCGGCGGCGACGGAGACGTAGTTCAGCCGCCGCCCGCGCGCCTCCGTGACGGCCTGCGCCGCCTTGGCGCCGTAGGGCAGGCGCCCGGTGAGCATCTGGTAGGCGATGACGCCCACGGAGAACAGGTCCGAGGCCGGCGTCGCCGGGTGGCCCGCGAGGCACTCGGGCGCCGTGTACTGGATCGTGCCGAGGGCCGGTTCGCCCGCTTCCGAATCCTCGGTGATGCCGGCGACCCGCGTCGAGCCGAAATCGATGAGGCGCACGGTGCCGGCCGCGTCGAGGAGGATGTTGGCGGGGCGCAGGTCGCCGTGCACCATCTCGCGCCGGTGGAACGCCTGCACCCCGCGGGCGATCTGCTCGAGGAGGCCGCGCACGGTTTCGAGGCCCGGCGCGGGGTTGTCCCGCAGCCATTGGGCCAGTGTCTGGCCTTCGACGTAGTCCATCACCGTGTAGAGGTGGCTGCGGGGGCGGGTCTGCACGGGGGCCGTCAGCACGTGCGGGCTGTCGATGCGCCGGGCGATCCACTCTTCCATCACCATCCGGCGCAAACCCGCGGGATCGCCGTGCAGGTCCGTCGAGGGCATCTTGAGGGCGACCTGCGCGCCGGTCTCCCCGTCGAGGGCGAGGTAGACGTGGCTGCGGTGGCTCGCGTGCAGAGTGCGCAGCACCTGGTAGCCGTCGAACAGGGCCGGCGGGTCGAGGAGCGGGGCCGGGGGCAGGTCCGCGCTCCGGCCGAGATGCTCGGCCGGATCGCCGTCGGGCAGGGCGTCGATGCGCACGATCTGGACGGTGAGGTTGTCGCCGCTGCCGTTCTCGTAGGCACGCCTGACGATCGCTTGGGCGGCCCCGTCGAGATCGTCGCCGTGCCGGGCCAAAGCTGCCGCCATGGCCTCGGGCCGCACGTGCTCGTGCACGCCGTCGGTGGTCAGGAGGAAGACGTCGCCGCGCTCAAGGCCGACCCGGCGATGGTCGATCTCCACGTGGGCGGCGGCGCCCAGCGCCCGGCCGAGATAGGATTCGGTGGCCGACAGGACGACGCGGTGGTCCTCGGTGAGGTCTTCGAGGGAGCGCCCCGACACCCGCGACACGCGGGCGTCGCCGACGTGGAAGATGTGGGCCGTGCGCGACCGGAGCACGAGGGCGCTGAAGGTGGTGACGTAGCCCCGATCCCGGCCGCCCTCGGGGTCGTGCCGGTGGCGGTTGCGCCGGGTCTCGGCGTGGAGCCACGAATTGGTGGCCGCGATGACGCGCTGCGCCGAGGTCTTCACCGACCAGGTGTCGGGGGTGTCGTAATAGTCCGACAGGAAGCTCTTGACCGCCGTCTCGCTGGCGATGTGGCTGACGGGGCTGCTGCCGATCCCGTCCGCGATGGCGAGGACGGCGCCCTTGAGGGCGAGGGCGGGGCGCCCGGGGAGGGCAGCCCCGTGGAAATCCTGGTTGGTCTCCTTGCGGCCGCGTTCGCTGTGCTGGCCGAGGGAGAGCGTCAGGTCCTGGGGCATCGTCCGGGAATCATCGAGGAACGGTGGGCCGGGCCCCGCGCTGCGAGGCCCGGACGGTCGTGCCGGATTCGTTGTCTCTCACAAAACTCCCGCTGCACCGAAGGGCTCGGCGTGAGAACCGGTCGTGACCGGGAGTATTGTGAGGCACGCTCAGGCCGCGTGGCGGCGCTCGATCCCGACCACGTTCCGCTTCGGGGCGGTGCGGACGTGGGTGGTGTAGAGGGTGAGGCCCGTGAAGGCGAGGCCGCCGACGAGGTTGCCCAGGACCGTCGGGATCTCGTTCCAGACGAGGTAGTCCATGATCGAGAAGTGGCCGCCCATGAGCAGGCCGAACGGGAACAGGAACATGTTCACCACGGAATGCTCGAAGGTCATGTAGAAGAACAGCATGATCGGCATCCACATGGCGATCACCTTGCCGCTGACCGTGGTCGAGATCATCGCGCCGACGACGCCCGTCGAGACCATCCAGTTGCACAGCATCCCGCGGATGAAGATCGTGAACCAGCCCCCCGTGCCGTGCGCGGCGTAGCCGACGGTGCGGCGCTCGCCGATGCCCGCGATGAAGGTGCCGACCTGATCGGGCGGCGCGGTGAAGCCGAAGGTGAACACGAAGCCCATCATCAGGGCGACGGTGAGCGCACCGAGGAAGTTGCCGACGAACACGAGGCCCCAGTTGCGCAGCACGCCGCGCCAAGTGACGCCCGGGCGGCGGTCCAGCAGGGCCAGGGGCGCGAGCACGAACACGCCCGTGAGCAGGTCGAAGCCGAGCAGGTAGAGCATGCAGAAGCCGACGGGGAACAGGGCCGCGCCGAGGATGGGGATGCCGGTCTGCTGGGTGATGGTGACGGCGAAGACGGCGGCCAGCGCCAGGATCGCCCCGGCCATGTAGGCGCGGATCACGGTGTCGCGGGTCGACATGAAGACTTTGGATTCGCCGGCGTCCACCATCTTGGTGACGAACTCCGCGGGCGCGAGATAGGCCATTGCTTGTCCTTCTTCTAGTTCGAGGCTCCTGCGGGGCCGCCGGATTCGTCGCGAACGATCCGGCCCGCCACCACGCGTCGTTGCGCGGCTCGCAGAGGGCACCGGGCGGTCCATGGGACGCGCCCGACGCCTGTCGAAATTCGACAAGGCAAGATTCGCGCCTTTTGAATACACGCTCCGATGGGGCAGCTTCGACGGCTCCGCCGGTGGGGTTGGGCTCCGTGACTCCGACGGAGTTCGCGAATCCGCCGTGTGAATCCGGCCACCCGGACGGCGAAGGCCCTCGCCGAAACCCGAAGCGCCGGCTACCCGCCGGGAAAGGCCCGACCGGGAACCACCCGCGGCCCGCATCGGTTCGCCCCCGACAACACGAGGACCAATCCCATGACGGACGTCACCTATCGCATCGTCGAGCACGACGGCGGCTACGCCTACAAGGTCGGCGACGTGTTCTCCGAGACCTTCCCGAGCCACGACGAGGCGCTCCAGGCGGCCCAGGCCGCGGCGGCCGAGCAGCAGGTGCCGGGCTCGACCGAAGGCATCCGCTATCAGGACGGCGCGGGCGCCTGGCACGACGAGACGGCGCAGGGCAACGACCGCCCCGTCGCGAAGGTCGTCGAATAGGCCGCTCCTCGATCGGACTCTCCGCGGAGTCCTTGGACCAAAGGCCACGGGGCCGGGGTTTGCACCCGGCCCCCATCCGGTGCAAAGGCGAAACGGCGCTCCCCGCGCCCCGGAGTTTTGCCGTGAATCCGCGCCAGCCCGACCATGCCATCGATCCCCTGTTCACCGAGCGCTGGTCGCCGCGCGCCTTCACCGGCGAGGCGGTGCCGGAATCCGAATTGCTGCGGATGTTCGAGGCCGCGCGCTGGGCGCCGTCCTCCTACAATTCCCAGCCCTGGCGCTTCCTCTATGCCCTGCGCGACACGCCTCATTGGGCGCCGTTCCTCGACCTCCTCGTGCCGGGCAACCAGAAATGGGCGAAGGATGCGGGGGCGCTGGTCATCCTCGTGTCGAACACGCACATGAAGGTCGGCGATGTCCTGAAGCCCACGCCGAGCCATTCCCTGGACACCGGCGCGGCCTCGGCCAACTTCCAGCTCCAGGCCATCCGCCAGGGCTGGCACGTCCACGGCATGGGCGGGTTCGACAAGCCCCGCACCGCGACCCTGCTCGCCGTGCCGGAGGGCAACCACGTCGAGGCGGCCTACGCGGTCGGCCGCGCCAAGCCCCGCGAAGACCTCACCGAGGAGGAGCGCGAGAAGGAGGTGCCGAACGGGCGCCGCCCCATCGGCGACTTCATCCATGCGGGCGGCTTCCCCGGCCACAAGCTCTGAACCCAGCCATGCTGGCGCCCGCCTCCGACTATGCCGGCCTCGTCGCGGGCTTTTCCTGGGACATTCCCGCCCGGTACAACATGGGCGTGGAGGTCTGCGACGTCTGGGGGACGCGCGAGCCGGACCGGCCCGCCATCCTGGCGGTCACGGCGGCGGGCGTCGCCACCACCACGTTCGGCACCCTGAAGGCGGAGTCCGACCGCCTCGCCGCGGCCCTGCGCCGACGCGGCGTCGGGCCGGGCGACCGGGTGGCGGTGCTCCTGCCGCAATCGGCCGCCGTGGTGGTGGCGCATGCCGCCGCCTACAAGCTCGGCGCCATCGCGCTGCCGCTGGCTGGCCTGTTCGGCCCCGACGCGCTCGCCTACCGCCTCGCCGATTCCGGCGCCCGGGCGCTGATCACCGACGCGGCGGGCCTCGCCAAGGTCGCGCCCCTGCGCGCCGGATTGCCGGGCCTCGACCTCGTCCTCAGCCTCGACGGCGCCGGCGAGGGGGCGCTCGCCTATGCCGACCTGCTCGCCGACGCATCGGACGCGACATTCACCCCCGTGGACACCGGGCCCGACGATCCGGCCCTGATGATCTACACCTCCGGCACCACGGGGCAGGCCAAGGGCGCCCTCCACGGACACCGGGTGCTGCTCGGCCACATGCCGGGCTTCCTGATGATGCACGACTTCCCGCCGCGCCCCGGCGACCGCCTGTGGACGCCGTCCGACTGGGCCTGGGCCGGCGGCCTCCTCAACGCCACCCTGCCGGCCCTGCGCCTCGGCGTGCCCGTGGTGGCGCAGCCGGCGGCGCGGTTCGAGCCCGAGGCGGCGTTCCGGCTCATGGCGGAACACGCCGTCACCACCGCGTTCCTGCCGCCCACCGCCCTGAAGATGCTGCGCACGGTGCCGGATCCGCGCGGCCGCTTCGACCTGTCGAAGCTCCGCAACATCGCCTCGGCCGGCGAGGCGCTGGGCCCCGAGACCTACGCTTGGGCGCAAGGTGCCCTCGGCCTCACCATCGGTGAGGCCTACGGCCAGACGGAGTGCAACCTCGTGCTCGCCGCCTGCCCCTCGGCCGGCGTGGCGCGGCCCGGCTCCACCGGGCGGCCCGTGCCCGGCCACCGGGTGACGATCCGGCGCCCCGACGGCACCGAATGCGGCGCCGACGAGCCCGGCGAGATCTGCATCGCGCGGCCCGACCCGGTGATGTTCCTGCGGTACTGGAACCAGGCCGAGGCGACGGCAAGCAAGTTTCGCGGCGATTGGATGCTGACCGGCGACACGGCGCGGCGGGATGCAGACGGCTATGTCCACTTCGTCGGACGCGAGGACGACCTCATCACGTCCGCCGCCTACCGCATCGGCCCAACCGAGATCGAGGATTGCCTGAGCCGCCACCCCGCCGTGGCGATGGCGGCGGCGGTGGGCCGGCCCGATCCCCTGCGCACGGAGATCGTGAAGGCCTACGTGGTGCTGCGCGAAGGCTTTTCCCCCTCCGAGGCCCTGGCGACCGAGATCCAGGCCTTCGTCCGCACCCGGCTCTCGGCCCACGAGTATCCGCGCCTGCTCGAATTCCGCGATCACCTGCCGATGACCACCACGGGCAAGATCATCCGCCGGCAGCTGCGCGACGAAGCGTAAGGCGGCCCACGCGAAGACGGCCGCGAGTTCTCCCACGGCCGTCCGGTCCTAGCGCTCTCGTCCTATCGCTCTTGTCCTATCGCTCTTGCGCGATCAAGCGGGGTCCGCGTACGGCAACCCGTTCATTCAGCAGGACGAGCCGCCCGCGGTCTGGCCGTACTGCATCACCGGGCGGGTCTGCTGGTTGGCGTTGCCGTCGGCGGCCGAGCTCACGGGGCAGCCGAGGAAGGTCGGGCCGCGCTCGTCGACGTACAGGGAGCCGGTGGTCTCGGGTGCGTAGGGCGAATACGACATGAAGCGCGACTGTCCGTCATGGGCCAGCGCCGGCGACATCGCGGCGGCACCCAGAGCAACGGCGGCGACGAGGGCGGAAAGACGCGTCTTCATTTGAGTTCCAGGCTCCCGGTCAAGAACAGACCCGATGTCCGTCTCGATTGTGCTTGCTCAACAAGCACAGGGGTGCCCGGTTCCGGCAGCGTGTGCTGGACCGCACATGGACAAGACTGGCCTGCGGGACGCGCCCCGGAACTCCCGCCTCATACCAAATCCGGTTGATCGCTTCGCAATGCGGATTTGGGCTTCGCTCAGGCGCCGCGCGGGCTGCCTGATACTGTCCCCGAATGGATCATCCGGAGACAGTATCAGAAGTCCCGCTGCACCCGGGCCCGGACCTGGACGGCGTCGACGCTGGAGATGGTCGCGACGGGGTTGGCCGGGTTGTCGACGAAGGCGGCGTTCTGGGCCGGGAACCGGCTGAGGTCGAGGACGCGCCCGGATTGCATGCCGTAGCGGGTGTAGATCGCCTCGACGCCGATATCGAATTCCTTGACGGGGGACCAGATCAGGTTGGCGCCGACGACGAAGCGGTAGGAATCCCGCAGCACCTGGTTCAGCGCGAAGAACCGCGTGCCGGGCAGGCCCGGCCCGGTGCCGGTCACGCCCGAGGCGAGGCCTTGCGCGGCGCGCGCGCCCGGCGCGAACGTCATGGTGCCGTAGGAGCCGAAGGCCGCCGAGCGCACGGACGGCGTCCAGTAATGCAGCAGGGCCGCCGTCACCGAGACGCTCGTGGAGAGTTCGAGGCGATTGGTGAGCGGGTTTAGCACCGCGTCGTTGAGGAACTGGGTGAACGGCGCGCCCTGGATCGCCGTCGCCGATTGGGCGTAGGGGCCGACATAGGCCGGCAGGCCGGTGTAGAGGGCCGTGCCCTCGCCGTAGGCGGCCTGGAGATAGACCGTGTCGCCGGGGGCGAGTGCGGCCAGGTTGACCTTCACGCCGCCCTGCACGGCCCAGCCATAGGCCGAGGGCGCGCGGCCGGCGTCGCGGCTGTTGAGGGCGGTGGCGGGCGCGCCCAGATGGGTGCCGAGATAGGCGTCGCGGGCGAGCACGCCGGGGCTGACCTCGTGCAGGGCGGCGGAGCCCTGCAGCGTTCCCCAGGTGTCGTCGTAGCGCAGCACGCCGACGAGGTCGGGCACGCGGCTGCGCTGGGCCGACTCGACGAAGCCGATGCCCGTGGGCGTGCCGTCCGGGTTCGCCCCGACGAAGACCGGCGACACGGCCCGGGGCGCGAACCCGCCGTCGAGGCCCGGCACCAGGGGCCGGGCGTTCTGGGTCGAATAGACCGCCGTCTGGCGGAAATGCGGATCCTCCACCGACAGGGTGGTGGAGAAGCCCCGGCCGAGCTTCGCCGTGTAGGCCGCGAGGTTGGTCGACGGGATGTTCGAGCCCATGGACGCGACGATGAACTCGAAATCGTGGGCGTAGAAGTCGAAGAACGACGAGGCCCGCCCGGCGGTGAGGCCGGAGAACTGCACGAAGGCCTTGTCCAGGGCCACCTGCTGCTGGACCCGGCCGGCGGTGTCGACGCCGGTGGCCGGGAACGCGTTGCCGATCCGGTTGAACGCCCCGGCATGCATGGTGGCGAACCCGGTCCGGCTCCCGACATCGATGCGGGTGAAGCCGCGCAGGGCCCCGTAATCGGTCTGGGTCCGGGCGTCGAAGTTGATGCGGGCGCGGGCCTGGTAGCCGCTGATGTCGCCGGCCGAATTGCGGCTGTAGGCGTTCTGGAAGGCATACTCGAACCGCGCCCGGCCGGAGACCCGCAGGCAGGTGTCCGTGCCCGGAATGACGAAGAACCCCGTCCCGGGGGTCGGGCAGATCCGGACATGCGCGTCCGTGCCCGTCCTGCCCTCGTCCGTTTCCCGGCCCGGCCGCTCCGCCGCCGCCGGGACCCCGATCATCCCCACCACGCCCGCGAGCAGGCTCGTTCGTACGCGTGTCATGCCCTGTCCCGTGCGGTCCAACCCAAGACGGTCTGCAACCCAAGACGGTCTGCAACCCAAGACGGTCTGCAATCCAAGACGGGTCATAGGATCGTCGCGCGCCCCGGCCTCGTGAAGGCCGATTCCACGATCTGGCCATGCGACGGCAAAGGAGTTAGATGGGTTGCGAGGCTAAATCAATCCGATCGATGCCCTATCGATTTGCAAAGAATCGGCTGAATGGGGAAGAATATTTCTTATGATCGCGCTTCTGTCGTGCGGGATTAATTCGATGCGTGAGACGTGAACTATTGTAGCCTCGACGCAGTGTAGCTGTGCTTGTGGGGTGGTGTCGCGTACGGGGTCGCCTGGCCTCGGCTCCACCGGCCTCGGATCGATCGGAGACCTGCCGCGCGGCTGTCCCGGCGCGGGCGTGCGTGGCTTCGGGCCGGCCCGGGGCCGGTCCTCCCGGCGGGTTCGCGGGCTGCTTCTCCGGTCTCCGGCCCGGGAAGGATCGCCCCTGTGCAGGTGCGGATCGATTTTTATGATGCGGGGAAGATCACGATCCCCTAGTGATTAGCTTCCGCATGAAGCTGGACTCAATTTCTGATACATAAGTTCGATGACGCGCAACTTTCGCCGCGATGATGATTTAACGAGATCCGGTCCGATAGCGGCGAGCGATCCGTGTGTCCTTCGGTCGTGGGCCGGAGGAGCGTCTTGTCCGTGCCGCAATCATCGGCCGGGCGTCCGCCAGTGGTTTGGGGGCGGTCGGTGCTATCGTCGGCTGGCCGCTCGATTGGATATCGTCCGCGCGGCGAAGGATTCTCAGCACCGTGTCCGGGAATTTTCCGGAATGGTGCCGTGATGCGGACGGTGCTCACGACGGAAACCATCGCGCCCCATCTGAGGTTTCGGCTGTGGCGGGAGATGCTCCTCGACCGCATCGGTCCGCTCGAGCAGAAACAGATCGACGATCGGCCGTTCCAGGGACGGATCGAGACCGCCGATGTCGGGGACATTCGGATCACCCGGGTCGCAGAGAGCGGGCTGCGGACCGAGGTGACGCCGGCGACGCTGCGACGGCGGGACGACGCCGGGACGGTGTTCGTCCTGATCCAGCTCGCGGGCCGGTCGAAGAGTTCGCAGGATGGCCGCGACGCGGTGCAGGGGCCCGGCGACATCATGGTGCTCGGCGGGCGACCCAACGTCCACCTGTCGAGCCACACGGATCGGTCGCTCGTCCTGGAGTTGCCGCGGGAGCGCCTCGAAGACTTTCTCGGCCCTACGAAGGTCTACACGGCTTTTCCTGTCGGGCCGACATCGCCGGGCGCCCTGCTGGCCGCGAATTTCTTCCAAGGCCTGTCGGAGATGACCGACGATCTCGCCCCCGAGACGGCCGGTCGCCTCTCCAAGATCGGCGTCGATCTCATCGTGGCGAGCCTGGCCGAACGTCTCGCACAGGAATTGCCGCAGGATCTCTACGGCACCGTCATCATCCAGCGCGCCAAGGCCTACGTGGAGGAGAATCTCGCGGATCCGACCCTCGACCCCCGCCAGCTCGCCGCCGCGATGGGCCTCTCCCTGCGCAGGCTGCAGGAGCTGTTCCACAAGCAGGGGCAGCACATCTCGGACTGGATCTGGGAGCGCCGGCTCAGGGCCGCCGGACAGCGCCTGAGCGATTCCGCCTGCGGCCACCTCGCCATCGCGGTGATCGCGTATGGCTGCGGTTTCTCCAATTCCGCCCATTTCAGCCGTCGCTTCAAGGACCGCTTCGGCCTGACGCCGCGCGAGTATCGCTCCGCCGCCCTGGGGGTCCCGACCCCGTGAGGCCCCGGCGCGGCCCGCAAGGCCCGTCGCGTACTAGGACGGGGGCTGCCGTCGCGCCGCCGCGCGCCTGTACGCGCTCGGGGACAGGTCGTAGTGCTCTTTGAAGCGACGCGAGAAATGGGCCTGGTCCGCAAAACCGCAGCCGTAGGCGATGGCCCCGATCGACACCGGAAGGCCGCCCGGATCGCTCAAGCGGGCCGCGGCCACCTCCAGGCGGCGTTGCCAGATCCAGTCGGAGATGTTGCGGCCGCGCTCGTGAAACAACTCCTGGAGTCGCCGGAGGGATACGCCCATGGCCAGCGCCAGCTCCGCCGGCGTCAAGGTCTGCTCTCCGAGATGCGCCTCGACATACGCCTTCGCGCGTTGAACCAGGACCGTTCCGTAGAGGGGCTTCGGCGTTTCGAGGGCCATGCGTTCGGCGATGCTGGCCACCAGGAGATCGACACCGATGGAGGACATCCGCGCCGCCGTATCGGGCGTGAGCGTGTGTTGCAGGGTGATCAATTGCTTGAAGAAGTTGACCGCGAGGGTCGTGCTGGCCAAGCCGGCATCGATCCTGAGGGCGCTGTAGAGGATCGCGGGTCCGAGCAGGTTCTCGATGCGATCGCGATTGATCTCGACCACGAGCGACTGGGTCGGCGCTTTGAAATCCAGGCGAACCGGCTGCGATCGGTCGACGATGACGATGTCGCCCGGGTTGTGGATCAGGGACCGGTCGTTCTGCGCGCTCGCCGCTGTCCCGGACAAGCGTATCGTCGCCGAGAGGGTATGCTGCTTGCCGTGCCGCCTGATGTTCGTCGGCGTCACGTCCGTCGTCAGGGCTCCGAACGTCGATCGGGTGATGAGGACACCCCCCATGTCCGCCGCTTCGAGCGTGCCCTCGAACGGACCGTCCCCACTCTTCCGGGCCTCGCTCGGGATCAGGCGCTCGTAGGAAACGTCGCGCCAGAGGTCGAATTTCCGATGGAGCGGGACATTCTTCGTCGTGACCAAGAGCTTCATGCCCGGGCTCCACAGCCGTTTTCCGATCCAAGACTATCCCGTGTCCCGCGCCGGGAAAACGCGGGTCGGTCGATGCTCGTGCGCCGACTGCGACGGCCTTGTTGAGCTCCGAGATCGATTCGATGGAACGACGGCGGTCGGATGGATCCGCTTCCCACCGTCGAGTCCCTCCGAGATCGGCAGGCTTTTTTGGGATCGGGATGCCCCTCGGGGATCGGAGCGGCTCCCGGCCGAGAGGAGCGCGCACGGAGGCTGGTCCACGCGCGTCCGGACGATGACCGTATGACCGACCTCGCGCACCGGCAGCGTTGGTCCATCCGCTCGTGGACCGAACCGTCGGTTCTCGCCCCTGGCTGTGTCAAAACGCCGATGATGGTAGCTTTCTCCTGGTCGACCGGAGGCTGGCATGGGACGGTTTGTTGTCGGTGCCGAGCGCGATCAGACGACGCTGTTTCCGCCGTGTCTTGAAGACTGGATCGCCGAGAACAACCCGGTCCGCGTGGTCGATGCCTTCGTGGATGCGCTGGGTCTTGGTGCGCTCGGCTTCGCGGGCGTCGATGCGGCACGGACGGGACGACCGGGCTACCATCCCGCAGCCCTCCTGAAGCTCTATGTCTACGGCTATCTCAACCGGGTCCCGTCGAGCCGGCGTCCGGAGCGCGAAGCGGGCCGCAACGTCGAGGTCATGTGGCTGACGGGTCAGCTGGCGCCCGATCACAAGACCATTGCCGAGTGCCGCCGTCAGAACGGACCGGCCATCGGGCGTGCCTGTGCCCGCTTCGTCGCCTTGTGCCGCGAGATGGGTCTTCTAACGGGGACGCGCGTCGCGATCGACGGCTCGAAGTTCAAGGCGGTCAACAACCGCGACCGCAATTTCACACAAGGCAAGCTCGACCGGCGTCGCAGCAGATCGAGGAGAGCGTGTCGCGCTACCTCTCGCAGCTCGACACGGCCGATCGTCAGGATCCCACACCTGAACTGGCCGCCAAGGTGGTGCGGCTGAAGGAGAAGATCGCCCGCCTCGGGCAGGAGATGAAGCGGTTGGCCAGCCTGGAGGAGCAGGTGAAGGCGGCGCCCGACCGGCAGATCTCTCTGACCGATCCCGACGCGCGATCGATGGCAACCAGCGGGCGCGGGTCGGGCATGGTGGGCTACAACGTCCAGGTGGCGGTCGAGACCGAGCATCATCTGATCGTGGCGCACGGGGTGACCAATGCCGGCTCGGACCGAGCGCAACTCAGTGGCATGGCAGTACGGGCCAAGCAGGCTTCAGAGACGGATACGCTCGATGCGGTGGCCGACCGGGGCTATTATTCCGGTGAACAGATTCTGGCCTGCGAACGCGCCGGCACCTCCGTCACGCTGCCCCGGCCGATGACCTCGGGCGCCAGGGCCGCCGGCCGTTTCGGCAAGGAGGATTTTCTCTATCGTCCACAGGAGGACGTCTACCGGTCTTCGGCGGGCGAGGCGCTGCCCCACCGTTGCACCACGGTGGAGAAGGGTCTGACGCTGCATCGTCACTGGACGAATGCTTGCTCGGCCTGCCCGATGAAGACGGACTGTACGACGGGCAAGGAGCGCCGGGTGACGCGCTGGGAGCACGAGGACGTGCTGGAGACGGTGCAGCGCCGCTTGGACGGCGACCCGCTGGCCATGCGGGTCCGGCGCGAGACGGTCGAGCATCCCTTCGGTGCGCTCAAAGCGCGAATGGGGCCCACGCACTTCCTGACCAAGACGCTGCCGCGCGTCTCGACCGAGATGGCGCTCCAGGTCCCGGCCTACAATCTGACGCGGGTTCTCGACATCATGGGAAGCCGGAAGCTCCTGGCGGCGATCCCCACCTGAGCGGGGGCTTGGATCGCTCGCCGAAGAGGCCGAGAGACCGCCCAGGAAACCTTTTCCACCAGGAACTGGCCGTCTCCCGACCGTAAGAACCTGTTCGATGCGATGAACAGCCCGTTCTCGCGAGACCGGGACGTCTCCCGATCGCAAAAGCCCCAATCCCCGAGTTTTGACACGGCCTGGACCAGACCGAGATGAAGGATTGGACTTGTTGATCGTGAGCGACACAGCGCTTGCCCACGACACCAGCCTGGCACGGATCGCGGGGACCGGCGAACCGGAGTGAGACTACAGCGTTCGATAATGGTCTCGGCTTTGCTCGCTTCCTCGGCTGGCTACCGAGGCGCGCAGCGGTCGATGAACGCTCCCCCGGTTCGGCATGGTATCGGCGTCTCTTGGTTTCCAACGCAAAGCCTGCGCGACTTTGCTATCTTGGCTTGTGGTCGATCATGCTGGTCGACGGAGAAAGGGGAGCGAGATGCCATAAGACAAGGCTTTGGCACGAGCGACGGCAAGGACGGGAACCTCGGTCGATTTCGCGGGGACGTGGGTGAACGAAGGGGGTTCGGAAGTCGTCCTTGTTCAGACGAACGATGCGCTTTCCGGCACATATGAGAGCGCCGTCAGCAGCGGAGGTATAAAGACCGCCGGTACCCTCGTCGGCTATGTCGATGGAGACTTGATCGCCTTCACCGTGCACTGGGAAGCCTTTCAGGCGATCACTTCCTGGGTGGGGCAGCTTCTTCCGAACGCGCCAAGGGAGACAATCAAGACGCTTTGGCAGATGACCAAGCAGGTCGACTCCGGCGAGGAATGGGCATCGATCAACGCGGGATCGGACACTTTCACTCGCAGATGACCGTTGCCGGGATCCGGGCGGTGTTCAGGCGCCGCACATCTTATCAGGAGCCTGTTTGAGGTCCTGCGCCGGTCGTCCCCATCTGTCTCGTGTGCAAACACGACGTCCGCCTGGCGGGGTGGAGTGGAGAGCAGATGTGGGTGGACCCACATCGGACGCGTCACGAGACGTGCCTGAAGGACATATCGCCCGGCATCTGCGGACGGGTGGCGCCCGGCGAGGGTTGCCGGCTGGCTTTCCACCCTGGCGCACGGTCTATGGCTGGTTCCGGCGCTGGACCGACAAAGGCCTGTTCGAGGCGCTGATGCGGGCTCTCGCCCGCCGCCAGCGACGGCGCTGCGGACGCCGCCCGGAGCCGCGGCCGGCGATCGTCGACACCCAAAGCGTCAAGTGCCTCGGTGTGCGCGGGCGGCGCGGCTACGATGGGGCCAAGAGCGGTGCCAAGAGTGGGGGGCCAAGAGTGGGGCCACCGGCATGCCATGCGCCATCGCGTCGTCAAGAAGCAGCCGGACCAGAAGAGCTTCGTCGTGCGGGAGCGCCGCTGGGTGGTCGAGCGCAGCTTCGGCTGGATGAGCCATCGGGGCGGCTTGCACCGCGAGCGCGCCGGTCGGCTCGATGTCGCAACAGGGCGTCTTGCCTGCGCCGCCAGCTTCATGGCCGCCAACGCCCTCAACAATCCAGCCTGACAATAAGACCTCAATCAGGCTCAGAGGTGAAATATTCTCGTTTAAACAACCCTAGAGAAATTTGCGCGGGCGTGCGGGTGAGCTCTCGGAACATCCAAGCCCATGCGAACCGAGCCCGATGCGAACCGAGCCCATCGGAGACGGAAGCGGGAGCGGAGACTCCGGGCCGGTCGCGCGACGTGGGTGCCTGGCCTCGCGCCGTGGACCGGTCGGCCCCGATCCGTCGGTTCGAAATCGCCGCGCCCAGCTGCGAGAGCCGTTCCCGCCCATGCAGCGACGGCCAAGTCGCATTCGTGCCAGGCGGCGGCGATGGGGTTTCGATACTCTTGGGGCGTGAAGCGGCCGAACGCCTTGCCGATGTCTGCCTGGCGGTCGGGGACGGTGCGGGCCGCCGCGCTGCGCCGCAGGGCCTTGAGCTCGGCGAACGTCGGCTCGATCGGATCGAGGTCCGGGTTGCAGGCGGGCAGGGCGCGGATCCGTGCGCCGGCCGCCTCGCTGGCCTCACGCACGCCGACCACCTCGTGGACGTTCAGGTTGTCGAGGATGACGGTATCGCCCGGCTTCAGCACCGGAACCAGCGTGTCGGTCGTTGAGCGCGGAAGCGCGCGCCGTTCGTGGACCCGTCGAACAGGGCGATGGCGGTAGGGCCGCTGCTGCGCAAAGCGGCGGTGACGGTGACGGTGACGGTGATGGTCTTGTCGTGATGGGATGGTCGCCCCGACGGCGTCGATGGGCCGAAGTGGTGGTGGTGTGAACCACCCGAGGGCGGCGTCCGTGCCAGGGGTCGGCACCATCGGCCTGGATCTGGCCAAGAAGGTCTCATGACGGCATCGAGCATGCCTCCGCCCGTCAACGCATCACCCGTAATACCCTCGGGCACGGCTCTAGGGACCGCCCCCGCTCCTGTCGTTGGCATGCGGATATCGTATTCAGGGCAGCCGCCAGCGTGTCCGATGCCGCAGCGCTCTCTTTCGGAGGGCGATACGGGCCTCCGCCCGACCAATATCATGACCGGACCGAGACTTCGCATGCGAGAAGCGCTTATTTGTTGCATTCGATACCGAACCGATAGATGCAGTTTAGCCGAACCATGGCGTCGAAATACGACCCTTTGACGGACATATGGCCATCTAAATCCTGTTTGTCTTGCAGGCTTTTTCAGAATCCCCTCGATTGGATATTTGATTTTATTAAGGAACGATTTAACTGCTTGCGGTAACGTTTCCGTATGACCGCTTCGAAAGGTCAGCCGGAAAGTCCTTGCTCATGAGAACCTTCAGCAATCTCAGCCTGCTGACGAAGATCGCTCTTCCCTTGGCGATCATGGCCGTGGTCGCGGCCGGGCTCGTCGCCTATGCCCGCTCGGCCCTGATCTCCCTCGCCGGGCAGACCCACCAGATCGCGCAGGTCCAGGCCGCACGGCAGGCCCACATCCTGACCATGCAGGTCGCCATGACCGAGGCCGCGGTGCAGAACCGCAACACGCTGGTCGAGACCGATCTCTCCAAGATGAGCGGCTATCAGGCCAAGCAGGCCGCGGCCATCAAGGCGAGCCACGCGGCCCTGGACCGCCTGGTGGCCCTCGAGGATTCGGCGGAGCGGACGGCGGCGAACAAGAGCCTGCGCGCTGGCCTGGACGCCTACTATGCTGTCCTCGAACGGTCCACCAACCACGGCGTGAAGGGCGAGTCGGCCCAGGGGATGAAGATCTCCCAGGAGGAGGCCGCGCCGCGCCGCACCAAACTTCGCGAGGAGGCTCAGTCCCGGAGTGGCGTCATCGAGCAGCAGCTCGCGGTGGCCTCCGGTGAGGCGGAGCGCCTCGCGGCCACGTCGACCACCCTGCTGATCGTGTCGGCCGCCTTCGGCCTGCTGGCCGCCATGGGTCTCGCCGCCGCCATCGTCGTGATGGGGGTGTCGCGTCCGATCGGCCGCATGACCGCCGCCATGGACCGGCTCGCCCGGGGCGATCTCGCCATCGCGGTCGAGGGTGTGGAGCGCAAGGACGAGATCGGCCTGCTGGCGCGCTCCCTCGAAGTGTTCAAGGTCAACGCCGTGACGGCCCGGCGCCTCGCGGCCGAGCAGGAGGTCGAGAACGCCGCGAAGATGCGCCGCGCCGAGATCCTCGACGGCCTGACCAAGCGCTTCGAATCCGACGTCTCGGTCCTGACCCAGGGCCTGGCGGGTGCGGCCACCGAGATGGAGGCCACGGCTCAGTCCATGTCCGCCACCGCCGAGCAGGCGATCCAGCAGGCGGTGTCCGTGGCGGGCGCGGCCGAGCAGACCTCCGCCAACGTCCAGACCGTGGCAGCGGCCAGCGAGGAGATGTCGGCCTCGATCCAGGAGATCGTCGGCCAGGTGAGCCAGTCCTCGACCTACGCCGACCAGGCCGTGGCGGATACCCGCCGGACCGAGGCCACCGTGCAGCGGCTCGCCGTCGTCGCCGACAGCATCACCGACGTGGTCGCCATGATCCAGACCATCGCGGGCCAGACCAACCTCCTGGCGCTCAACGCCACCATCGAGGCGGCGCGGGCCGGCGAGGCCGGACGGGGCTTTGCCGTGGTCGCCACCGAAGTGAAGGAACTCGCCGGTCAGACGGCGCGGGCCACCGAGGACATCCGCCTGAAGATCGGCGAGATCCAGGGTGCGACGGGCGAGGTCGTCAGCGACATCGGGCGCATCGGCAAGACCATCGCCGACATGTCCAGCTTCTCCTCCGGCATCGCCGCGGCGATGGAGGAACAGGGCGCCGCCACCCAGGAGATCGCCCGCAACGTGCAGGAGGCCGCCCAGGGCACCCGCAACGTGACGAACAACATCGAGCATGTCCGCATGGGCGCCGGAACCACGAGTGCGGCCGCCACCCAGGTGCTCGGCGCGGCCCGGGAACTGTCGCGCTACTCCGAGAGCCTCAGCGGGGAGGTGACGCGTTTCCTCGCGGGCGTGAAGGCGGCCTGAACCCGTCCGGCGGCCCGCACCGTAACCCGACCCCGAACGTTGAAAAGGCGGCCGATCCGGCCGCCTTTACCATGGGTCGCGGGCTCGCCGAGCCCAACCTCGCCGAGCCCAACCTGTCTGAGCCTACGCGGCCTTGCGGCCGGTCTTGCCCTTGGTCGCCTTCGGGGCGGCATCCGCGTCCTCGCCGTCCTCTCCCTCGCCGGTGTCGGCTTCGGAGTTGAGGGTCTCGGCGATCTTCGACAGGAGGGCGTCGGCCTTCTTCTCCTCCTGCAGGGTCTCGTCGAGGAGGGCGGCGGCGTCCGCGTGGCCGAGCTGGGCCGCCCAGGTCTTCAGGGTGCCGTAGCGGGCGATCTCGTAATGCTCCACCGCCTGGGCGCAGGCCGCCAGCACCGCGTCGGCGGCCGGGCTGTCGCCGAAATCGTCCATGTCCTCCTCCATCTCGGAGGTGATGCCCTGCATCGCCTCGCAAGTCTTGGCGCGGGCCGGCTTGCCGATGATCTCGAACACCTGTTGCAGGCGCTCCACCTGGCCGGCGCTCTCCTCCGCATGGGTCTCGAACGCCTGGCGCAGCTCGTCGTGCTCGGCCGCCTTGGCCGCCTTCTTGAGCGCCTTCACGGACTGCTTCTCGGCGTAATAGACGTCCTTCAGGGTCTCGTAGAAGGCATCGTTCAGGGTCTTCACCTTGGTCGCCATGGATCGATTCCTTGCCTGTACGGGGGGGCGCCGAGCGTGCGCTGGACACGGTGTTCGGCGGTTCGTGGGCAGGCAACGCGTCCCTCCCACGTCGGCTCCCGGCGATATTTTCGGCCTGTGGAGGAACCGGGACGGGGCTTGGCCGCCCCCGGCGAACGATCGTGGCCTCGTGGACCCGTGAAGGCATCCCAGCCGGCCATCCCTGTGCTATGAGGCCGGGGATGGCCGGTCCGAAATACCCCCTCGCGCGCATCGCGACGAACGCAGGCGCCTTCCCTGCGCCGGTCCCCGGCGTGGTACGGACAGGTATGGCCGGACGGGCCGGGACCCCGTGCCCGGCGAGACTTCAGCCCCTGGCGAGCCCGTGACGGATCTCCCCCCGCTCGCTGCCGATCCGGACCGCCTCGCGGCCCTGGAGGCCCACGGCATCCTGGATACGCCGCCCGAGCGGGGCTTCGACGGCATCGTGCTCCTGGCCCGCACCCTGTGCGCCGCGCCCGTGGCCCTCGTCAGTCTGGTGACCGCCGACCGGCAATGGTTCAAGGCCCGCTCCGGCTTCGCCCCCTGCGAGACCGACTTGAACGCGTCCGTCTGCGCCCATGTCCTCGGGCGCGGCGACCTTCTCGTCATCCCCGACCTGACCCTCGACCCCCGCACCCGCGACAACCCCCTCGTCACCGGCGCGCCGGCGATCCGGTTCTATGCCGGCGCGCCCCTGACCACGCCCGACGGCCACACCCTCGGGTCCCTGTGCGTGATCGACGAGGTCGCGCGCCCGGAGGGACTCACGGCTGAGCAGGCCGAAGCACTCACGGCCCTGGCCGAGCAGGTGATGAGCCAGCTCGACCTGCGCCGGGCCGTGATGGAGCGCGACGCGGCCCTGACGGGCGAGCGGCGCGGACAGGCTCAGGCGGTGGCCGACGCCGCGCGCCTCGAGGCGATGATCGCTACCCAGCAGGTCGTGGCCTCCGCGACCTCCGACCTCGACACGGTGTTCCGGGCCGTGGTCGATGCCGCCCTGTCGATCATCGACCGCGCCGACAGCGCGGTCGTCACCCTACGCGACGGCGACGACCTCGTCTGCCGCGCCGGCGCCGGGCGGGCGGGCGGATGGATCGGCCGGCGCATGCCCATGGCGGACACGCCGTCGGGCCGGGCCTTCACGGACGAGAGGCTGTTCGTCGGCACCACCGGCGCGCCGGGGACCGACCCTGACCGCCCGCCCCCGGCCGTCGTCGCGGTCCCGGTGCAGCGCCACGGCCTCGCCGTGGGCATCCTGGAGATCCGCTCGGAAGCGGACGGTCCCTTCGGCCCGCGCGACATCCTCATGGCCCAGATGCTGGCGGGGCTCGCCGGGTCGGCCTTCGGCGACGTCGCCGAGGCCGAGACCCGGCAGGCGCTCCGCGAGGCCGAGAACCGCTACAAGGCGATCTTCGACAGCGCCATCGACTTCGCCATCGTGGCCGCCGATTCCGACGGGCGGATCACCGACTGGAACACCGGCGCCGAGCAGATCATCGGCTGGTCGGCCGACGAGGTGAAGGGCCGGCTCCTCGACACCTTCTTCACCCCCGAGGACCGGCGCGACGGCGTGCCCGAGCGCGAGGCGCGCATCGCCCTCGCCGCCGGCTCGTCGTCTGACGTGCGCTGGCACCAGCGCCGCGACGGCGGGCGGTTCTGGGCGGTGGGCCGCATGATGACCCTGCGCCACGAGGACGACAGCGTCCGGGGCTTCCTCAAGATCCTGCAGGACCGCACCACGGAGCGGCGACGCGAGCAGCGCCTCGACCTCCTGAGCCGGGCCTCCGCCGCGCTGCTGGCCGCCGCGGACCCGACCGCCGAGCTCCTGCCAATCCTGGAGGAAGGGGCCGAAACCCTCGGGTTCGACCAGAGCTACACCTGGACCCTGGTGCCGAACCGCGCCGAACTGCACCTCGCCCAGGCGCTGGGCGTCGCGCCCGAGGCGCGGGCCGCCCTGAACCGCGCCCCCTTCGACGAACCGCTCTGCGGAATCGTGGCCGGGACCGGCCGGCCGCTGATCCTGTCCGGCCTGCAGGCGGACGGCACGGCGCGCTACCGCAGCGCGCGCGAGGCCGGCATCGACGCCTATGCGAGCTTTCCCATCACCGGGCGCGGGGGCCTCGCCGGCGTGATCTCGTTCGCGCGCCGCGACGCGCCCGACTTCGACCGCGAGGCGCTGCAATTCTTCGCCACCCTCGCGCGCTTCCTCTCCGTCGCCCGCGAGCGCCTCGACGACGAGGCGGCCCTGCGCGAGAGCGATGCGCGCTCGCGGCGCGCCCAGCAGGCCGGCGGCATCGGCACGTTCGAGGCGGATGTTGGCGCCGAATCCATCGTGGTCTCGGCCGAGTTCTGCCGGCTGTTCGGCCTGGCCGACGCGCGGACCTGTCCGGTCGCGGTCATCGAGGGGCTGATCCTGCCGGAGGATTCCCACCTGCGCGCGGAGGCCGCCCGCCGCGCCACCGGTACCGCCCTGCCCGAGATCGAGTATCGCATCCGCCGCGCCGACGACGGCGCGATCCGCTGGATCGCCCGGCGGGCCGAATTCGCCCGCGACGCCGCCGGCCGGGTCTCGAGCCTGTTCGGCACCGTCTCGGACGTCACCGACCAGCGCGCGGCCCGCGACCGCATCGAGGCGCTCCTCGACCTCGGCGACCGCCTGGGCGAGGCGACGAGCGCCGCCGTGGCCGTCACCATCGCGGCCGATGTCCTGGGGCGGACCCTGGGCGCCGGCCGCGCCGCCTACGGCACCCTCGATGCCGGGCGGGAAGCCTTCACGGTGACGGGGGATTGGGCCGCCCCCGGTCTCTCCAGCCTCCGGGGCACCTACCCTCTGGCGGACCTACCGCGCACCGTCGAGCGGCTGCGCACCGGGCGGGCCGTCGTCTGCGCCGATGTCCTGGCGGAGGTCCGCCTCGCCGACGATGCCGCGGCCTACCGCGCCCTCGGCGTGCGCGGGCAGATCATGGTCCCGCTCCTCAAGGCCGGTGCCCTCGTCGGCCTCATCCTCGTGCACGAGGCCGCCCCCCGGGTGTGGAGCATCGAGGAGGTGGCGTTCACCCGCGGCGTCGCCGACCGGACCTACGCGGCGCTGGCCCGCCTCAAGGCCGAGGAACAGCAGGACCTCGTCAACCACGAACTCTCGCACCGCATGAAGAACCTCCTGGCGATGGTGCAGTCCATCGCCACGCAGACCCTGCGCAACGCCACCCACGTGGACGAGGCCAAGGACGTGCTCGCCGGGCGCCTCATCGCCCTCGGCCGCGCCCACGACCTCCTCATGGGGGCGGCACTCACCAGCACCCGCATCGAGCCCGTGATCCAGGGCGCCCTGCAGGTCCATCAGGACGGGCTGGCGCGGTTCCGGGTCTCCGGCCCCAGCCTCGAGATCGGGGCGGACCGGGCCGTCTCCCTCGCGCTGATGCTGCACGAACTCGCCACCAACGCGGCGAAGTACGGCGCCCTCTCGACGGATTCCGGGCACGTGGCGGTGACCTGGGACATCCTGGAGAAGACCCCGGAGGAGACCCCGGGGGACTCGACCGGGCCGGAGCTGCGCCTCGCCTGGATCGAGTCCGGCGGGCCCCCCGTAGTGCCGCCCACCCGCAAGGGCTTCGGCTCGCGCTTCATCGAACGCGGCCTCGTCTCGCAGGTCGGCGGCACCCTGTCCCTGGAGTACCGGCCCGAGGGCGTGGCCTGCATCCTCGTCGCACCGCTCGCGGCCTTCGCGGGCGAGCCGCAGGCCTGAGGGGGGCGCGCGGGTCCACGAGGCATGCGTTCCGGGGGGCTGCCTGGCTTGGCGCCGATAGTGCATCCCGTCGGCCACCGAACCACACCCCGCCGGGACCCATGACCGACCCTCACCCGTCCCGCCTGCCCGCGCTCCCCCTCTCGGCCGTCCCCGTTCCCGGGGCGCGGCGTTGAGCGAGCTCGACGATTGGGCCGAGCGCCGGCGGCTGGCCGAGCAGGGGCGCGGCGAGCGGGCCTGGTCCCTGTGGGGCCCCTACCTCGCCGAGCGCCAATGGGGCACCGTGCGCGAGGATTACAGCCGCGACGGCAACGCCTGGCGCTCCCTGCCGCACGACGAGGCGCGCTCCCGCGCCTACCGCTGGGGCGAGGACGGCCTGGCCGGGATCTGCGACGAGCGCGGGCAGCTCTGCCTGTCCCTCGCCCTGTGGAACGGGCGCGACCACATCCTGAAGGAGCGCCTGTTCGGCCTCACCAACGAGGAGGGCAACCACGGCGAGGACGTGAAGGAGGTCTACCATTACCTCGACGCGGTCCCGAGCCACGCCTACCTCAAGGTGCTCTACCGCTACCCGCAAGGGCCCTACCCGTACGACCACCTCGTGGCGGAGGGCCGGCGGCGCGGCCGCGACGAGCCCGAATACGAGATCGAGGACACGGGTATCTTCGACGGGATGCGGTTCTTCGACGTCACGGTCGAGTACGCCAAGGAGGATTTCGACGACATCCACGCGGTGATCACGGCGGTCAATCGCGGGCCCGAGGCCGCAGACCTCCACCTCGTCCCGCAGGCGTGGTTCCGCAACACCTGGTCATGGCGCGAAGGATCGCGGGGCGAGGATGCGCGTCCGCGCCTCGCGAGGGCGGCCGATGGCGGGATCCTCGCCACCCATCCGCGCCTCGGGGCCTACCGCCTCGCCTTCGACGGCGAACCGGAGGTGCTGTTCTGCGAGAACGACACCAATCTGCGCCTGCACGGCTGGAAGCCCGACGCCACCGGCCCGTTCAAGGACGGCCTGCACGCGGCGATCGTCGACGGCGACGAATCGGCGATCCGCCGTGACGGCGGGACCAAGCTCGGCCTGCACTACGCCCTGCGGCTGGAGCCCGGCGAGGCGAAGCGCGTCACCCTCCGGCTCTCGGCCGGCCGGCGCCAGCGCCCCGTCGACCACGAGGGCGCCATTCTCCACCGCCGGGTGGCGGAAGCCAACGCGTTCTACGACGGCCTGCAGGACGGCATCGCGGACGCGGATTCCCGCACGATCTTCCGGCAGGCCGCCGCTGGCCTGATCTGGTCGAAGCAGCTCTATTCCTACGATGTCCGCCTGTGGCTCCAGGGCGACCCGCTCCAGCCGACGCCGCCGCGCGAGCGCAAGGGCGAGGGCGGCCGCAACACCAACTGGCGCCACTTCGCCGGGGCCGACGTGCTCTCCATGCCCGACACCTGGGAATACCCGTGGTTCGCCGCCTGGGATCTCGCCTTCCACTGCCTGCCCCTGGCGCTGCTCGACCCGGATTTCGCCAAGAAGCAACTCCTGCTGCTCACCCGCGAATGGTACATGCACCCCAACGGCCAGCTGCCGGCCTACGAGTGGGAATTCGGCGACGCCAACCCGCCGGTCCATGCCTGGGCGAGCTTCCGGGTGTTCGAGATCGACCGCGCCCGGCGCGGCGGGCGCGGCGACATCGCCTTCCTCGAGGGCGTCTTCCACAAGCTGCTCATCAACTTCACCTGGTGGGTCAACCGCAAGGACGCCGACGGCCGCAACGTGTTCCAGGGCGGGTTCCTCGGCCTCGACAATGTCGGGGTGTTCGACCGCTCGCGCCCGCCGCCCGGCTTCGGCCGCATCCACCAGGCCGACGGCACCGCCTGGATGGCGATGTACGCCCTCAACATGATGCGCATCGCCCTCGAACTCGCGCTCCACAACGACGTGTACGAAAGCACCGCGTCGAAGTTCTTCGAGCACTTCCTCCTCATCGCCGAGGCCATGACCGACATGGGCGGCGAGGGCTTCGGCCTGTGGGACGAGGAAGACGAGTTCTACTACGACGAGGTCGACATCCCGGGCGGGGGCATGCTCCCCCTGCGGGTGCGCTCCGTCGTCGGCCTCGTGCCGCTCTTCGCCGTCGAGGTGATCGAGCCGGCGATGCTCCAGCGCCTGCCGGATTTCGCCCGGCGGATGAACTGGGTGCTGGAGAACCGTCCGCACCTCGCCTGCCTCGTCTCGCGCTGGACCGAGGGCGGGGTCGGCGACCGCAAGCTCCTGTCGCTCCTGCGCGGCCACCGGATGAAGGCGCTCCTGCGGCGCATGCTCGACGAGGCCGAGTTCCTGTCGGACCACGGCATCCGCTCCCTGTCGAAGGCCCACCGCGACCGGCCCTACGCGCTCAACGAGTTCGGCGCCTCGTTCACGGTCCGCTACGACCCGGCCGATTCGACCTCGAACATGTTCGGCGGCAATTCCAACTGGCGCGGGCCCGTGTGGATGCCGATGAACTACCTCATCATCGAGGCCCTGCGCCGCTTCCACGCCTATTACGGCGACGATTTTCTGGTCGAGTACCCCACCGGGTCGGGCACCTCGCTGACCTTGGCGGCCATCGCCGACGCCCTGGAAGACCGGCTCATCGCCCTGTTCGCCAAGGATTCCGACGGGCGCCGGCCGATCTTCGGGAACCGCGAACCGATCCCGACGGCGCCGGGCGAGGACGACGCGCTCCTGTTCCACGAGTTCTTCGACGGCGACACCGGCCGGGGCCTCGGCGCCTCCCACCAGACCGGCTGGACGGCGCTCATCCTCAACCTGCTCCACCACCGGGCGGGCCGGCCGGGCGCGGGGGACGGCGCCTTGCCATAAGGGCCTTGCGCGAGGATCCCGCCGTGACGAGCCCGTGACGCCCGGAGGCGGGCGTCACGGGCCGCGGGCTCAGGCGGCCGTCGCGGTGGGGGCGATGCCGGGGCCGGCGGGCGCGTCCGCGGGCACGCCGTCCGGTTCCATCTCGCCCTGCCACTGCGCCACCGCCGCAGTGGCGAGACCGTTGCCCAGGACGTTGGTGACCGTGCGGCCCATGTCGAGGATCTGGTCGACGCCCATGATGAGCAGGATGCCGGCCGCCGGCAGGCCGAACATCGGCACGGTGGCGGCCACCACCACCAGGGAGGCGCGCGGCACCCCGGCGATGCCCTTGCTCGTGACCATCATCACCAGCAGCATGGTGAACTGCTCGGCGACGCTGAGCTCGATGCCGTAGGCCTGGGCGATGAACAGCGCCGCCATGGCCTGGTACATCATCGAGCCGTCGAGGTTGAAGGAGTAGCCGAGCGGCAGCACGAACCCGGTGACGCGGCTCTTCACGCCGAACTTCTCCAGCACCTCGATGGTGCGGGGGAAGGCGGCCTCGCTGCTGGCCGTGGAGAAGGCGACGATCATCGGCGAGCGCAGGAGGTCGAGGAGGCGCACCACGCCGCCGCCGAGCGCCAGCCAGCCGGCGCCGATCAGCACCGTCCACAGCACGGCGAGGCCGAGATAGAAGCTGCCGATGAACTTGCCGTAATCGACGAGCACGCCGAGGCCCTGCACCGTCACCACGGCGGCGATGGCGGCGAAGACCGCGAGGGGCGCCAGCTTCATCACCGTGTCGGTGACGGCGAACATCACCCGGGCGAGCCCGTCGATGAGGTGGATCATCGGCTCGGCATAGCGCCGGTCGATGACGCTGAGACCCGAGCCGAAGAAGATCGAGAACACGAGGATCTGCAGCACCTCGTTGGTGGCCATGGCCGAGACGATGCTCGTCGGGAACACGTGGGTGAGGAAGTCGCGGACGTTGAGGGAGGCGGCCTTGAGGCCGGTCTGGGCCGCAGCGTCCGGCAGGGGCAGGTTCAGGCCCGCCCCCGGCTGGAACAGGTTGGCGACGAGGAAGCCGAGGGACAGGGACACCACGGAGGCCGTGAGGAACCAGGCCATCGCGAGCGCCGCGACCCGGCCCACGGTCCGGGTGTCGCCGAAGCTCGCGATGCCCGACACGATGGTGGCGAAGACGAGCGGCGCGATGATCATCTTGATGAGGCGCAGGAAGATGTCCGTCACCAGGGTGAAGGAGCCGGCGATCTCTCTCGCCGCCTCCGGGCTCGCCGCCTGCCCGTGCAGCACCGCGCCGACGAGGATGCCGAGCGCGAGCCCGATGCCGGTGTAGAGGGTGAGCCGGCCCGATCAGGCCGCCGTGTCGCCGCTGGCTGTGCTGCTCTTCTTCATGATGTCCTCCCCCTTGGATACGTGTGCGGCCCGGCCTTCGCGGCCGGGCGCGCGTATGTGTCATGGTGTGCGGGTCATGGTGTGCAGGTCATGGCGTGACCCGGATCTCTGGATGCCTTCTCCGGCGTCGAGCCGGATCGGCCCCCTCAGAACGCAGTGATGTCCTGCGGCCGGGTCAGCCGGTCGGGCTGGAGCACGGCGTCGAGGTGCTCGCGCGCCATCAGCCCCTTCTCGAGCACGAGTTCGTAGACGCCGCGCCCGGTGGCGTGGGCCTCCAGGGCGACGGCGGTGGCGTTGCGGTAGCCGATATAGGGGTTGAGCGCCGTCACGATGCCGATGGATTGCTCCACCGAGGCGCGCAGGCGCTCGCGGTTGGCGGTGACGCCCCGGATGCAGTTCACGTCGAGGGTCCGGCAGGCGGCCTCCAGGTGGGTGAGGCTGCGAAACAGGCTGTAGGCGATGATCGGCTCGAAGGCGTTGAGCTGGAGCTGTCCGGCCTCGGCCGCGAACGAGATGGTGACGTCGTTGCCGATGACCTCGAAGGCGACTTGGTTGACCACTTCGGGGATCACCGGGTTGACCTTGCCGGGCATGATCGACGAGCCGGCCTGGCGCGCCGGCAGGTTGATCTCGCCGAAGCCCGCGCGCGGGCCGCTGGAGAGCAGGCGCAGGTCGTTGCAGGTCTTGGAGAGCTTCACGGCGACCCGCTTCAGCACGCCGGAGAGCTGCACGAAGGCGCCGCAATCCTGGGTCGCCTCGACGAGGTCCTCCGCCGTGACGAGGGCGATGCCGGTGATCTCGGACAGGCGCGCGCAGACGAGGGCCGCGTAGCGCGGATGGGCGGTGATGCCGGTGCCGATGGCGGTGGCGCCCATGTTGATCTCGCGGATGAGGAGGGCGGCCTCGGCCAGCCGCGCCTCGTCCTCGCGCAGCATCAGCGCGTAGGTGCCGAACTCCTGGCCCAGCGTCATCGGCACCGCGTCCTGCAGCTGGGTGCGGCCCATCTTGAGGACATCCGAGAACTCCGCGGACTTGGCCGAGAAGCTGCCGCGCAGGTCCGCCATGGCGGCGACGAGGCGGCGGATGCCCCCGGCCGCCGCGATCTTCAGGGCGGTGGGGTACACGTCGTTGGTGCTCTGCCCCATGTTGACGTGTTCGTTGGGGTGCAGGTGGGCGTAGGCGCCGCGCGGGTGGCCCAGCAGCTCCAGGGCCCGGTTGGCGATGACCTCGTTGGCGTTCATGTTGGTGGAAGTGCCGGCCCCGCCCTGGATCAGGTCGACCACGAACTGGTCGTGCAGGGCGCCGGCGCGGATCTCCTCGCAGGCCGCCACGATGGCGTTCATTCGGGCCTCGTCCAGGAGGCCGAGTTCGCGGTTGGCCAGCGCCGCCGCCTGCTTGATGGCGGCCAGAGCCACGATGAGATCGGGGCAGGTCGCCAGGGTCTGGCCGCTGATGGGGAAGTTCTCGACGGCCCGCAGGGTGTGGATGCCGTAATAGGCCGCCTCCGGCACCGTGCGGTCGCCGAGAAGGTCATGCTCGCTGCGGGTCGATGGGCTGGTCACGGTGTTCTCCTGGCAAAGGGCCGGCGAGGGGCTGGCAAGGATCTGGGATGTGCGGCCGCGATCCGGCGCGTGGGGGCGCGGCGGGTATGCGGACGCGGCGGCGGAGCCGCAGGGGCGGCGCGCCGATGGCTTCGTGGGAATGGGGGCTTCGTGGAAGTCCGGTTCGATCGGGCGCCCGTCGCCCCGGAGGCGGGGCGGGCGGCGTTCGCCGATGGAGATGGGAATAGTCCCGTCCCCCAGCGCAGGCCAATGCTAAGTTCGCGCCGAACTATTCGGCAAGTGCATAGTTTGGCTCATCCAGGGCGGCGGCGGCCCAGACCTGGTCGAGGAACGGCCGCGCCCGCCCGGCACTGCGATAGAGGCGGATCTCCATCAACATCTCGGGGCTGATCGCGGCCAGGGCCCCGTGGCCGATCTCGCTCGCCACGAGGCTGCGGGGCAGCCACGCCACGCCGTGGCGGCCGAGCGCCATGGATTTGAGGGCCTCCGCCATGGAATTCTCGTTGGTGTGGGCCGGGTAGGTCGCCGGCGCCCCGCCCTTGGCCTGGGCGATGGCGGCGAGGCGCCCGAGGAACGAGCCGCGCGAGTATTGCAGCAGGGGCAGGCGCCCCTCGGCATCGGGTTCGAGGCCCGGCGCGGCGACGGCGACGAGGCTGTCGCGCCCGATGACCCGGCAGGGATGGCGCTCGGGATCGACGGGGATCGGCACGCTCGGGTGGTGGTAGGTGAGGAGCAGATCGTAGCCGCCCTCCACCAGGGCCTGGACGCAGATGTTGAAATTGTCGGGCAGCACCCGGCTCGCCATGGGCCCGAGCACCCCCTGGATGCCCGTGAGCCAGCGCGGCAGCACCGACAGGCACAGGGAATGCAGAGCCGCGATGGTGACGACAGGCAGGTGCGAGCGCTCGCCCCGGGCCTGGAAATCGGCGCGGCTCTGGGAGAGCAGGCGCACCACCTCCTCGGCGGTCTCGACGAACTGGCGGCCATCCGCCGTCAGGGTGATGGGGTAGGTGCTGCGGTCCAGCAGCACCGTGCCGAGCCAGACCTCCAGGGAGCGGATACGCCGGCTGAACGCCGATTGGGTGACGCAGCGCAGTTCCGCCGAGCGGGAGAAGCTGCGCGTCTCGGACAGGCTGAGGAAATCCTCGACCCACTTCAGTTCCATGATGCGCTTTCCGCCCCGCCGCCCGGCCGCCGCCGTTGGGACGGTGACAGTCTCGCATCGCCGACGCGTCCGGGGCAATCACGGGTCCCGCCTGGCCCAACGGGTGGACGGAAGGTGAACGTCTCGGTAACCGTTCCGGCTTAACCCCGATCGGACCCCCCTCCCTTGAAGGCCGAGACCCGACGATGACGAGAGACCAGCTCGCCGCCGAACTGACGCGGATCGCCAAGCTCCAGCTCAGCGACATCACCCGGGCGGTCAAGAACGGCGAGAAATCCATCGCCCTCAACGAGGTGACGGATCTGGCCCGGCGCCTTCACCTCCTGTCCGACGCCGTCGCGGGCCGCCCGGCGGTGGCGCCCGGGGCCCAGGCTCCGGCGACGCAAGCCTCCGTGGTCCAGACCCCTGTGGTTCAGACGGGCGCGGCTCCGGCGCCGGCCGCCCATCCGTGAACGACGGGTCGGCAGGTTCCAGCGCGACAGGTTCCAGCGCGACAGGTTCCAGCGCGACAGGTTCAGGCTCGATCTGGCGCGACACCCGCAACGCGCGGTCCCGGGCACGCCTCGACCGGGCTTTACCCGCGATCTTCCCCGTCCCGGTGCTGCAGCACGCCCTGTCGCGGCCGCTCCTGCCGCCGACGCCGCGTCTGGCCGTCGAGAGCTACTGGCGCGCCCACATGCTGCGGGCCGACCGCCTCGCCCGGGCGCTCGCCGCCCGCTCCGGCGCGCCCGAGGGCTGGACCTGGCGCCTCGGCACCGAGCCGGGCCTCGCCGCGAGCTTCCGCCTGCCGCCCTCGCCCTACCGTGAGCCCGCCCACACGCGGGGCCCCGGCCATTGCTGCCTGTGCGGCCAGCCGGTGTTCCGCTTCGGCTGGCACAAGGATCTGTGGGGAACCGGCACGCCGAACAAGAACGCGGCCTGGCATTCGGCCTGCGTCACCGCGTGGAAGCTGTGGTGCGCGCCCGCCGAGCAGGTGACGGTGCTGAAACGCCACCAGCGCCACCGCTGCACCGAATCCGGCAAGCGCCTGTTCAAGACCGCCGAGGTCGATCACCGGGTGCCGCTCTACCGGGTCTGGCGCGAGCACCGCACCGCGCCCTGGCCCGAACTCCTCGGCTACTGGGGCGCCCCCAACCTCCAGGTGGTGAACCGCGTGGTCCACGTCGCCAAATGTAGCGCCGAGGCCGGCGAGCGCGCCGCCCGCCGCCGGGCCGAGGCTGTCCCGTCCGCCTTCCCCGCCTCCGCGTTCGGCGAGTCCGATTTCGCCAGGGTCGATCCCCACGTGATCCAACCGGAGGAATACGACGAACTTCCCGAGCTGACCGACGCCATGATGGAGCGGGCCGATCGATCCGATGGCCCCATTCTGGTCCGCCGGGGGCGGGCACCGAAGCCGGCTTCCAAGCGATAGGTGCGTCTTCTCAGAAGAACGCCTCCTCTCAGAAGAACGCCTGCAGCCCCGTCTGCGCCCGGCCGAGGATCAGGGCGTGGACGTCGTGGGTGCCCTCGTAGGTGTTGACCGTCTCGAGGTTCTGGGCGTGGCGCATGACGTGGTATTCGCCCATGATGCCGTTGCCGCCGTGCATGTCCCGGGCGGTGCGGGCGATGTCGAGGGCCTTGCCGCAATTGTTGCGCTTGATAAGGGAGATCATCTCCGGCGCCATCCGACCCTCGTCCATGAGGCGGCCGACGCGCAAGGACGCCTGGAGCCCGAGCGCGATCTCCGTCTGCATGTCGGCGAGCTTCTTCTGGACGAGCTGGGTCTGGGCGAGCGGCCGGCCGAACTGCTTACGTTCCAGGGTGTAGCCCCGCGCCCGGTGCCAGCAATCTTCGGCTGCGCCCATCACCCCCCAGGAGATGCCGTAGCGCGCCCGGTTGAGGCAGCCGAACGGCCCCTTCAGGCCTGAGACGTCGGGGAGCAGCGCCTCCTCGGGCACTTCGACCCCCGCCATGACGATCTCGCCCGTGGTCGAGGCGCGCAGGGACAGCTTGCCGTGGAGCGTCTGGGTCGAGAGGCCGGCCATGCCCCGCTCCAGCACGAAGCCCCGGATGGCGCCGTCGTGCCGGTCGGATTTCGCCCAGACCACGAACACGTCGGCGAAGGGCGCGTTGGAAATCCACATCTTGGCGCCGGTGATCCGGTAGCCGCCGTCGATGGCCTCCGCCCGCGTCGTCATGCCGGCGGGGTCGGAGCCCGCATCGGGCTCGGTGAGGCCGAAGCAGCCGATCCATTCGCCGGACGCGAGCTTCGGCAGGTACTTTTGGCGCTGCGCCTCGGAGCCGTAGGCGTGGATCGGGTACATCACCAGGGAGGATTGCACGCTCATCATCGAGCGGTAGCCGGAATCGACCCGCTCCACGGCCCGGGCCACGAGGCCGTAGGCGACGTAGGACGCGGCGGCGCAGCCGTACTCCTCCGGCAGGGTCAGGCCGAGGAGGCCGACGCTGCCCATGGCCCGGAACAGGTCGGGGTCGGTCCGCTCCTCGGCGTAGGCCGCGACGATGCCGGGCAGCAGACGCTCCTGCGCGAAGGTCTCGGCCGTGTCGCGGATGGCGCGCTCGTCGTCGGTCAGCTGGTCGTCGAGGAGGAAGGGATCGTCCCAGACGAATCCGGCGGCGCGCAGGGGAGTGGCGATGGGCGCGTTCATGGAAGCTTCCTCGAACCTGTTGCGGCCGGTCGTGCCGGCCGTCGTTTGGGGGCGAGCATGGACCCGGAGGGTCGGTCCCGTCCAGCCGGTCAGGCCCGCCCGAGGAGCGTCAGCCAGAGCACGGTCGTGAGGGGGGCGAGGAGGGTCGAGACGAGGACGGAGGCCGCGACCAGGCCGGTCTCGGCCTTGTAGCGCACGGCGAGCAGGTAGGCGTTGATGCCCACCGGCATGGCGGCGAACAGGGTGGCGACGCCCGCATAGGCCGGCGGCATGGAGAACAGCTTGGTGGCGAGCAGCCACACCGCGAGGGGATGCACCACGAGCTTGAGGACCGCGATGACGAGGGCGCCGGGCAGGTCGAACAGCACCTTGTAGCGGGTCAGGCCGGCGCCCAGCGCCACGAGGGCGCAGGTGGAGGCGGTGGAGCCGAACCCGTCGATGAGCGAGCGGGCGATGCCGGTCGGCACCACGCCGCCGAGGCGCAGGGCCATGCCGATGCCGAGGGACACGAAGATCGGGTTCTTGACGAGCACCAAGCCGAGGCCGCGCAGGCGCTGGACCAGGGTGCGGTCACCCTCGGCCTCGATGAGGAAGGTGGCGCAGCCCATCATCAGGGGGAGATGCACGGCCAGCAGCAGGAACAGCGGGAACGCGCCTTCCTCGCCATAGGCCTGCAGGATGGTCGGCACGCCGACGAAGATGGTGTTCGACTGGCTCGCGGCGAACCCGTGCAGCACCGCGCCCTGGCGGCCGATGCCCTTGCGCCGGGTGGCGATGAGGGAGCCGGCGAGCCACGACACCGCCGCCCCGCCGAAATACGCGATCCAGTACGACCACGTCACCTCGCCTGTGAGCCCCGGCCGGGTGAGGGTGCCGATGATGAGGGCCGGCACCGCGATGGCGAACACGTATTCCGAGAGGCCGTCGCTGACCCGCTCGGACAGGAGGCCGGCGAGTGCCGCGCCCCAGCCGATCACGATGATCCCGAAGACCGGGGCGATGATGCTGACGGCGTTCATGAGAGCTCGGTGGGCATGCGGGAGCGGGACGGGCGGGAGCGGTTTCGGTGTCCCGCATCCTTAACACGGGGCGTCGCCCGGATGGATCGCCGGGGCGCATCGGGTTCCGATTGAGCGCAGCCACCCGGCGACCGGTTTCGGCGCCGGGACGCTCCGCGGGCGTTTTCCCAGGACCCTGCTCGTCCTTCGGTAAAGCCGCGGCGTCGATGCGGCGTAAAAATGAGGCGGGAGGCAAGCACGGATCCGGTCGAAGCCGTCGTCGGCCGGTCGCTCGCAGGACGGAACACGGCTGCCGGTCTGTGCTCCGGGAACCAGGGCGCGATCAAATGCCTGGCAAGGTGCCTGGCAAGACTGTTCCGGTGCGCGACGACAGGAATCAGGCTGGAAACGAGGTGTGCGTGCCGTGCGCGGCATATGGTTTACGAAATCTTAGCGTCTGTCCGGGTCTGCCTTGTGGATGTTTCCTTAATGCCACACGAACGTCGCAAGTCCCTCCTGGGCAAGGGTTTTGTCTAAAAAATGTGCAACTGCATAAAGGATGACTTTGGCTTGGCCGGCATTCTTTGAGAACCTCCAATCAACGGAACAACCCAACAAGAAGAGACTTGATATGGCCCGCCGCAGCGCGCTCCTCGGACTGACGACCCTCCTCCTGTCGTCGACCTACCTTCAGGCGGCCGATCTGTCGGTGAAGGCCCCGGTGCCCGTCGTCCCGGCGTCGTGCAAGGCCGAGATCACGTTCCCGTCCTACGGCGGCATCATCAAGCAGAACCCCAACCCGGCCTGCCTCACCATCGGCGGCCTCGGCGACATCTACTTCGGCGGCGCGGTGACGGGCTACGCCTACACCCAGACCAACCAGTTCGCCTTCTCGGCCGTGCCCCAGATCGCCAGCGATCGCGCCGGCCGCGTCGATTTCTCGAACCTGATGGGCACCATCCAGAAGGCCGACGGCCCGTTCCAGTTCTACGCCGCGTTCGGCGCCTACACGATCCCGGGCCTCGGCCTGCCGATCCTCAGCGCCTTCGACCAGACCAACCTCCTCTACTCTCCGATCCCGATCGTGTTCGGCAAGTACGTCTTCAACGACAATTGGTCGATCCAGGGCGGTCGCATGCCGACCCTCATCGGTTCGGAGCTGCCCTTCACCTTCCAGAACCTGAACATCTCCCGCGGTCTGCTGTTCAACCAGGAGAACGTGATCAACCAGGGCGTTCAGGTGAACTACAGCGACGGCCCGTGGTCGGCCTCCTTCGCCGCCACGGACGGCTTCTATTCGGGTGAGATCAACTGGGTCACGGGCGCCATCGTCTACAAAATCGACGCCGCCAACACGATCGGCATCAACGGCGGGACGCACTTCAACAACTTCAACTCGGCCCTGCAGAACCCGCGCTTCCAGTTCGCCACGCCGCTCTCGGTGCAGAACAGCTCGATCGTCAGCGCCAACTACACCTACGCCGACGGCCCCGTCATCGTGACGCCGTACGTCCAGTATACCAACGTCGAGAGGAACGCCGTCCTCGGCCTCGGCGGTGCCGAGACCATCGGCGGCGCGATCCTCGCCAGCTACGCCTTCACCGACAACTTCGCCCTCGCCGGCCGTTTCGAGTATATCAGCCAGAGCGGCAACAGCGCGAGCCCCTTCGGCCTCGGCCAGACCACCTCCGTCCTCTACGGACCGGGCAGCTCGGCGCTCTCCTTCACCGTGACCCCGACCTTCACCTTCGACCGCTACTTCCTGCGCGGCGAGTTCTCGACGGTGCAGCTCTACGACATCACGCCCGGCCTCGGCTTCGGCCGCACCGGCCTGAAGACCTCGCAGGAGCGCTACATGATCGAGACCGGCATCACCTTCTGATCGCCGCACTTTCCGATCGCTGCCTCCGCGCGACATGTCATCGAGCCCCCTCTCCGGAGGGGGCTTTTTTCGTTGGCGAACGGCCCGGCCAAACCGACCGGCCAAGCCGCCTCATCCGTCGTGACCCGCCACTTCGGTCCGCGCCTTCAGGATCTCCAGAAGCGCCCGGTCGCGGCGGGCCTCCAGCTCCGGAAGGGTCCGCCCGGCGGCCTCGGCCTCGACCCCCGCGACGATGCGCGCCTTCACGGCCGCGTCGAGGCTGGGCGTTCCGAGGCTCGCCCAACGCCGCTCCTGGCTGGCCCCGAGATGGTCGAGGTAGTGCCGGATACCGCCCGCGCCCCCGCCGAGATGGTAGGTCATGTGCGGCCCCATGGTGGCCCAGCGCAGGCCCGGCCCGTTGCACAGGGCGGCGTCGATGTCGGCGACGCTGGCCACCCCTTCGGCCACGAGGTGCACCGCCTCCCGGTAGAGCGCCGAGGCGAGGCGGTTGGCGATGTGGCCCGGCATCTCGCGCCGCAGGATCACCGGACGGCGCCCGAGCCGCGCATAGAACGCCGCCGCCCGGGCCGCCACGGCGTCGTCCCCCGCCACGATCTCCACCAGGGGCACGAGGTGGGGCGGATGGAACGGGTGGGCGACGAGCACGCGCTCCGGGGTCGCGCACTCGGCCGCGATGGCGCTGCGCAGCATCGCCGAGGTGCTCGACGCGATGAGGATGCCCGGGGCCGCATGCGCGTCGATCTCGGCGAGCACGGCGCGCTTCACCGCCAACTCCTCGGGGGCGTTCTCCTGAACGAACCGCGCATCCGCCACCGCGTCGGCCAACCGGTCGTGCGGCACGAGGCGGCCGGCACCGGTCAGCCCGAGTTCGGCGAGCTGGGCCCGCGCCCGCGCCACCGCCGGCCCGAGGCGATCCATGAAATCCGGGGCCGGATCGTAGGCCGCCACGTCGAGGCCGTGGGCGAGGAACAGGGCCGCCCAGCTCGCCCCGAGGGTGCCGCAACCGATCACGGCGACGGGGCCGTTTTCATCCGTATAGACCTCTGTCAATTCGTCGCCCTCCGCGGCTTTACTTTCGGCTTTGGGCACGCCTTATTCAATCCATCACGGTTCGTTGAAGGACCGGACGCGGGCGAGAACGACCCGCGACGTGGAGGAAACCGATGTTCATGCGCAATGCGGCGGCGCGCGCCGCCCTGCTGATCCTGGCGGCCGTCTCCGCCACCGCGGCGCGGGCCGACGACGTGGTGCGCCTCGGCAATCTGAAGTTCGCCCATTACGGCGCCGTCTCCTACATGAAGGAGCTCGCCCCGAAATTCGGCCTGAAGATCGACGAGCGCGTCTTCGCCAAGGGCGCCGACATCTACCCCGCCATGGCGGTGGACCAGATCGACATCTCGGCCTCCGGCGCAGACGGGGCGGTGGCGGCCCGCGGCAACGGGGTGAAGCTCTACGTGGTGGCGGGCTTCGCGGACGGCGGCGTGCGCATCCTCAAGCGACCGGACCTCGACGCGGTGAAGACCCTGAAGGACGTGAAGGGCCTCAAGGTCGCCTCCGTCCGGGGCGGCACCCAGGATCTCATGCTGCTCGCCGAACTCGACAAGCACGGGATGACCTGGGGCGAGCGCCCGGGCAAGGACGTGCAGCTGATCTACTTCAACAACTACGCCGACCTGAACCAAGCGCTGGCGCAGAAATACGTCGACGTGATCTGCCAGAGCGAGCCGCAATCGACGCAAGCCATCAGCGCCGGCTACGCGACGGAGGTGGTGAAACCCTACGACACCCCCATCGGCCGGCCCGTGCGCCCCCTGGTGATGACCGAGAAGATGTACAACGAGCGCCCCGAGGTCGCCGGCCGCGTCCTCAAGCTGTTCGTGGCCGCCACCAAGGCCTTCATCGACGATCCGGCCTTGGCCGAGAAGTACGTCCGCGAGACGGTGTTCAAGGGCCAGCTCACGGCCCAGGATTTTCGCGATGGCATGGCCAACGCGAAGTACACCTACGACGTGCCGGCCGGGCACATGCAGATCACCACCGACACCATGATGAAGTACGGCCTCGGCAAGATGGTCAATCCGCCCAAATCCGACGCCGAGTGGGTGAAGACCGACCTGCTCGAGAAGGCCAAAGCCGAACTCGTGGCCCGCTGAGGTCGCCATGCACCGGCTGCGCGGCGCCATCGTTCCCATCGCCCTCCTGGTCCTGTGGGAGATCCTGAGCCGTCTCGGCGTGTTCTCCGCCGTGGTGCTGCCGCCGCCGAGTTCGGTGGCGGTTAAGTGGGTATCCGGGATGGTCCCGGCCCTGCCGCACGATCCGGCGCAGGAGAGCTACCTCTCCTGGCTGTTCTCCGGCGAGATGCCCCACGACGCGGTGGCGAGCCTCGCCCGGGTGCTCACGGGCTTCTGCATCGGCGCCGGCCTCGCCGTGCCCGTCGGCCTGCTGCTGGGCACCAGCGACCGGCTGTTCTCCCTGTTCAACCCCTTGCTCGAGATCCTGCGGCCGATCCCGCCCATCGCGTACATTCCGCTGGCCATCGTGTGGTTCGGCCTCGGCAACCCGCCGGCCCTGTTCCTCATCGCGCTCGGCACGTTCTTTCCCGTGCTGGTCAACACCATCGCGGGGGTGCGGCAGGTGGATTCCATCTACATCCGCGCGGCCCGCAACCTCGGGGCGAAGCCGTGGACGATGTTCCGCCGGGTGATCCTGCCGGCGGCGAGCCCGTTCGTGCTCGCCGGCATGCGCATCGGCATCGGCACCGCCTTCATCGTGGTGATCGTCGCCGAGATGATCGCCGTCTCGGACGGCCTCGGCTACCGCATCCTGGAAGCGCGCGAGTACATGTGGTCCGACAAGATCATCGGCGGCATGCTCACCATCGGCATCCTGGGCCTCATCATCGACGGGGCGATGTCGCGCCTCAACGACCACCTGCTGCGCTGGCATCGCGGCCTCGAGCGCTGAACCCCCGGACCCCCAGCATGCAGGCAGAAATCGTCGTCGCCCACGCCAGCAAGGTGTTCGGCAGCGGGCCCGGGGCGGTGACCGCCCTCGAGGACATCAGCGCCACGGTGCCGGAGGGCCAGTTCCTGTGCCTGCTCGGCCCCTCGGGCTGCGGCAAGTCCACCCTGCTCAACGCCATCGCGGGCTTCGCCCCCCTGAGCGGGGGCCGCATCACCCTCGGCGGCCGCCCGGTGACCGAGCCGGGGCCCGACCGGGGGATGGTGTTCCAGGAATACGCCCTGTTCCCGTGGATGAACGTGGAGGACAACGTCCGTTTCGGCCTCGACATCAAGGGCGTGCCGAAGGCCGACGCCACCGTGACGGTGGACCGCATCGTCGCGACCCTCGGCCTCTCGGACTTCCGCAAGCGCTACCCGAAGGACCTGTCGGGCGGCATGCGCCAGCGCGTCGCCATCGCGCGCATCCTCGCCCTCGATCCCCCGGTGATGCTCATGGACGAGCCGTTCGGGGCCCTCGACGCCCTGACCCGGCGCACCCTGCAGGACGAACTCCTGCGCATCTGGGCCGAGTTCGAGAAGACCATCGTGTTCGTCACCCACTCCATCGAGGAGGCGCTCTACCTCGCCGACCGCATCCTGGTGATGACCTACCGCCCCGGCCGCCTGAAGCGCGACATCGCCGTGCCCCTGCCCCGCCCCCGCGACACGGCGGCGCCCGAGTTCAACGCCCTCAAGCGCGAACTCGCCACCCTGGTGATGGAGGAGCAGACCCGCTTCACCCAGGCCGAACGCCACTGCACGACCGTCGACTGAGGCCCCCGGCGCCCGCCCCGGAGCCGACGAAAAAACTCTCCCGAAACCCGCTGGACAGGCCGCCGAACCCTCTCTATACCCCCGCTCCACAGGCGGTGCCGCGAAAGCGAACCGCCCGCTGCCCAGGTAGCTCAGTTGGTAGAGCATGCGACTGAAAATCGCAGTGTCGGCGGTTCGACTCCGTCCCTGGGCACCATTCGTTTTTCCAGAGTTCCTAAGACTTTACAGCCTTTTTCCTCTATGCCCGCATCGGGCTGAGAGGTGAGGGGCAAACGGGTGCGAAACGCGCCAGTCTCGCGGTGTTAGCGGTCCCTGTATCGGCCGCGCTTTCCCGACTTCCGAGCGTCCATCCATACAGCGCGCTGAGCTGTGTTTCGACGTGCAACTTTGACCCCCGCAAGGCGATCCCACTCGGCTCCGGCCGCTTCCGAGCGGCCACGCGGTGCAGTTGGGGCGACCGATTGCGGCACCAGTCTCAGCCCGCTCATTGCGCACTGGCCTGCGTCGTCGATGCCTGAATTTCGAGATGGCGACGGCGCCCGGACAGCTCTCGGAACGCCTCGACGGTCCAGACCAGCGCTTCGTGACGGAGGCGGTGTGCCGTGGTCGGGTCCGGCCGCCATGGGACCCAGAACAGGGCGCGTTCCTGAGCCACCAAGCCGCCGGCCTGAAGGAACTCGGACCCGCCGGTGTCCTTCCTCTGGCCCCACATCGACAAGGGCCGCGGCGTCGTGCGCCACGCCCTCTACCCGGCCGAACCGTGGCTGCGTGGGTGAGCGCTGCTCGACTTCCCCGACCCACCGCGCCGTGCCGGTTCGCTTGAAGCTGTAGAGGCCACCGGCGGACATCGAGCCGACGCGTGCGGCCGCAGGGACAGGGTTCATCCGCACCGAGGAGCGGAGCCTTTCAGTGCCCCGCTCGGGCGGGGCGAGGAAGCCGCCGCCCGGAGCATCCGCCACGTGAAGCCTCTTCACCTCCTCGGACGGCAAGCTGTCCCGCCCGCCGCACACAGAACCGAAGAACGCCCTTTGCTCGCCGGTGAACGGCTTTGGGCCCTCCGCGAGAGGATGGCCGCGAGCACGACGTGGGCATAGTGCCCGGGTCGTGCTGGAGCGGTGTCCGATCGGCTTGAATCGATCTGGGCTTCGAGGGCGCCGCAGATGTGATTCGAAATGGGACTTTCCGCGGAGGAGCGCCGGATGCCCCCAGCCCTGTCAGGCTCGTGTTCCTGGACGAGCCCGCGACCAACACGAAAATGGCACTAGCACTCCCTGGACACTTGGATGTCAGGGAGCAGCCGGGAGCGGCGTCGGCATCGTGTGCACCGGACGGGCCGGATCAGAGCGGTTTTCGAGCGCATTGCGACGGGTTTGGGTGTGAGCGTTGACGGGCAAGGAATGAGCCGGTGCCGTCGCGGTTATCCGTGGACCGGGGGGGAACGTGCCGCGGCCGCTGTGGCCGAGGGTTGCATCCTGCCCTCAGGCCGCGGCCCGGTTCGGGGGCAGCATGATCGCGCTCGACAAGAGCGAGCGTGTGTCCCATCCGTCGGGCAAGCAGCGAAGCCCTGCCTAGCGGTAATCGGTGGGCGCGAGGCCGTGGCGGGCGATCTTGTCGTAGAGGGTCTTGCGCGGGGTCCCGAGGGATTCGGCGGCCAGGCGCACGTCGCCGCCGGCCATGAACAGCTCCTCGCGGATGAGGCCCCGTTCGAACCGGTCGACCTGCTCGGCCAGGGTCCCGGCGGCGGCGGCCTCGGGGGGCGCGGTCTCGGCCCGACCGAGGCCCAGCGCGTGCCGCTCGGCGAAGTGGCCGAGTTCGCGCACGTTGCCGGGCCAGTCGTGGCGGCGCAGGTGGTCGCGCACGTCCGGAGTGATCGGCGGCACCTCGCGGCCGAAGCGCGCCGCCGCCCGCCGCAGGAATTCCTGGAACAGCAGCATCACGTCCTCGCGCCGGTCGCGTAAGGGGGGGATCGGGATCGTGATGACGTTGAGGCGGTGGTAGAGGTCGTCGCGGAACGTGCCCTGCGCCGCCGCCTGGCCGAGGTCGACCTTGGTGGCCGCCACCACCCGCATGTCGATGGCCCGGACTTCGTTGGTGCCGAGCGGCTCCACCGACCGCTCCTGCAGGACCCGCAGGAGCTTCACCTGCAGGTTCAGCGGCATGCTCTCGATCTCGTCGAGGAACAGGGTGCCCCCTTGTGCGTGCTCGATGCGCCCGACCCGGCGCTTGAGGGCGCCGGTGAACGCCCCGGCTTCGTGGCCGAACAGCTCGCTCTCCACCACGCTGTCGGGCAGCGCCCCGCAATTCATGGCGACGAAGTTGCGCCGCGCCCGCCGGCTCCAGCGGTGCAGGGCGCTCGCCACCACCTCCTTGCCCGAGCCCGTCTCGCCGAACACGAGCACGTCGACATCGGCGTTCGCCACCTCGCGCACGAGGCTGCGCAGGCGCACCATCTCGGGCGAGATCCCGAGAAACGCCGGGTCCTCTTCCACCGCCGCGTCGAGGCGGGCGCGCAGGGCCCGGTTCTCCAGCACCAGGCGGCGCCGCTCCAGGGCGCGGCGCGCCGACGCCATGAGGGCCTCGGCCGGATAGGGCTTGGCGAGAAAGTCGTAGGCGCCGTCGCGCATGGCGCCGACCGCCATGCGGATGTCGCCGTGGCCGGTGATGAGGATGACGGGGAGATCCGGATCGAGGCCGCGCAGGCGCGCGAACAGGGCGACGCCGTCGAGGTCCGGCAGGCGCACGTCGGTCACCACGAGGCCCGGCGGGTCGGCCATGATCGCGGCGAGCGCCGGCCCGGCGGCCCCGAAGGTCTCGACGATGAACCCGTCGAGTTCGAGGCTCTGGCGGTTGGCCCGGCAGACATCCGCCTCGTCGTCGATGAAGACCACCCGCTCGGGCGACGGCCGCTCCTGCGCTGGTTCGCTCAACGTCCCGCCCCCCGGTGTCCAGCCGCCTTCGGCTCCGCCCTCCCATTCGCCCGGGCGAGGTCCAGATTCGCCAGGGCGAGGTCCATGCGGAAGACGGCGCCGCCCGCCGGATCGTCGCCCGCCGTCAGGCTGCCCCCGCAATCCTCGACGATGCCGCGGGCGATGGCGAGGCCGAGGCCGAGGCCATCGGATTTCGTGGTGAAGAAGGCATCGAACACCTGCGCGCGCAAGGCCTCGGGCAGGCCCGGACCGGTGTCGTGCACCGCGATTCCGACGCGGTCGCCCTCTTGCGTCACCCGCAGGGTCACCTTCGGATCGGGGCGTCCGGCGACGGCGTCGAGGGCGTTCTGCAGCAGATTGACCAGAACCTGTTCGAGGCGCGGTCCGTCGCCGAGCACGTGGAGCCCGGCGGACGGGGCGTCGACCACCAGGGGCACGCCGGCGGCCTGGGCGCGGCCCTCCACCAGTTCGAGGCCGTTGCGCAGGATGGCGTCGAGGGCGACGGGCTCGCGCTTGGGCGAGGCGCGCCGGGCGAAGCCCTTGAGCTGGCGGGTGAGGCCGCCGATGCGGTCCGTGAGGCGGCCGATGGCGATGGTGTTTTCGGAGGCCTCCGTGGTGCGGCCGCGCTGCATCAGGATCGCGGCGTTGTCGGCGTAGGAGCGGATGGCGGCGAGCGGCTGGTTGATCTCGTGGGCCATGCTGGCGGCGAACTGGCCGAGCGCCGCGAGCCGGCCGGCCTGCGCGAGTTCGCGGCCGAGGCGCTCGCGCTCGGCTTCGGCGCGTTCGCGTTCGGCCTCCACCCGCTCGCGCTCGGCCTCGGCGCGCCGGCGCTCCTCGATCTCGAGGCGCAGCATCCGGTTGGCGTCCGTGAGTTCCTGGGTCCGCTCGCGCACGCAGCCTTCGAGTTCCTCGCGCCGGGCCGCCGCTTCGGCGAGGCGCCAGCGCTCGCGTCGCCGCCGGCCCGCCAGGGTGGTGAGCCCGAGGCAGGCGAGACCGGTGATGAGGGCGGCGATGATCCAGGCCTGTGCCCGCTCCCGCTCCAGGGCGCCGCCCGTGGGCGTAAGGGTGTGCAGGCGCCAGTCCGTTCCGGGGATCGCCGCATCGAGTGCGAGCGCCGCGCGCGCGGGCGCCGCCCCCTGGCCCACCCGCACGAGGTCGTGGGCGCCCGGGACGGGATGCAGCGGCATCTCGCCCAAGGGAGCCGCCCCAAATTCCAGGGCCTCGCGGATGCGGCGGCGCTCGGCCTCGTCGATGCGCCGCAGGGTGGAGAAGTGCCAGGTGGGATCGCTCGCGACGAGGACGATGCCCCGGGCATCGGCGACGAACACCCCGTCGCCGCCCGCCCGCCACGCGGCCTCGATCTCGTCGAACTCGATCTTGACCACCACGACGCCGCCGGCCCCGGCGATCCTGCGCGAGAGGTAGAGCCCCGCCCGGCCGCTGACGGTGCCGAGGGCGAACTGCGAGCCGGCGCCCGTGGCCACGGCCTGCCGGAAATAGGGCCGGAAGGCGTAGTCCCGGCCGATGAAGCTGCGCTCGGCCTCGGCGTTGCTCGCCGCCACGGTGATGCCGTCGGGGCGGATCACGTAGATCACCGCGGCACCCGTGGCGGCCGCAACCTGGGCGAGGCGCCGGTTCACCCGCTCGACCAGGTCCCGTGGCGGGGATTCGCCCGCGACCGCCGCCATCTCCGGGTCGGATGCGAGGGCGAGGGGCAGGGAGGCTTGCTTCTGCATCTCGGCGCGCAGGGCCGCGACCTGGAGAGCGAGGGCGGTGTGGGCCGTGCGGTGCAGATCGGACAGCGCCCAGCGCTCCGCCGCCCGTCCGGCGATCCAGGCCGCCAGTAGCATCATGGCGAGGCTCGCCGCCAGAACGAGGCTGCCGCGCCGCGCCGCATCGGGGCCGGCGAAATCGGGGCGGGCCGTCCTCATGACGTGCGGGGCGGCACGCAGGGGCGTGCGGAATCCCGCACCGGTTTCACCAGCCGCGTGCGGGTTCTCGGATCGGGCCTCGAAGAGGGCGGACGATGCATCGGAAAAATAAGCTTTCGATCAAGGTGTTAACGAAAAGTTCCATCGGTTCCGCCGCTGGCACGCCGGTTGCCATTCACTGAGGGAAGCGCAGGTCTGCATCCCTTGCAGGGCTGGGTGCCGGAGGGGAAGCCCGCCGGCCAACATCAAGATCGGACGGAACGGGGGAAGCCCCGGTCCCAACCGGCAGGATCGACAACACCAACCGGGAGAACGCCCTCATGGCCACCGTACCGCTGCCGCTCAACGCTCCGCACGACCCACCCAAGCCCAAGCCGATCTACCGGACCCTGTATTTCCAGGTCCTGGTCGCCGTGGCCATCGGCATCACGCTCGGTCACTTCTACCCGCAGGTCGGTGCGGACATGAAGCCGCTCGGCGACGCCTTCATCAAGCTCGTCAAGATGATCATCGCGCCGGTGATCTTCCTCACCGTGGTCTCCGGCATCGCCGGCATGACCAACCTCGAGAAGGTCGGCCGCGTCGGCGGCAAGGCGCTCATCTACTTCATCACCTTCTCGACCCTCGCCCTGATCGTCGGCCTGATCGTCGCGAACCTCGTCCAGCCGGGCGCGGGCATGCACATCGATCCGAAGTCGCTCGATCCCAAGGCGATCGCGATGTACGCCGACAAGGCGAAGACGCAGACGATCACCGACTTCCTCATGAACATCATCCCGTCCACGGCGGTGGGTGCGTTCGCGGGCGGCGAGATCCTTCAGGTGCTGTTCTTCTCGGTGCTGTTCGGCTTCGGCCTCGCCTTCCTGGGCGACCGCGGCAAGCCGGTGCTCGACATCATCAAGGTGCTGTCGGAAGCCATCTTCGGCGTCGTCAACATCATCATGAAGGTCGCTCCCATCGGCGCCTTCGGTGCCATGGCCTTCACCATCGGCAAGTACGGCATCGCCTCGCTCGCCAACCTCGCCTACCTCGTCGGCGCCTTCTACTTGACGTCCGCCATCTTCGTGCTCGGCGTCCTCGGCCTCGTCGCCCGCTACAACGGCTTCTCGATCATCAAGCTCATCCGCTACATCAAGGAAGAACTGCTGCTCGTGCTCGGCACCTCGTCGTCCGAGTCGGCCCTGCCCTCGCTGCTGGTGAAGATGGAGCGCGCCGGCTGCTCGAAGCCCGTCGTCGGCCTCGTGGTCCCCACCGGCTACTCGTTCAACCTCGACGGCACCAACATCTACATGACCATGGCGGCGCTCTTCATCGCGCAGGCCACGGACACGCCGCTGACCTACGGCGAGCAGGGCCTGCTGCTCCTCGTGGCGATGCTCTCCTCCAAGGGGGCCGCCGGCGTCACCGGCTCGGGCTTCATCACCCTGGCGGCGACCCTCGCGGTGGTGCCCTCGGTTCCCGTGGTCGGCATGGCGCTGATCCTCGGCGTGGACCGCTTCATGTCCGAGTGCCGTGCGCTCACCAACTTCATCGGCAACGCGGTGGCCTGCATCGTCGTCGCCCGCTGGGAAGGTGAAGTCGACGAGGTCAAGCTCGCGGCGGCGCTCGGCGGCAACCCGATGCCCCTCGACTCCGAACTCCCGGCGGCCGCGGGCCTTCAGCCCGCCGTCTGATCCCGACGCCCACATCCGGGCCTCGACCCTCCGGCGCTCCGCGCCGGAGGGTTTTTTCATGGGCGTCCCAGGCCCGAACGCTCCGAACGCCGCGCGCCCGCGTCTTCGCCACCCGGCATGGCCACGCAAGCATGGCCGCGCCGGTGTGGCGAAGCCGGCCCTCGGCCCGGGCGTGGTCGCCCGTTACGGCCAAAGCCTGTCGCCGTGCGGGGCCGATCCTCCGTTCGCGCCGTCGCGAGGTCGCCGCCGGTCTCGACGCCTGGGCGGCGGGACATTACGGCCGCCCGGGAAACCTTCGCGCCGACGCACGCGGCGTCCGTCCGGCTTCGGCTTCTCCGCCCGATCCCCGCGCACGGGATGGGATCCGAGGCAGCGCCAGCACAGGGCCGTATCGCCTCGTGCTATCCTATCGTTCTACATTTTAGAACTACTTCAATATTCGAAATATATTTGTTTTATTGTCAGATATTGGGATATCATCGGATATAGCCGAAGGATAGTTCCATTGATAGACGTACTTGTATTAAATCTCATCGGAGGCAAACGGAATATTGGTTCCCGACGATGCTTGGCGGGCATGTTGTCTGGAAGCATAAGTCTCTTTTGCTTCAATTCTGCCTTGGCACAGGGACTATCCGGCAAACCGAGCCGGGCGGATCTCGGCGATACCGCCCTCGAGGAGATCCACGTGGCCGGGCAAAGCCCGAACGGGATCGGCTACCAGACGAAACGCTCCACCTTCGGCGCGGGCTCCGACACCTCGTTCCTGGATACGCCCAGCAATGTCGCCGTCGTGCCGAACGCCGTCCTGCGCGACCAGCGGGTGCTGTCCCTCGACGAGGCGCTCCGGAACGTCAGCAACGTGGTGCAGACCAATAGCCTCGGGGGGACGCAGGAAGCGGTGGTCCGGCGCGGCTTCGGGTTCTCCCGCGACAGTTCCATCCTGCGTGACGGGCGCCGCACGGTTCTGCAGCAGAACTTCAGCCACGCCATCGAGCGCGTCGAAGTCCTCAAGGGGCCGGCCTCGCTGCTCTATGGCATCTCGGAGCCCGGCGGCCTCATCAACCTCGTCTCCAAGCGGCCGGAATTTACTCAACGGGGCTCCCTCGACCTGACCGGCACGAGCTTCGGCGGCGGTCTCGTCCAGACCGATCTCACCGGGCCGATCGCGGGCACCAACCTCGCCTACAGGGTCGTGGGGGACTTCCAGGACTATGAATACTGGCGCAACTTCGGCCGGATCCAGCGGCAGGTGGTGGCCCCGTCGGTCACTTGGCGTGGCGACGACACCACCGTGACGGCGGGCTACGAGTTCGCGCACTACACCATCCCGTTCGACCGGGGCACCACCTTCGATCCACGCACCGGGCGCCCCCTGCGGGTGCCGCGCGACCGCCGTTTCGACGAGCGCGTGAGCCGGGTCGACGCCACGAGCCATCTTGCTTCCATCGATGTCGACCACCGGTTCAACGACGACTGGAAGCTGCATTTCGGCTACAGTCACTCCCATCTCGGCTACGACGACAACCAGATCCGCCCGGTTTCCTACAATTCGGATACCGGCATCCTCACGCGGCGGGCGGATGCGACGCGCGGGGGCGATTTCAACGCGAACATCGCGCGCCTCGACCTGACGGGACGGTTCGATACCTTCGGGTTGCGCAACGACCTCCTGGCCGGCGTGATGCACGAGCGGATCGACTACTACCGGCGCACCACCGTGCGCGGGCCGAACGTGAGCGGCTTCAACCCGTTCAACCCGGTCTACGGTCTGCTCGGCCCCTCGGACCGGATCTCGCTCGCGGCCAGCAACAACCGCGATCGGCTCAGCAACACCAGCCTGTACGTGCAGGATTCGCTCCACCTCACCGACCGGCTGATCCTGGTGGGCGGGGTCGGCGTCCAGATCTACGATCAGCTGGCCTTCGCGGGGCGCCCGGCCGTCATCTCGACGGCGATCGACGGTGTGAAGCCGGTGCCGCGCGCCGGCCTCGTCTACAAACTCGCGCCCAATCTTTCGGTCTACGGCAGCTACACGCGATCCTTCCGTCCGAACGTCACCGACCTCGACGTCACCGGTGCGCTGCTGCCGGAGGAGGGCGAAGCCTACGAGGTCGGCGTCAAGGCGGATATCGCCGAGGGGCTCACGGTCACGGGTGCGATGTTCGACGCCAAGAAGAGCAACGTGCTGATCACCCAGGTCATCGATGGCACGCGCTTCGCCTCCACCGCCGGCCGGGTCCGCTCGCGCGGCTTCGAGCTCGATTTCGCGGGTCAGATCCTCCCGGACTGGGCCGTGATCGGCAGCTACGGCTTCACCCAGGCCGTGGTCACCGAGGACCCGGTCCTCGTCGGCAGGGAATTGCAGAACACCCCGCGGGTCACGGCCTCGCTGTTCCTCACCCATCAGCTCGGTGCCGTGGCCGAGGCGACGGAGTTCGGCTCGACCTGCCTCGGCCCGGGTTTCCTCGAAGTCGGTGTCGGTACCCGCTACGTCGGCGCACGGCCGGGCGACGCCGCCAACACCTTCAGCCTGCCGAACTACGTGGTCAGCGATGCCTTCCTGGCCTACCGGACCCAGGTGAACGGCCTGCCGACCACCCTGCAGCTCAACCTGAAGAACCTCTTCGACGAAACCTACTACGCCTCCTCCGGGGCCAGCCCCTTGCTGGTGGCGGTGGGTGAGCCGTTCCAGGCCCTCGTCACCGCCCGCGTCGCCTGGTGAGATCGGCTCCGGCGTTTCGGGTCCGGTGCGGATTCGAAACGCCGCACGGACGGGTCGGACGGGCCGCGCGGCGGAACCGGCGATTCCAGGGGGGCGTTCCCGATGCGTCCCCTCCCGGCTCAACGGACCCCACCCGCATGCACCCGGCACGCCGCCTCGTCCTCTGTCTCGCCCTCACGGCTCCGGTGCCGGCCTTCGCCCAGGCCCTCCAGAACCCCGGCACCGCCACCGTCACGGCGCATGTGGTGAAAGCCGCGCCCCTGGCGGCGACGCCCGAGCGCATCGCGGCCCTCAAGTTGCCCCCGGGGTTCCGCATCGAGGCCTTCGCCACGGGCCTCGGCGCCCCGCGCGTCATCGTGGTGGCGCCGGACGGCGCCCTCTACGTCAGCGACCGGGACGCCGGCACGGTCACCCGCATCGACCCCGCCGACGGCACCAAGCGCCGTGTGGTCCTGGATAAGGCCGACGTGCACGGCCTCGCGATCCATGACGGGCGGCTCTTCTTCGTGACGGTGAAGCAGATCTTCTCCGCCCCCCTGAAGCCCGACGGCAGCCTCGGCCCCGAGACAGCGCTGGTCTCGGACCTGCCGGACGCCGGCCAGCACCCCAACCGCACCATCCGCTTCGGGCCGGACGGGTGGCTCTATGCCAGCCTCGGCTCCACCTGCAACGAGTGCGAGGAGCGCAACCCCGAGAACGCCACCCTGGTGCGGATGCGGCCCGACGGCACCGGCCGGGAGACCGTCGCCTCGGGCCTGCGCAACACCATCGGGTTCGATTGGCAGCCCCGCACCGGCACGCTCTACGGCTGGGACGACGGCGTCGACTGGCTCGGCGACGACGCCACGCCGGAGGAGTTCAACAGGATCGAGCCGGGCAAGAAGTACGGCTGGCCCTACATCTTCGGCGACGGGATCAAGAACCTCTACCGCGAGGTCCCGAAAAGCTCCCTGGAGCAATGGGACAGGGACAGCGCCCGCCCGGTCCTCACCTGGACGGCGCATGCCTCGTCCATGCAGTTCGTGTTCTACGACGGCGCGCAGTTTCCCGCCGACTACAAGGGCGACGGCTTCGTCACCATGCACGGCTCGTGGAACCGCAAGCCGCCGAGCGGGTACGAGGTCCTGCGCGTGCGCTTCGAGAACGGCGCGCCGAAATCCATCGAGCCCTTCGTGTCCGGCTTCCTGACCGAGGGCGGCCCGAGCGGCTGGCAGCGCTTCGCCCGGCCCTTCGGCCTCGCGGTGGCCGGGGACGGCAGCCTCTACCTCGGCGACGACCAGAACGGCGTGATCTACCGGATCAGCCACCCCGGTTGAGGCGCCGATCCCGTTCTACAGGCGGACGGTGCCCGCGCGGATCGCCCCGAACAGGGCCGGATCGAGGGGGCGGTAGCCGCCCTCGCGTTCGAGGTAGAGCGGATCGGCGATCCGGGCCGGGTCGAAGCCCTCGGCCGCCAGCACGGTCTTCTTCTGCTTGAAGGTCGCCGTGTGGGCGAAATCGGCCACGATCCGCAGCACCAGGGGCCGGGCATAGGCCGGCAGGCGGGCGGTCAGGGCGGCGTGCAGGGCGGCGAGGTCGAAGCCGGGCCCGATGGTCAGGGCGGCCATGCCGGCACGCCCCTCCGCACCCGGCACGGCGACGCCGTAGACGCTGGCCTCGATCACGCCGGGGCAGTGGCCCAGGGCCTCGGCCACCTCGGTGGTGGCGACGTTCTCGCCCTTCCAGCGGAAGGTGTCGCCGATCCGGTCGACGAAGTAGAAGAATCCCTGGGCGTCCCGGCGCATGAGGTCGCCGGTCCGCATCCAGGCGTCCCCGGGGGCGAGCACGTCGCGTAGGATCTTGGCGCTGGTCTCGCCCGCGCTCGTGTAGCCCTCGAAGCTGTGCTCGGCCTTGGCCGAGAGCCGGCCCAGGAGCTCGCCCGCCTCGTCGGGCCCGGCCGGCACGCAGCGCCCGGCGGCGTCGCGCAGGGGCAGTCCCGTCTCGACGTCGTGCCGCACGATGAGGGCGGGCGAGCGCCGGGCGAGGAAGGGCGGCACGCGGCCGACGGCGCCGGGCTTGCCCTCGACGTTGTAGAGCGAGACCGTCCCTTCCGTGGCCGCGTAGAATTCGAGGATGCGCGGCACGGCGAAGCGCTCCGAAAAGCGCGTCCACACGTCCGGCCGCATCCCGTTGCCGGTGCACAGACGCAGGGTGTGGCGGCCCTCGAACGGGTCGGGCGGGGCCGCCGCGAGGTAGCGGCACAATTCGCCGATATACTGGAACAGGGTGCACCGGGTCTCGACGACGTCGCGCCAGAAGCGGCTCGCCGAGAACTTCTCCCGGATCACCACCGCGCCGCCGCCGACGAGCACGCTGCCGGGCGCCACCACGCCGCCGACGCTGTGGTAGAGCGGCAGGCAATTGTACATCCGGTCGTCCGGCGTCGGGTCGACGAGGCCGGCGAACCAGTGGGTCCACATCATCACCCGGTGGTGGCTCACCCGCGCGGCCTTCGGCAGGCCGGTGGTGCCGGAGGTGTAGATGAGCAGGGCCTCGTCGCGCACGCCGACGGCGGGGGCTTCGCCGGGTTCGAGGGGGGCACCGGACAGCGTTTCGGACTCTTCCGCGAGGGACCCCGCCCCCGGTCCCTGCCACAGGATCGCGGGCGCCGCCTCCAGATGCGGCGCGGCGCTCGCCCAGGCCGCGGCCAGAGCCGTCTCGACGATGGCGAGGCGGGGGGCCGCCACCGTGACGCAATGGGCGAGGCCGCGATCGCGCAGGTTGGTGTTGAGCAGGGCGACGCGCACGCCGACGCGGGTCAGGCCGAGCCAGATCGCGAGGTAATCCGGCCGGTTGGTCATGAGCAGGGCGACGGTCTCGCCCTTGGCGAGGCCCCGGCCGAGGGCCCAGCGGGCGTAGCGGTTCTGGCGTGCGGCGAGGTCCGCGTGGCTCAGGGTCTCGTCGGTGCCGATCAGGGCCGGCGCGGCGCCGTAACGCGCGGCGAGTTCGTCGACGACGCGCGGGAAGGTGCGCTCGGGCTCGGCCTCGATGCGCGCCGTGCGGGCGAGGGCCGCGACCCAGCCGGACGTGGCCGAGGGCGGGCGGGGCGCAGGCGCAAGGGGGATGGCGGCCGACGGAGGCTGCGGCGCGGCGCCGGACCTCATCGGACGGCCCGGCTGTCGGCGCGGTGGCGGGCGACGTAGGCGACCCAGTTGCGGAACAATCGGTCCGCGTCGTCCGGCCAGGCGGGGGGGCGGAGCGGCGTGTCGGCGAGGTCCGGAAACGCCGCGAACAGGTCCGGCCGGCGTTCGGCCGCGGCCCGGCGGGCGAAAGCGTCGAGGCGGGCGGCGGCGGCGTCCGAGAAGTAGTTCTCCGGCAGGGCGGGCAGGGTGGCGCGCTGGCCGTCGAGGAAGCGGAAGACATCGCGGCGGTACTCGCGCGCGAGGCTCGCGGTGTCGTATTCGGGATGGCCCTGGAGGAACACCAGCAGGCTGCCGGCCTCGCGCACGAACAGGTCGACCCCGATGGCGTCTGAGCGCCGCAGCACGGTGTAGCCCGCCGCCACGAGCTCGTCCTCCGGCAGGTCGTTCCAGCGCGAATGCGGCACCGCGACGGAGTCCGGCAGGCCCGCGAGCAGGGGATGGGGCGTGCACGCGCACGGGTAGACGCCGGAGAGCTTGGCGGTGCGGGGGCGGCGCCGGATGCCGTCGCGGTGGAGCACCGCCGCGTGCGAGGCGAGGCAGGAGAACAGGGTCGAGACCGTGTTCTCCGCCGCCCAATCCACCACGGCGCTCAAGGGAGCGTAGAACGGCTCGTCCTCGAGATGCGGGGCGACGGGCTCGCACCCCGTCACCACGAGGGCGTCGAGCCCCGCCCCGGGGAGCGCGCGATGGGATTCGTAGTGGGCCCGCGCGTGCGCCGCCGCGAGGCCCGCGCGGGGGAGGTCGCGGAACGCGAACAGACTGAGCACCGCCTGCGGGCCGACGAGGCGCCGGAACTGCCGCTCGGTCTGGAGGAAGGCGGCGTCCGGCATGTTGTTGAGGAGGCCGATCCGCAGGGGCGGCACGGGGACCGCCCGCGACGGCGTGTCCGCACGGAGCCCCGAACCGTCGCCCGGGCGGGGGGAGGGGACTTCGGAAGGGGCGTGATCCAGCATCGCGACGGCAACTCCGGGGCGAACGGTGAGGGGCGCTCAGGCCGCGTGGGCGAGGGCGGTCGCGGCCCGGAGCGCCTGATCGAGATCGGCGGCGATGTCGTCGATGTGCTCGATGCCGACGCTGATGCGGATCATCTCGGGGAACACGCCGGCCGTGCGCTGCTCCTCCGGCGTCATCTGCCGGTGCGTGGTCGAGGCCGGGTGACAGGCGAGCGACTTGGCGTCGCCGATGTTGACGAGGCGTTTGACCAGCCTGAGGGCGTCGTAGAACGCCTTGCCGGCCGTGAAGCCGCCGTGCAGGCCGAAGGTGAGCAGGGACGAGCCCTCGCCGCCGAGGTACTTCCGCGCCATGGCGTGGTGCGGGCTCTCGGGGAAGCCGGCGTAGTTCACCCAGGCGACGCCCGGATGGGCGCGCAGGAATTCGGCGACCTTGCGGCCGTTGGCGACGTGGCGCTCGACGCGCAGGGCCACGGTCTCGATGCCCTGGAGCAGCAGGAACGCGGAGAGCGCCGGCAGCACGGCGCCGGTGGTGCGCTGGTAGACGCTGCGGGCGCGGGCGACGAAAGCGCCCTTGCCGAAATGCGTCGCGTAGACGAGGCCGTGATAGGACACGTCCGGCACCGAGAACATCGGGAACCGCTCCGCCTGCGCCGCCCAGTCGAACCGGCCGGAATCGACGATGATACCGCCCATGGTGGTGCCGTGCCCGCCCATGAACTTCGTCAGCGAGGCGATGACGATGTCGGCGCCGTGATCGATGGGGCGCAGGAGGATCGGCGTCGCCACGGTGTTGTCGACCACCAGGGGCACGCCCCGGGCATGCGCGACGGCGGCCAGCGCCTCGATATCGCAGATGTTGCCGGCGGGGTTGCCGATGGATTCGCAGTAGACCGCACGGGTGTCGTCGTTGATGAGCTTGGCGATCTCGGCCGGATCGTCGCTCGCGGCGAAGCGGCACTGGATGCCCTGGCGCGGCAGCACGTGGGCCAGCAGCGTGTGCGTGGTCCCGTAGAGCTGGGGCACGGAGACGATGTTGCCGCCGTGGTCGGCCAGCGTCGCGAGGGCGTAGTGCAGGGCGGCCTGGCCCGAGGCCACGGCCAAAGCCGCGTGCCCGCCCTCGAGTTCGGCCACGCGCTTCTCCAGCACGGCCACCGTCGGGTTGGCGATGCGGCTGTAGCGGTAGCCCTCCTCTTCGAGGTTGAACAGCGCCGCGCCGTGATCGGCGCTGTCGAAGCTGTAGGCCACGCTCTGGTAGATCGGGACCGCCACGGCATGCGTGGTCGGATCGTGATCGAAGCCGGCATGGACGGCGATGGTTTCACTGCGCATGGAGCGTGTCCGTCTCGGCACGATGAGCTCGGCGACCTCACAGCAAGGTGCAGGCCAAGCTTTTGCGCGTCGAATCGGGACATATCATTGACAAAGACGATGAACGGAAACGCGTCGAAGACTTGGTTAAATCTTCCTTCTCGCATGAGGAGCGTGCGCCGATCCGCGACGACCCACCGGCCGCCGACCCGCGGGGGGCGGTCGTCCTTCCGGATTCGACCGTTCCGTGTCGGAACGGCCCCGATGGGGCGGGAGTCTTGATTTGCGACAACTGCGACCGGTCATGGTTTAAGCTTTGCGATCTCTGTCCATCCATTAAGTATCCGGCGAATGCGGACTTGCCGTGGCGTGGAACTATGGCATTTGCTTGCGCAACAGCCTCGTGACGATCCACGAGTGCCGATCCGATCGTGGTGTGGGAGAGCGCGTGTGGCGACGAAACCGATCATTCCGTCCGTGACGTCCGTGGAGCTGCGGGCGGCCCCCATCGAGCCGGGCTGGATCCGGGTGGGCAACCCGCTCGCCCGCAACGCCACCCTGTCGCGCAGCGCCGACGGTCTCGCCAGCACCCTGGTCTGGGATTGCACCGCGGGCGAGTTCGAGTGGATCTACGACATCGACGAGACCATCTACTTCCTCGAAGGTTCGGCGACGATCTCGGACGGGCACAACCCGGCCAAGACCTACGGGCCGGGCGACGTGCTGTTCCTGCCCCACGGTTCGGTGTGCCACTGGCACGTCGAGACCTACGTCAAGAAGGTCGCGTTCTGCCGCCGGACCCTGCCGCGGCCCGCCGCCTTCGTGATCCGGGCGTTCGACCGCCTCGTCAGGATGATGAAGGGCTCCTCCGGCGGCTTCCAGGTCGGCCCCGCCAAGGCCGCCTGAGAACGCCGCCCCATCCCGTCTTCCCATCCCGCCCGAGACCCCGAGCCATGACGGCGCCCGATCCCGACACCCGGACCCATTTCGAGGAGACCTGGACCTATTTCGAGGAGGCCTGGCATCCCGGCAACGTCCGCATGATGGGGCCGCGCACGCATGGGGCGTGGCTCGGATCGACGGTGTTCGACGGCGCGCGCGCCTTCGAAGGCGTGGCCCCCGACCTCGACCTCCACCTCGCGCGGGTCAACCGCTCGGCGGTGGCCCTCGGGCTGAAGCCCAAGGTCGCGGTCGAACGCTGGGACGCGCTGGTGCGGGAGGGATTGGCGCGGTTCCCGCACGATGCGGAACTCTACATCCGCCCGATGTACTGGGCCGAACTCGGATTCGCCGGCGGCGTGCGCTTCGACCCCGAGTCCACCAACTGGTGCCTGTCGCTCTACCACGCGCCGATGCCGGTGCCGACGGGCGTGCGGGCGACCCTCTCGCCGTTCCGCCGGCCGTCCATCGAGGTGGCGCCGGTGGATGCCAAGGCCGGCTGCCTCTATCCCAACGGCGCGCGGGCGCTGATGGAGGCGCAGGCGCGGGGCTTCGGCAATTGCCTCATGCGGGACGGGCTCGGCAACATCGCGGAATTCGCCAACGCCAACGCGTTCCTCGCCCGGGACGGCGTGGTGCACACGCCGGTGCCCAACGGCACGTTCCTCGCCGGCATCACCCGGGCCCGGGTGATCGCGCTCCTGCGGGCGGACGGCGTCACCGTGGTGGAGCGGACCCTGTCGTACGACGATTTCCTCGCCGCCGACGAGGTGTTCACGGCGGGCAACTTCGCCAAGGTCGCCCCCGTCACCGGCCTCGACGAGGTCCGCTTCGAGCCAGGCCCCGTGTTCCGCCGCGCCCGCGCCCTCTACTGGGACTTCGCCCACGGGCGCCGGTAGGCGGCGCGCCTCACCCGGCCGCCAGCGCCTTCTCGCGGATCGCCGTCAGACTCAGGCCCGGCGAGATCGCGTCCGTCGAGATCTTCAGGTGGACGATCGCCGGCTGGCCCGAGGCGAGGGCCGCCGCGAACGCCGCCGGAAAGTCCTCCGTGCGCTCCACCGTGACGCCGAACCCGCCAAACGCGCGGGCATAGGCGGCGAAGTCCGGGTTGCGCAGGTCGGTGGCCGAGACCCGGCCGGGGAAATCCCGCTCCTGGTGCATGCGGATGGTGCCGTAGCTGGCGTTGTCGCAGACGATGCAGACGAGGGGCAGGTCGTACTGCACGGCGGTGGCGAATTCCTGCCCGGTCATCAGGAAGTCGCCGTCGCCCGCCAGCGCGATCACCGTGCGGTCGGGGTAGAGCCGCTTGATCGCCACCGCCGCCGGCACGCCGTAGCCCATGGAGCCCGAGGTCGGGGCGAAATGCGTGGCCGGGCGCCGGAAGCGGTAGAAGCGGTGGATCCAGGCGGCGTAGTTGCCGGCGCCGTTGCACAGGATCGCGTCCGCGGGCAGCGTTTCGCGCAAGTGCACCATCACGGCGCCGAGGTTCACGGCGCCGGGCTGCGGCGTCGCCGCCTCGCTCCACTCGAGGTACTCCGCGTGCCCGGCCCGGGTTTGGGCCACCCAGGAAGGGGGGGCTGCGGGCGCGGCGAGGCGCGCCAGGGCGGCGGCCATCCGGGCGGGCGCGGCGTTGATGGCGAGGTGCGGGACGTAGACCCGGCCGAGTTCCTCCGGGCCCGGATGCACGTGGACGAGACGGGTGGCGGGATTCGGGATGGCGAGGAGATCGTAGCCCTGGCTCGGGACCTCGCCGAGGCGCCCGCCCACCACGATCAGAAGATCGGCCGCCCGGGCGCGCGCGACGAGTTTCGGGTTGGCCGCCAACCCGAGATCGCCCGCATAGGCGGGGTGGAGCGGATCGAACAGCGGCAGGCGGCGGTAGCTCGTGGCGACGGGCAGGTCGAACCGGTCGGCGAAGGCGTGGATGTCGCGATACGCCGCCTCGCTCCAGCGGCTGCCGCCGAGCAGCAGGAACGGGCGCTCGGCCTGGGCCAGCAGCTGCGCGAGACGCTCCATCTCCTCCGCGCCCGGCGCCGCTTCGACGGCGACCCAGGGGGCGGCGAGCGGCCCGGTCGCCGTGTCCTTCAGCATGTCCTTGGGCAGGGCGAGAACCACCGGACCGGGCCGGCCGCCGGTGGCGGCGTGGAAGGCGCGCGAGACGTATTCGGGCACGCGGGCCGCGTCGTCGATCTCGGCGGCCCATTTCGCGATCGGACCGAAGGCGGCGCGGTAGTCGATCTCCTGCCACGCCTCGCGGTCGCGCAAGGCCCGCTCGATCTGGCCGACGAACAGGATCATCGGCGTCGAGTCCTGCTGGGCCACGTGGATGCCCGCCGAGGCGTTGGTGGCGCCGGGGCCGCGGGTCACGAAGCACACGCCCGGCCGGCCCGTCGCCTTGCCGTAGGCCTCCGCCATCATCGCCACGCCGCCCTCCTGGCGACAGACCGTGACCTGGATGCGCGATTCGTAGAGGGCGTCGAGGACCGGCAGGAAGCTCTCGCCCGGCACGGTGAAGACGTGGTCGACGCCGTTGACGGCGAGCTGGTCGACCAGGGCCCGGGCGGCGGACCGGGGGGACGCGTCTGAGACGGGGGCGGGCATGCGGCAATCCGGATCGCGGGCGACGGCGTCGCGTGGGGGCGGGTTCGGTGGCGGGCGCAGCCGCGACGTCGCACCGGCCGAGGTTCGGCGTGGCTCTCGTGGCGATGCCCGCGTCCGGGCGGAACGTCGGTCTCCGATCGATTTGCCGATCCTAGAGAGGCATCCTTAAAGATTTTCGCCGGTGGTGGAGCAGATGAGACCCGCGCCAAGACCCGCGCCGAGTCCCGCGCCAAGATTCGCGCGTAAGACCCGCGAGCCCACGCGAACCTAAGACCCGCGAGCCCACGCGAACCGTTGCATCATGATCCGAGCGTTGAAATCCGCTTTGCCGACTCGACGCGCGCCCCGTGCGGCGGGCAGCCCCGTGGGCAAGACGGCCGCGCCGCCGGTCGCGCGGGGCGGGTTCGGCGGCCGGTTCGCCGTGATCCTGTCGGGCGAGCTGATCCAGAGCCTGTTCCACTTCGCCCTGAACATCGCCCTGGTGCGGATCCTGAGCCAGCACGATTACGGGCTGTTCGCCATCGTGTTCACCGGGGGCGCCGTGGGGCTCGCCTATATCCGGGCCCTCGTCGCCGTCCCGGCGACCCTGCACATCGCCCGCAGCCTCGGCCGGCCGGCTGAGCGCGGCTACGACGTGGTGTTCGGCTCGGGCGCCCTGGCGCTCTGCCTCGGCATGGCCGCCCTGGCGTTGGCGCTCCTCATCCCCGTCATGGGGGTCGCCGGGGCGCTGGGCGCCGGCGCGTTCGTCGCCCTCTACGCGTTCCGCAGCTACCTGCGCCTCGTGCTGCTCGCCCGGAAATCCGCCCGGATCGCGGGGATGAGCGACGGGGTCTATGCGGGCGTCGGCCTGACCCTGACCCTCGCCATCCTGTACGCGGGTGATGCGTCCGCCCTCGATCACGCCTTCCTGGCCCTCGCCTTCGCCCATGCCTGCGGCATCGTGGTCTCCTACGTCGCCCTGCGTCAGCCCCTCCGGATCACCCTGCGCCGGTCCCTGTGGCGGCGCTACGTCGGCCTCTGGCGGACGCTGCTGTGGTCGCTGACCGGGGTCACCAGCATGATCGTCCAAGGCCAGGGCCTGACCCTGGCCTTCGCCGCCATCGTCGGCCCGGCGGCCTACGCGCCGATCGCCGCCACCCTGGTGCTGTTCGCCCCCCTGCGCATCCCCACCAACGCCCTGGTCAACATGGTCCTGGCGGAGGTGACCGGGCTGCTCGCCACCGGGCAGGCCAGGCAGGCCGACCGGATCGTCGTCCGCTCGACGGCGGTGATCGCGCTCGGCTGCCTCGTCTACGGCGCGGCCATGTGGTTCGCCCTGCCGCTCATCGAGCAGGTTCTCTTCAAGGGGCGGTTCGGCCAGGAGCCGATGGCCTGGATCGGGCTCGGAATCTGGGCCGTGACGACGATCTCCCTGCTCTACGCGATTCCGCGCACCTACCTCGAAGCCTCGGCCGCGTTCCGCTCCATCGCCTGGGGCGCCATCGGCGCCGCCCTGCTCGGGTTCTCCATCATGATCCCGATGCTGCTGAGCCTGCCGTCGCACACGGCGCTGCTGGGTCTGATCGCCTCTGAACTCGCCAGCTGCCTGTGGTACGTCCTCAACTTCCGCCGCCTCGCACGCCGCGCCGACGGTGCCGTGCTGGCCGCCGCCGCCATCGTGTCGGAGGCGGAGGCGCCCCGCGAGGGCGATCCGGCGGCCCCCGCGCGGACGGGGCTTCGGAACGGGCGCGCGCCCGTGCGGACCTGAACGGGTAGCCAGCGCGACGAAATAGGGTATGCCGCACGACGAATCCGGATGAAGGCGCGCGGCGATTTTCCCATGTGACGCGGGCGCCGGCCCCTGAAACAGAGTGAGTCCGTCGCGCCGCGCGGCGACCGGGGGATCGCGTCTCCCGGGCCGGCGGCGGATGAACAGAGAGCGGGCGCGGTGCCCGGGCAGGAGAGCACATTGAGCAGTCCGGTCCGAGACGTCCCGCCGCTCGCCGGCGCCGCGCTGATGAAGCGGGCCATGCGGCGCCTCGCCGGCGGCGTCGTGGTGGTGACGGCGGGCTCCGGCGAGGAGCGCGTCGGCCTGACGGCGACCTCAGCGGTCTCGCTCTCCGTCGAGCCGCCGACCATGCTGGTCTGCATCAACCGGGCGGTCTCGGCGTGGCCCGTCATCGCGCGCCGGCGGCACTTCTGCATCAACATCCTGGGGGCCGGGCACCAGGCGGTGGCCGAGCGCTTCGCCGGAATCGGCGGCCTCAAGGGCGCGGCCCGCTACGCCGATGCCGATTGGGTCGCCATGCCGTCGGGGGCCTCGGGCCTCGCCGGGGCACAGGCCATCCTCGACTGCACCCTCGACGAGGTGATCGAGCGCCACAGCCACGCGATCCTGCTCGGTGCCGTGGGCGAGGTGCGGATCGCGAACGAGGACGCGGACGCGCTGGTCTACCGGCTCGGCCGCTTCGGCAGCCTGCCGCTGGCCTGATCCAGCGGGGCGCCGCCCTCGAGAACCCCGCGGAAGCACGCCACCATGCCGGCGGCCGAGGCCGCCTCGGCGAAGACGTTGACGTAGCGCGCCCGCGCGGCCCGGGGAAAACCGGCCCAGGCCTCGGGCTCGCTCACCAGGAATGCGAGGCGTTTGGCGAGGGCGGCGGCGTCGCCCGGCGGAACGAGCCAGCCGGTGACCCCGTCCTCCACCACTTCCGGCAGGCCGCCGATGTCCGAGACCACGGGCGGAATGCCGGAGGCCATGGCCTCGATGGCGACCCGGCCCAGGGATTCCGGCAGCCGCGAGGGCACGGCGACGATGTCGGCCCAGGCGAAATGCTCCGCCGGGTCCGGCGTGAACGCCAGCCGCTCGACGGTCCGCGCGAGGCCGGCTTCCGCGATGCGCGCCGCGAGGGCGTGCTCCCGCGCCTCATCCTCGAAGGCGCTGCCGACGATCCGCACCGCGATCCGGTCGCGGGTTCCCCGGGGCAAGCGCGCGAGGGCCTCGACCATGACGTCCTGGCCCTTGATCCGGCTGATCCGGCCCAGCATCAGCACGCGCAAGGGGCGGTCGCCCCGATACGTCGCGGCCTTCGGCCGGCCGGGATCGGCGATGCCGTTGTAGACCACGGTCCCCGGGCGGCCGGGCGGGGGGGCGAAGGCGGCTTGCGTCGCCCGCGAATTGAAGATGACGCCGCAGCCGGCCCACCCGATCAGTCCGCGCAGCACGGTCCGCACCAGGCCCTGCGGGATCTCGTGGACGTGGACGAGGCAGCGTCGGCGGAAGAACCGGGCCGCCAGCAGATAGTCGGTGACCACGGAGGTGTTGACGTAGGTGAGGTCGCTGCGCGCCATCCGCCGCATCGCGCGGCCAACGGCCACCGGCAGGGTCAGGAGACCCAGGGTCGCGAGCCGTGGCAGGTCGCGGCGGCGCAGGATCCACAGGGGCTCGACGTGGATGCGGCTCGCCAGGGGCTCCAGGGCGACGACGATCGGGCCGTGACGCGGCAGGACCACGTCGATGACGGCGTCCGGCCACGTCGCCCGCATCACCCGGACCGTCTCGATGAAGCTGCGGTCGGACCCGTAGAGTTCGAACCCCTGGTGAACGCACGTGATACGCATGGGGGAGCTCTTCCCGGGATGCCGAGGATCGTTTCCGACACGGATCGTTTCCGACATCGTGCGTCGCCGGAGAGATCAGGACAGACCTCGTTGGATCGGTCTCTATGGATCCTTTGTTAAAGAATGACACAGCACGGTGCCGTGAGGGCATGCCCGCGCACAGACGGCGGTCGATCGTGCAACCCCGGCACGATCCTGCAAATCCGGCAAAGGTGACATTCCATGACCACCCCGCCCGCTCCCGCGCTCCTGATACTCGGAACGCGCGGACTCCCGGCCGATCACGGTGGCTTCGAGACGTTTGCCGAGCGCCTGGCCCTGTTCCTCGTCGCGCGCGGCTGGTCCGTCGGCGTCTACTGCCAGGACGAGGTCGAGACGGTGACCGAGCGGTTCCGCAGCGAGACGTGGCGCGGCATCGAGCTCATCCACGTGCAGGTCGCCACCCGCGGCCCCAAGGCGACCCTCGACTTCGACTACCGATGCGTCCGCCACGCGGCCGAGCGCGACGCGGTCAGCCTGGTGCTGGGCTACAACGGCGCCGTGTTCCTGCCGCTCCTGCGCCTCGCCGGGCGCCGCATCATCACGAACATGGACGGCATCGAGTGGCGCCGGCCGAAATGGTCCCTGCCCGTGCGGGCCTGGTTCTGGGTCAACGAGTGGATCGCCGCCTGGTCGTCGCACCACCTCGTCGCCGACCATCCGGCCATCGCCGACCATGTCGCCACCCGCCGGTCGCGCAGTGCGATCAGCACCATCCCGTATGGGGGCGACCCCGTGACCGACGCTCCGCGCGCGCCGCTGGCCGCCTTCGGGGTCGAGCCCGGACGCTTCCTCGTCTCGATCTGCCGGATCGAACCCGACAACAACATCCTCACCATCGTCGAGGCGTTCTCGCGCAAGCGTCGGGACGCCAAGCTCGTGGTGGTCGGGGAGCTGCGCGACGACAATCCCTATCACCGGCGGATCCGGGCCGCGGCTAGCGCCGACGTGGTGTTCCCGGGGGCGATCTACGAGGCCGGGATCGTCGGTGCCCTGCGCTTCCACGCCCGGGCCTACCTGCACGGGCACACGGTGGGGGGCACCAACCCGTCCCTGGTCGAGGCCCTCTGGGCCGGCAGCGCCATCATCGCCCACGACAATCCGTTCAACCGCGTCACCGCCGGCGCGGACCAGAGCTACTTTCGCGATGCCGACGGGTGCGAGGCCGAGATCACCCGTCTCCTTGATGACGACGCGGCCCTGGACCGGGCGCGGGCGGGGGCGCGCCGCCAAGCCCTGAACTTCACGTGGACGGACATTCTTGAAGCCTACGAAACCATGATCCGCCAGGTCGGCGCGCCGCATGTGCCCGTCCGCTCCGCCGAGGTCGCCGCCGCACGCCTCGGCTCCGGTGCGTCGCGGACCTCCGTCTAGGTCCGCGGGAGAATCGGGGCCGATGACCGGGCGCGTGCCGCCCACCCGGCGCGGCGTGATCGCCGCCGGACTCGCGGCCGGCGGCCTCGCCGGACACCCCATGCCGGCGGCCCTCGGGCGGGAGCCTGTGCGAGCCAGACCGGTCTCGCCCGGGCCTGCTGCGCCGAGGGAGACCCCGTCGGCGCAGCCCGTCGTCCTGCGCCGCGGAATCAACCTCTGGCCGTGGTTCTCCCTCACCCGTGAGTACCCGGCCCCGCGCACGGACTACGCCTGGCCGGCCTTCGATCCGGACCGCCCGGTCCCGACCCGGGCGGACCTCGCCGGCCTCGCGCGTGCGGGCTTCGACTTCGTGCGCCTGCCCATCGATCCTGGACCGTTCCTGTTCTTCACGGGCCGGACCCGCGCCGTGTTGTTCGGCATGCTCGACGCCGCCGTCGCGATGGCCCTGGCGGAGGGCCTCACCGTGGTCCTCAACCTCCACGCCAACGCGGCGACGCATCACTACACGCCGGAGGCCCTATACGGCGGCCCCGACGCGCCCCTGCTCGACGCCTACCGCGACCTCGTGGCGGAACTCGCCCGCGCCCTCGCGCGCCACCCGCAGGGCCGGGTCGCCCTGGAGCCTGTGAACGAGCCGCCCCAGGCCTGCGGCGCGGAGGCGTGGGGGCGCATCCAGGCCGGCCTCCTCGGCGCTGCGCGGGCCGCCGCGCCCGCCCTGACCCTCGTCGCCACCGGCGCCTGCGGGAGCCTGGTCGACGGGCTCACCGCCCTCGATCCGGCCGCCCTGACGGCGTTCCGGCCCCTGCTCTACACCTTCCACTTCTACGAGCCCTACCTGTTCAGCCACCAGGGCGCGCCCTGGATGGACGAGCCGATCTACCGCGCCCTCAACGCCGTGCCGTGGCCGGCCTCCGCCGGCCGCCTCGACGCGACCCTCGCGGCCGTTCGCCGCCGCATGGCGGGCGATGCCGCGCTCCCGGCCGCCCGCAAGGCGACGGCCTACGCCGAGACCGAACTCAAGCTCGCGGAGTACTTCGCCGCCCGGCCCGATCGCGGCTTCCTCGACCGGGGGCTCGCCCCGGTGCGGGCCTGGGCCCTGCGCCACGGCATCCCGACGGGCGAAATCCTCCTGGGCGAGTTCGGGGCCCTGCGCAGCGATCACCGCTACGTCGCCTCGGGGGCGGCCGACCGGGCGCGCTACGTCGGCGACGTGCGCCGGAGCGCAGAGGCGGCGGGCTTCCCCTGGGCGTTCTGGAACCTGTTCGACGGCATGGGCCTCGTGCAGGGCGAGACGCGGAGCCTCGATCCGGCACTCCTCGGCGCCCTCGGCCTCCCCGCTCCACCCGGGGGGGCTCCATCCGGGGCATCGCCATCCGGGACATCGCCATCCGGGACCTCTTCGCCCTGACGCGGCCTATCCGGCGCGGCGCGAAGCCGGCGTCGGCCGGTACAGGGCGACGAGGAGGATGGCGAACTTCGCCATCAGGGTGGTCTTGCCCCCGAGGCTCTCGTAGGTGTTCACGAGGAACACGAAGGCGATCATCGGCATGGCGATGCCGGGGCGGCACCGGCGCGCGAGCTCGACCAGGAACAGCGCGACGGCCACGGTGAGCAGGGCGGTCATGATCGCGCCCTGGTAGAGGACGATCCGCACGATGGGGTTCTCGAGCCCCAGGGCGAGGCCGTTGATGCGGCGCAGGCTGTCGATGATGGTCGGGTCCGGGCCGACCACGACTTCGCGCCAGGACAGACGGTTGAACAGCTCGACGACGAGGACGCGGGCGTTGGCGCTGCCGCCGTCGTCGACGAAGCGCCCGATGAGGGCGTCGAAGAAGCCGAGGCCGACGAGGCCGGCCAGGGCCAGGGTGAACAGCGGCATGGCGAAGGCGGCCCCCGCGACGGCGAGCAGCGGGATGCGCCCGCGCGTCACGGCCCGGATCAGTCCGCGGCCGGCCAGGACGCCGCCGAGGGCCAGGGTGACGACGATGGCCGAGCGTCCCCCGAAGGTGACGAGGGCGACGGTCTGCAACCCGAGCATGGCGAGGCGCCGCACGGCATCGAGCGACCCGCCGCCCGCCGCCAGGGCGATCACGTAGCAGGCCGTGAGCGTCGCGCTGGTCAGGGGGTGGCCCTGCAGGGCCACCGAGCGGGTGTCGTTCTCGAGAAGCAGGCCGTCGAGGCGGAACGGGAAGAACGGCCCGCCGCCGACGAATTCGACGAGGCCGAGGCTCGCATTCGCGGCCATCAGCACGTGCACCAGGGTCTCCAGCCGGGCGAGGCTGCGCCCGTCGCAGCCGCCGAGGAGAATCAACGTCAGGCTCGGCAGCAGGAACGTGTCGATGGCGCCGGCGATGCCCGCGCCGCCGCGCAGGCTGATCTGGAGGGCGAGGGCGGTGCCCATGAGGCCGAGGAACGCGCTCGCCGGCCTGTGCTCCAGGATCGTGACCGCGTTGGCCACGGGATTGCCGGCACGCAGGAGCGTCCACGCGAGGAGCAGGACGGCGGCGTAGGTGGCCGGATGGATCTTCTGGACGGGCGAGCCGGTGAGGCCGTCGTAATTGATGCCGGCGATGGTCCAGAGCATTCCGCCCGAGAGGCAGAAGACCAGAACCGTCAGGACCGCGACGGCAGGGTCCGGAAGGGCCCGGAGGCGCGCGCGGGCGCCGGGGCTCCAGCCGGGGCTCCCGCCCCGCCCGGCGACCTCGCCGCGTAACCCCTCGCGGCTCGACATTCAGGCCCGGTCGTCGATGAGCAGGGCGCCGAAGGCCGGTCGCCCCATGGCCGCGGCGACCCGGTCGAGGTCGACGAGGTCCGCCTGCAGGGTGCGTCCGGCCCGGGCCACGACCACGAGCCGGTCCGCCGCGCCGACCACGGCGCCGAGGCGCGTGTTGGAGGAGAGGATGCCGCAATCGATCAGCACGAGATCGAAGCGCTCGCCGACCTCGTTGAGGAATGCCTCGACCTTGGCGCGGTCGAAGGTTCCCCGCGTCGCCCTGTTGCCGTTGCCGATCCCGAGCCAGCACGCGCCGGTGGCCGCATCCGTGGAGACCACGGTGTAGAGGCCCTTCTCGCCCCTCAGCACGTCGAGGAGCCCGCTCCTGCCGCGGCTTCGGCCGCCGAGATCGGCCTCGATGGTAAGGACCCGGTCTCCCTGTGCCGCCGCCGTGGCCGACAGGACTTCGATCACGGCCTTCTGCGCCGCGCCGTCTCCCGCACCGGCCGCCACGGCGACGATGAGGGCGCGCTCCATGCCGTTCTGCCCGATGCTCCTCGGAGTCATGCCTTTCGGATTCACGCTCGTCTGAACCCTGCCGTGGCTGCGCAGGGTGTCGAGGGCGACGGTGGCCTCCTTCTGACAGGCAGCGGAGTCGGACGCGGGCGCGGGCGGGAACGTCGCCAGCACGGGCGCCTTCAGGAGCCGCTCGAACTGCCGGGCGGAGAGCAGCGTCGGCCGGCGGTACTCGCTCACCATCGCGACGCCGACCCCGACGCCAAGGCCGCCGACGAAACCGGCCGCCAGGAGGAAGCCGCGCAGGGGCCAGCTGCGTTCCTCCGGCGGCAGGCCCCAGGAGATCACGCGCGTGTTGGCGGTATCGATGGTGGCCTGCTCGGCGATCTCCCGGGAGCGCACGAGATAGGTGTCGTAGACCGACCGGCTCGCCTGGACCGTGCGCTCGAGTTCGCGCAGCTGCACCGCGGCCTTGCTGGTCTGGACCGATTCGCCGCGCAGGGTCTCGAGGTTGTCCGTGAGCAGGCGCTCGGCGGCCCGGGCGCGCTGGACGTCGATCTCGGCCGCCTTGGTGATCCGGGCGAGCTCGGCATCGATGAGACGCTTGACGTCCCCCATCTGGGTGCGGATGGCGGCCATGTAGGGATGGCGCTGGCCGAGCTGCGTGCGCAGGTCGCCCTCCTTGGCGGCGAGCTCGGCGTATTGCGCGCGCAGGCGCTCGACGGTGGGCGACCGGATCGCCTCCGGCAGGGTGCTGGTGTCGAAGGCCGCGCCCCGCGCCGTGGCGATGTTCTGCAGCTTGCTCTTCGCCTCGGCCGTGCGGTCGCGGGCGGCGACGAGGCGGGCGTTGCTGTCGGTCAGCTGCTGCTCGCTGACGAGGCGGCCGCTCGACGAGATCAGCCCGTTCGCCGCCTTGAACGCTTCGAGGCGCCGTTCGGCCGCGCCGACGTCGGCGCGCAGGCCCTCGAGACGGTCGCGCAGCTCGCCGGCGGCCCGCTTGGCCCCGTTGGAGCGGGCCTCGGCCTGGTCGGCGAGGTACGCGCGCGCGATGGCGTTGGCGATGTCGGCGGCCTTGTCGGGGGTCGACGCCGTCACGACGATGTCGACCACGAACACCTTGTCGGCCCGCTTCACCGCGAGCTTGCGCCGGAGCTTCTGCAGGGCGAGGGTCTTGTGGTTGCGCAGGGTCGGTTCGGAGGGGCCGAGGAGCGTATCCTTCAGGCTCTGCACGGTCCGCTGCACCAGGCCCGCCGCCGGCGCGCCGAATTCGGGATCGTCCTCCAGGCCCACCTCCGCGATGGCGCGCAGGAGCACCGCGTCGGACTCGATGACCCTGACCTGGCTCTCCACGATGGTGACGCCGCCATCCGCCGCGGCGGCGCTCTCGTTGAGGTCGTGGTTGACCACCTGCCGGTTGCGCGGATCGATGAGGAGCTGCGAATTCGCGGAGTACAGCGGCGTCGCGAGGAGGCCGTACACCAGGGCGGCGACGGTGAAGGCCGCCGTCGTCGCGAGCACGATCCAGCGGCGGCGCACCACGATGCGCCAGAGGTCGCCGATGTCGGCCGCGGTGTCCTTGCCCACGGTCTCGGGCCGGTCGGCGACGTAGGGCATCAGCACGGCCGCGCGGCCCGCGTCGCGCTCGGCCGGTCGGACGCTTGGCCACTGATGGTTCACAGGCGGAACTCCATGCATGCGTCCGCGACCCGGCCCATACTCCGCGCGAAGGAGGTCAAACGTCGGTGAAGGCCCGACCCGGAGCGGGCCCGGCTCCCGCCCGTGCCCAGAGTTAATCGATCGATGCTTAATTGATCGTCACGTCCCGCGTCCGTTTCGTCGGCGGGGCGTGAAGAATTGGGGAAGACTTCAGCCGGAAAGGGAAAGTTTACTTCGTCTCCGCAGGCTCGTCACGGGCCGCCGGCGATCCGGCCCTCGGCCCATCCCGCCGAGCAGCGCCCGTACCCCGCCCGTCGATGCGCCCGGTCGCGCGGTGGACCGGGATGCCCCGGCAGCGGAAGTGACGACGATGCGAAACTTGGCGTGCCTTCGAGATCCATCGGGCCTTCGAAATTCGTCAGGCCTTCGAGACCCGATCCGCCTGCGGGATCCGTCGTGCTCGTAAGGCTCTGCCTCGACGGGCGCGGCCCCCGCGGGTGGCACGCCGCCCTGGTCGCGCGCCTCGGTGCCCGGCCGGGCTGCCGCGTCGTGGTCGATGCCCGCTCGCGCGTGGCCGCGTGGCCCGCCAACGCCGACCGGCTGTTCCGGATCGAGACCCTGTTTCACGGCCTGCCGCCGGGCGGTCCCGCCGCCCGCCTAAACGAGGCCGAGGCGGCGGCTCTGCCGTGGCTGGCCTCGGCCGACCGTGCGGCCGTGCGGCCCGACTGCGTCATCGATCTAGGCGGCGATTGCGATGCGCCCGACGGCGTCCCGGTCTGGCGCCTCCTCTACGACGGACAACCCGGCGAGGCGGCGCTTCTGGCGAGCCTGCTCGCCGGCCGCGTGCCGGTCGCGAGCCTCGTCGCGGATGGCCGCGTCCTCTGCGAGGCGCGCCTCGGCACGGAAGTGCGGGGCGTCGTCCGCACCACCTTCGAGGACGGGCTCGCCCGGACGGTGACGATGATCGCCGCCGCCTTCGTGGGGGGCGCGGCGCCGATCCCCGCCGGTTCGCCGCCGCCCGCGTCCGGGGCGGGTCTCGGCGCCCGCGACCTCGCCCGGCGCGCGGCCCGCATCGCCGTGGGCAGCGCGGTGCGGCGCCTCTATCACCTCGGCTACCGCGCCCCGCATTGGCGCATCGGCTGGCGACGCCTCGACGGACCGGACCTCGTCGCCCTGGGCCGCCACCCGGATTCGGGCTGGCACGAACTCCCCGACGACGGACGACGCTTCTATGCCGATCCCTTCCCCATCGTGCACGCGGGCCGGTGCTGGCTGTTCGTGGAGGAGTACGATCACGCCTCGGCCAAGGGCGTGATCTCCGCGGTGGCCTTCGACGAGACCGGGCCCGTCGGCACGCCCGTCCGGGTGCTGGAGACCGCCCACCACCTGTCGTATCCGTTCGTCTTCGCGCGCGACGGCGCCGTCTGGATGGTGCCCGAGTGCTGCGCCGCCGGCACCATCGACCTCTACCGCGCGACGGACTTCCCCGGCGGCTGGGTCAAGGAGGCGACCCTCGTCGCCGACGTCGCGGCGAGCGACCCGACCCTGTTCGAGCACGATGGCCGCTGGTGGCTGTTCGCCACCGTGCGCGAGGCGCCGGCGGCGGCCCCCCTCGGGCACGGCTCGTTCTCCGACGCGCTCTACCTCTGGAGCGCGCCGGATTTCCGCGGACCATGGGCGCCGCACCGGGCGAACCCGGTCCTCGTCGACACCGCCGCCGCGCGGCCCGCCGGCCGCGTCGTGGTGCATGACGGGCAGGCGGTGCGCCCGGTCCAGGATTGCAGCCGCGGTTACGGCTGGGCCCTCGGACTCATGCGGATCGACCGCCTCGACGAGGACGGCTTCGCCCAGAGCTTCCTGTCGCGGATCGAGGCGGGCCCCCTCTGGCCGGGCTCGCGGCTGCACTCGCTCAACGCCGCCGGCGGCTTCGAATTCATCGACGGCTCCGCCCGGGCCCCGCGCGTCTCGCCCCGCCGGATGGTGAAGCGCGTCCGTCGCCGGAGCGCGTGAGGCTCAGGCGGTGCTGCCGGCATCCACGGTGAGAACCGTGCCGGTGACGTTGCGGGCCTTGTCCGACATCAGGTAGGCGACGGCGTTGGCCACATCCTCCGGGTCGGCGAGGCGGCGCAGGGCGGCGCGGTTGGCCACCCGCCCGCGCTCGGCCTCGTCCATCCCCTCGGTCAGCGCCGTCTCGACGAAGCCCGGTGCCACGGCGTTCACCGTGACCCCGAGCCGGCCGACTTCCCGTGCGAGTGAGCGGGTGAAGCCGATGGAGGCGGCCTTGGTGGCGGCGTAGACCGAGAGCGCGTTGTAGCCCGTGAAGGCGATGATCGAGCTCACGTTCACGATGCGCCCGGCGCCCGCCGCCATCATACCCCGCACCACGTATTTGGTGAGCAGCATCGGCGCCACGGTGTTGATGTGCACGAGGTCTTGGATCTCGCGGTCGGGCATGGTGGCGAGCAGCCCGGGCGTGCCGATGGCCGCGTTGTTGACGAGCCCGTAGATCGGGCCGTGCGCGGCGCGGATGCCCCGCACCAGGGGCTGCAGCGCCTCGGTCTGCCCGAGATCGCAGGCCGAGAAATGCATCGCCCCGTCCGGGGCCGCCCGCGCCGCGGCCTCGAACGCCTCCGAGGGGCGGCGCGCGACGGCCACCACCCGGAAGCCCTCCGCCGCCAGGCCGGTGGCGATGGAAAGCCCGATGCCCCGGCTCCCGCCCGTGACGATGACGGTGCGCCGCTGGGTCGGGGTCGGTTCGGTCGGATTCGGCCCGGTCACGAGACGCCCCGCAGGAGCTTGCCGCCGGCCGAGATCGGCAGGGCGGGCACGAACTTCACGCTGACCGGGACCTTGTGCTTGGCCAGATGCGGCCGGCAATGGGCGATGATCGCCTGTTTGAGGCCGGCCGGATCGTCCGGTGCGCCGCCATCCTCCCGCAGGACGATCTCGGCCTCGACCACGGCGCCGAGGATCGGGTTCGGCCGCGGCCGGACCCGGGACATGGACACGCGGGGGTGGCTGTTGAGGATGGTCTCGACCTCCTCGGGCTGAACCTTGGCGCCGCCGACGTTGATGATGCCGCTGCGCCGGCCGAGGAAGTGGTAGCGCGCGCCGCGCAATTCCACGAGATCGCCGCTGTCGACGAACCCGTCCGCGTCGGTCAGCGCGGCGGCGTCGGCGCCGAGATAGCGCCGGCCCGTGCGCTGCGAGCGGATCTGGAGGGTCCCCTCGCGCACCACGATCTCGATGCCCGTGCGCGCGCCGACGAACCCGGCGGGAAACCCCTCGCGGCCGTCCTCGACGGTGAAGCCGACGCCGCCCTCCGTCGAGGCGTAGGCGTGGGCGATGCGCGCCTCGGGAAAGGCGGCGCGCATCTGGTCGAGGATCGCCTGGTCGGCGATCTCGCCGGAGAGGCGGGCGTAGCGCGGCGCGAGGCGGTCGAGGGCCGTGCTCATGAGGGCGAGGCGCCAGTGCGAGGGCGTGCCGAGGATGTGGGTGACCCCGGCCTCGGCCACTCGCACGAGGTAGTCGCGGACCGGCTCGTCCGCCTCCGACAGGACGAGGGGCGCCGGCCCGAGGATCGCCCGCAGGAACACCTGGAGGCCGCCGTAGCGGCGGATGTCGTAGAACGTGCTCCAGACCGTGCCGGGCTCGGGCGTCGCCGCGACGTTGATCCCGCCCGCGAGGCCCTCGAGGGTGTGGACCACGAGTTTCGGCGCACCGGTGGTGCCCGAGGTGGCGAGCACCCATTCGGTCGGGCGGGGGGCCGGGAGCGGAGCGGCCAGGGCCGCCTCCGTGGCCTCCACGCAGGGCAGCCCGTTCAGCGCCACCCGGAACGGACAGGCCGCGTCCGTGACGCAGAGGTCGATCTCGGCGGTGGCGAGGATCTGTGCCGCTTCCTCTCCCGTGAGGCCCGGAGGGGCCAGCACCATCCGGCCCACCAGCCCGTCGAGGGCGAGCATCGCCAGGGCGGCGTTCATCTGGCCGCCCGTGGCGACGAGGACCGCGCGCCCGGCGAGGCGCTCCGTGAGGTCGGTCCGGGTCTGGGACGCGATCAGGGCGGGAAGCGACCGGCGCGCGGTTCGGTCCGAGAGGAACAAGCCGTCGAGGCTGCCCGCGCGCGTCAGGCGGTCACGCAGGGTCATCGGCTCAGGCCGCGGCCGCGACGGCGGCGCGCTCGTAGAGTGCCACGAGGTCGCCCAGCGTCACCGGTAGGTCGGCGACCTCCAGGGTGCTGAACGGGTCGACGCCGACGAGATCCTCCATGCGGGCGACCAGCAGGGCGAAGCACAGGGAATCGAACGGCGTGTCGAGGAGCACGAGGTCGTCGGTCAGCGGCGGCATCGCCTTGTCGTGATCGCGGGTGATGGCTTCGATTTCGGAAACGAGGGTGGAACGAACGCTCATGATGCTCTCCGGTGCGGGGATTGGGGGATGGTTCGGGCCGGATCGCCGCGCAGATGAGCGCCGAATGCGGCACCGATCTCCGCGAGGATCGGGCGCGCCGTGGGGATGAGGCGGCCGAGACCGTAGAAGTAGTGGATCATGCCCGCGTGGCAGGTGTGGACCACGGGGATGCGGGCCTCCGCGAGACGGGCCGCGTAGGCGGCGCCGTCGTCGCGCATGATGTCGTGGGACGCCGTGTGGATGTGGGCCGGGGGCAGGCCCGTCAGGTCCGGCTCGCGCCCGGGCGAGACGCGGGGATCCGCCACGACGTCCGCGACGCCGCAGGCGGCGATGTCGTGGCGCACGGTCTCGGCGTCGAGGAAGTGGCCGGTGGCGAAGGCGCGGTGGGACTCCGTCGCGCAGGTGAGATCGAGGACCGGGCAGATCAGGAGCTGACCGGCGATGGCCGCGCGGCCGCGCAACATCTGGGTCGTCCGCGCGGCGAGACCCGCGCCGGCCGAATCCCCGCCGATCCCGAGGCGGCTCGCGTCGAGGCCGAAGGCTTCCGCCGCCTGCGCCACGTGGGCGAACGCCGCCACCGCATCCTCGATGGCGGCGGGGTAGGGGTGCTCCGGGGCGAGACGATAGGCGACGGCGACGACGCGGCAATCGGCCGAGTCCGCGAGGATCCGACAGATGGCGTCGTGGGTGTCGAGGTCCCCCGACACCAGGCCGCCGCCGTGGAAGAACACGAGCCCCGGCCCCGTCTCCCCGGCGTCGCGGGGCGCGTAGGCCCGCGCGGCGCACGGCCCCGACGGGAGATCGAGCACGAGATCCCGCGCCGCGACGGCGACGGGCGCCGCGCCCGCGAGCTGGGCCAGCACCTGCTGGCCCTTGCGTCGTTCGGCGACGCCGCGCGCGCCAGTGCCGCCGAGCGCCATCATGTCGAGGAACCGCCGCACGGCGGGGTCGAGGCCCATCACGCTCGCCTTCGATCGGGTTCGGTTCAGAGCGACAGGGCCGCCCGCACGGAGACCGGCCAATCGGCGATGGCCGCGCCGTGAGTCGCGAACATCGCCACGGCGAGGCGGTCCATGCCGAAGGCGACGCAGCCCGTATGGGCCGGCTCGCCGTCGGCGTGGCGCAGATCCCAGGTCGTGCCGAAATGCTCGCGGTGATAGTTGAAGCTCATGCAGGCGGTGCCGGCGGCCTCGCCGCGCAGCGGGATCAGCAGCTCGAACTTCAGGGCGGCCTCGAGCTGGCTGAACGCCTTGATCTGGCCGAGCCGCCCGAAGAACGGGTCGCTCGCCTGCTCGATCACGTAGGGCAGGCCGAGTTCGTCGGCGATCGCCGTGGCGCGGCCGATCCAGCGCTCGCGGAATTCAGCGACCTGATTGGGCGTGCCGATGACGACGTATTCGCGCATCCGGAACGACTGGAGCCGGTCGAGGTGCGGGGAGGGCTCGCGGCGGAAGCAGTCGCAGGCGACGTCGAAGCGATAGCCCGCCGCCGGCACGGCGCCGCGCGCGGCCGCGATGGGATAGACCGGGTAGCAGGCCGCCGGGGTGAGCACGAGGTCGGCGGTCTCGAGGCCGCTGGTCCAGTCGCCGCCCTTTGCCTGGAGATCGGCCTTGGCGAGGATCTCCTGTTCGGTTCCCTCCAGGCACGAGACGCAGCCGAGCAGGTTCGGGAAGCTTTTGAGGTAGCCGTGCCGCTCCAGATGCGCCCGGCTCATCACCGGCGGGAACCGGAACACCTCGGTGTCCGCCTCGCGCTTGGACGAAATCAGCGCGGTCAGGGCCTCCACCACCGATTCGTAGGCGCCGGTCCGGGCGTAGACGCCCTGCGCGTCCATGGGCCGGAACATCGTGTCGAACAGGGCGTCGAGGGGATCCGTGGCCGGGGGCGAGGCCGGGGCGCGGCCGACATTCATGTTCATGGGACTCGACTTTCGCGAAAGGCGGATTCGGCGGGAGGGCGACGGGTCTCGACGATCAGTCGCGCAGGGAGGCGGCGACGGGCGCCATCAGGGTGGCGGTGGCGAGGTTGGCGACGATGCGGTCGTTGTGGATCATGATCGGCGCGGACAGCACGTCGCGCAGGTGCCGGCCGATGGCGAAGTCGCCGTCCTCCCGGTAGCCGGCGAGGCCGTTGGCCCGCATGGCGCTCATCACCGTCGAGACGGCGAGTTCCGAGACCTCGACCTTGAGCATCGTGATGGCGGTCTGGAAATCCAGGGCCGAGAGGGCGGCGGGATCGCCGGTGGCGGCCTCGAACCGGTCGAGGCTCTGGCCGATGAGCGCGCGGGCCTGCTTCAGGCCGGACACGGCGCGGGTGTAGTGCAGGGCGCCGGGCGGGGCGACGCCGCCGGCCCCCCGCATGGCCGTGCGGGTGAAGGCCTGGGCCTTGTCGACGGCCCCGGCCGCGATGCCCGTCCAGGCGCTCGACCACAGGATGTGGGAGACCGGCGTCATGGTCTGGCTGTGGACGTCGGCGTAGCGGGCGGCGAGCACCTGCTCGACCCGGCCGCGGGCGAGGAGGCGGAACCCGCTGCTGCAGGTGCCGCGCATGCCGAGCGTCTGCCAGCCGCCGAGGCGTTCCAGGGTGTAATCGGCCTTCAGGAAGACGCACAGCACCTGGTCCGACGCGGCGGCCTCGTCCGTCCGGCGCGCGACGGTGACGATGCCGTCGGCCTGCGCTCCGTAGGAGATCACCGTAGCGGCGCGGTCGAGGACGATGTCCTCGCCGTCCCGCGCCACTGCGGCCGCCGAGACACGGACGTTGCCGCCGTTGTTTCCCTCGGTGGTGGAGGACGCCATGAGCAGCTGCTCGCTGGCGATGCGGCGCATCACCGCCTCGACCCAGGCCGCGCCGCGGCCGTGGCGGACGAGGCAGGCCACCTTGGTCTGGTGCATGGCGAAGATCATCGCCGTGGAGGCGCAGGCGCGTCCGAAGGTGTAGCAGATGTCGGCGAGCGCCTGCATCGAGGCGCCCTCGCCACCGAGATCGATGGGGATCGCCGCTCCGAGCAGGCGGTGCGTCCGCATGGCGTCCCGGGCTTCGTCCGGAAAGCGGCCCTCGCGGTCCACCGCCTCCGCGTGGGCGGCGGCCACGGCCGCCACGGCGGCGGCCCGGGCCTGCAGATCGGCGGCCTCGCCCACGGCCCCGGCGGACATCGCTCCTTGCTGGATCGTCATGGTCATCCTCGAAAGCATTCCGCTTCCGAGCCTTCCGCCCGCAAGCATTCCGGTTGAGTCACGGCACGTGCCACGGAACCCGAGGGCCCAACGTGCTGTCCGGCACGGGATGCAGCAATATAGGGAAGACATTAAGGCGCGCTTATTTGTGGAAGCGGAATCGGAACCCTGAGGATATGATTAAAATTAACGCCAATAACGCTCGGATTCGACCGAACGTTGACCGGCGCTGGGCGGCGATCCAAAGATGCTGGACGACCGTCGCGGTTGCGTGGCCTCTGTGCGCGGACCCGGCTTCAACATGGACGCATCGTCATGAGCCCTGCTTTGGATACCATTAACTATACAGACCGGACCATGTACCTCGCCAAGGGTATCCTGGCACAGCAGTCGCAGGCGCGGGATTTCCAGCCCGAAGACGCCCTCGTCGACGTGGGGCTCTCGTCCCTCGACCTCGTCAACCTGATGATCGCCGTCGAGGCGGAGTTCGACATCATGATCCCGCCGGCGCAGCTGAACCCGAAGAATTTCTACTCCGTCGGGTCCATCGCCCGCATGATCGAGACGGTCAGCGCCCGCGCCTGATCCCGGCGCTTCCCGGGGCCGGTCCTTCCGTCATTGCGCGAGGTCGCCGACGCTGAGGATCGCGCTCATCACCGAGATGATCAGGCCGCCGATGAGGCCGCCGATGGTAACGGTGACGAGGGGCGTCAGCAGGGCCAGCAATCGGTCGATCTGCTCGCGGGTCCGGGTCTCGTGCATCTCGGCGGCGTGGAGCAGCACGGTGCCGAGGCGGTTCACCTGCTCGCCGCTGGTGATGAGGTTGAGGGTGGAGGCGGCGTAGGGGCGCAAGCCCGCGAGGCCGGAGGCGAGGCTGCCGCCCTCGCTCAGGCGGCGCGAGGCCTGGGCCAGGGCCTCGCGAAACAGGCCGTTGCGCGCCAGCGGCCGGGTGGCCGCCACCGCGTCGGGAATCTGCACCTCCGCTTCGAGGAGCGTCCCGAGCACCCGGCAGATGCGGCCGAGTTCGGCGCCGACCACGATCTCCCGCACGATGGGCAGGCGCAGGGCCGTCCGCGAGCGGAAGGCCGCGAAGGCGGGATTCGCCCAGAACTTCGCCAGCAGCGCCCCCGTTACGAACACGCCGCCGAGGAGGACGGGCCACCACGCGGCCAGGGCGTCGCCGAGGGCGGACGCGGCGCGGATCGCCAGGGGCGCGGGCTTGCCGGTGCCGTCGAACAGGGGGGCCAGGGCCGGCACCAGAACGCCGATCACCATGGCCAGCGTGCCGATCGCCATGAGAATGAGGATCGCCGGGTAGACCATCGACGAGGTGAGGTGGCGGCGCACGGCGTCGCGCCGCTCCAGGGACGCCGTGAGGCTGGAGAGGACGCCCACCAGGGTGCCGGTCGCCTCGCCGGCCCGCACGGCGTCGATCATGTCGGGCGGGAAGGCCTGCGGGTGCGCGCTCATCGCCCGCGACAGCGCGGCGCCGGCCATCACCCGCTCGAGGAGATCGGACAGGACGGGGCGGAGCGCCCCGCTCGCCTGCCGTTCCACGAGGCGCAGGGCCCGGTCGACGGTGAGGCCGGCACCCAGCAGGGTCCCGAATTCCTTGAGGAAGCCGATGCGGCCGGCATCGTTGATGCGGTCGCGCCCGAACAGGTCGCGGCGCCAGAACGGAACGCCTCCGGCGGCGGCCGGCGCGATCTCGAACACCTGCAGGCCGTCGTTGCGCAGGGCGGACACCGCGCGCTCGCGGCCCTCCGCCTCGATCCGGCCCGTGCGCAGGCGCCCGTCGGGGGCGTAGGCTTTGTAGGCGAAGGCCGGCATCAGACCAGACCCTCGAACACGCGGCCGATCTCGTCGAGGGTGGTCTCCCCGGACATCACGCGGGCGCGGGCGGTCTCCGCCAGGGTGGCCATGCCGGAGGCGCGGGCCTGCGCCACGAGGCGCTGCTCGTCGGCGCCCTCCGCGATGAGGGTGCGCAGGGGGGTGTCGAGGGTCATGATCTCGGAGACCACCATGCGGCCGCGATAGCCGGTGCCGTTGCAGGCCGCGCAGCCCCGGGCCCGCTTCAGGGTCGGGGGCGCGGCGGTGTCGAGGCCGAGCCGCAGGCAGGCCTCGGGCGAGGCCGGCTCGTCCGCCGCGCAATCGGCGCAGACCCGGCGCACGAGGCGCTGGGCGATGACGCCGTTCAGGGTCGCGGCGATGAGGAAGCGCTCGACGCCCATGTCCACGAGGCGCGTGACCGTGGCGGGGGCCGAGTTGGTGTGGAGGGTCGAGATCACGAGGTGGCCGGTGAGCGCGGCCTGCACGGCGATGCGGGCGGTCTCGCCGTCACGGATCTCGCCGACCATGACCACGTCGGGGTCCTGGCGCAGGATCGAGCGCAGGGCCGCCGCGAAGTCGAGGCCGATGCCCGGATGGGCCTGGACCTGGTTGATCCCGGCCATCCGGTACTCCACCGGGTCCTCCACGGTGACGACCTTGAGGTGCGCGCCGCTGATGGCGCGCAGGGCCGCGTAGAGGGTCGTGGTCTTGCCGCTGCCGGTGGGGCCGGTGACGAGGACGAGGCCGTTCGGCCGCGCCGTCATGGCGCCGATCTCGGCGATGGCGGCGGCGTCGAAGCCGAGGCCGGAGAAATCGTCGACCCGGCGCGAGCCGTCGAGGACGCGCATCACCACGCTCTCCCCGTGCGCGGTGGGCAGGGTCGAGACGCGGATGTCGATGTCGTGGCCGCGATCGGACACCTGCATGCGCCCGTCCTGGGGCAGGCGCCGCTCGGCGATGTTGAGGCCGGCCAGGATCTTCACCCGCGTGGTGAGGGCGAGCTGGACGGATTTCGGCAGGCGCTCGGATTCGACGAGCACCCCGTCGACCCGGTAGCGCACCCGCACGTCCGTCTCCTCGGCCTCCACGTGGATGTCGGAGGCGCCGCGCGCGAACGCGTCGCGCACGAGGCGGGCGACGAGGCGCACGATGGGGGCTTGGCTCGCCACATCCTGCAGCCGGGCGAGGTCGTCGTCGAGGCCGGCCTCGGAATCCGGGGCGGCGTCGCCGTAGACGGCGCGATGGACGCGCTCGAAGGCGGCCGGTCCGACGATGCACAGGCGCACCCGCCGCTCGGTGAGATGCTCCAGGGCCAGCGCGATCTCGCTGTCGAACACGTCGACGGCCGCGACGACGAGCTCGTCCGCGTCGACCGCGATGGGCAGCGCCCGGACGCGGGCGCAATAGTCGGCGCCGATCTCCGCCGGCAGGACGGGGGCGGCCGGCACCTCCTCGTCGCGCAGGAACGGCAGGCCCGTCGAGGCGGCGAGCGCCGAGACCAGGGTGGCCTCGTGGACGAGGCCGAGTTCGGTGAGCAGGATCGGAACCGGGCGCCGCCCCGGCAGGTCGAGGGCGGCGAGCGCCCGCTCCAGGCCGGCGGCATCGAGCACCTGCATCTCGGCGAGGTCCGCGACGAACGCCCGGGCCGCATCCCGGGCGTCGCGTTCGGGCGCCCGCCGGTCGGGCCGGGCGCGCCTCGGGCGGCGCTTTCCGGCCCAGATGTTCAGCATGACGAATGTCCGTTCTCGGGTGCCCCGGAGGAGGAGCCGTCGTGAGTCGCTCTTAAGCCGATAGAAACCGACGTTGGGTTAACAACGTGTCTCCCGGAGCGGCCCCTCGCTTGCGGATGCGATCGAAGGCGCGGTTCATGGAGGCGGATCTCATGGACACGGTGACGCCCTCCGCACCCCTGCGGGCCGCCGGGTCGTCCGGCCACCTCCCGGGGATCCGGGGCCGGCTCGCCGGCTGGGCCGCCCGCGCGGGCTTCGCCGAGGTCCGGTCGGACCGGCCCACGACGGGGATCCTCCTCAGTCCCGAACCCGGCGGCCGCACCCTCCTGCTCACCGACCGGCGCGGGCCGGAGCCCCGCACCTATCGCCTCGACACGGACGCGGACGACTTCGCCGAGCGCCTGAGCGCGATCCGGGGCGGCGGCCGGGGGCTCGGCGCCAAGATCCTCCTCGATCCGGCGCAGTGCTTCGTCCGCACCCTGACCCTGCCGACGGCGTCCCTGCCGCGCATGCGCGAGGTGCTGGTGCAGGAACTCGAGGCGGCGACCCCATTCCGGGCCGAGGGCGTTTACAGCGACTGGTACGTCGAGGGCGAGGACGCCGCGACGCGGACCCTGCGCGTCCGCCACGTCGTCATCAAGCGCGCGCGGCTCGATCCGCTGCTGGCCGCCATGGGCCGGACCGGCCTCGTGCCGGGTCCGGTCGCCGTCGGGCGCGCGGAGACGACCGCCATGCCGGTGGACCTCCTGTCGGGGGGGCGTCGGGCGATCCCGCCGCTGCTGCGCGGGCTCGGCCTCGGCGACCTCGCGCTCCTGGCCCTCGCGGGCCTGTTGCTGCTCGGCAGCCTCGTTCTCGTGCGGGACCATCGCGGCGCGACGCTGGCCGCCCTCGACGATGCGATCCTGGCCGCGCGGGGAGCCCCATCCCTGCGCCGGGCCCCGCTTCCCGCCGGCGCCGCCGCGATCCTGGCGGGTGCGGCGGCTCGGCCGTCCCTCGCCCCGGTCTGGAGCGCCGTCGCCGACGCCCTGCCCGATGCGGTCTCGGCCGAAGCCCTGCGCCTCGACGCGCAGGGGTTGACCCTGACGCTGCTGGTCCGGGACGCGACCGATCCGCTGCCCCGCCTGGCGGCCCTTCCGGGCTTCGGGCCCGCCGCGGTGCTGGACGCGCCCGAGGCTTCGGGCGCGCCGCGCCGGCTGACCGTGCGGCTTCCCCACCGGGCTCCGGAGCCGATGCCATGATCGCCGCCCTGTCCGATCGCGTCTCCGGCTGGATGCCGCGCGCGCCCGTCCTCCTCGCCCTCGGGGCCCTCGCGGTCCTGGGGCTCGCCGTCGCCGGGCCGGTCTCCGAGATCCGCGAACTCGGGAACGGGATCGCCGAGGCCCGCGACCGCCTGGCCCGCACCCGTGCGGCCGCCGCCCGGCCGGTCCCGTCGACGCCCTTCTCCGGGGTCGATGCGGACGCCGTGTCCGCCGCGTTCCGTGCCCGGATCGAGACCGCCATCGCCGGGCGCGCGGTCATCCTGGAGGATGTCACCGTGGTCCCGGATCCGGATCAGGTGCGGTTGCCGCTCCTGAACGCGGCCCTGCGCGGGACGGCCGAAGGGCTGCACGGCGTCCTGGCGGAGCTGGACGGGGGGCTTACGCGCGTGCGCACCGAGACGGCGGAGATCGCGGTCGCGAGCCCGGCCGATGCGGACGAGGAGCGGCCGACCCTCCTGCGCCTGTCGCTGACCGTGCGCGGGCTGCTCGCGCCCGCCGACGCGCCGCCCCGGCCGGAGACGGGCCGATGAGGGCGCGCCTCGGCCCCCTGGCGTCGGCGCTGGCCGCGAGCCGTCCCGTCCCCCGGGCGCTCGCTGGCCTCGCGGGCCTCGCCGTGCTGGCCGCATGGGTCTGGCCCGCCGCCACCCTCGACGCCGGGCCCGTGGCGGCGCCTGCCGCGCCGGTCCGCCTCGCCGACAGCGGCGGCGCGCTCCATCGCCCGCTCTTCGATCCCGACCGCCGGGCCTGGACCGCGCGGGGTTCCCTGGCGGACCTCAGCCCCGCGACGCCGATCCGCTCCGTGCTCCGGGTGCGCGGCATCCTCATGAACGACGGCAGCGGACGCGCCCTCATCGAGGAGGAGGGGGCGGGCCTTCCCGTCTGGCTCGCCCCCGGCGAGGGCCGCGCCGGGTGGGTTCTCGCCGCCGTGCAGGCCGAGCGCGTCACCGTGCGCCAGGACGGCCGCACCTACGATCTCGCGTTCCTCGGGGAGCCCGCGACGCTGCAGCCGCCGCGCCGCCGGCGGGCGGTGGACCGGGCGCCGCCCGAGGCCGTCGTGCTGGCCGAACCGGCACCGGCCGCACCGTCGTGGGTCGAGCCGCCTGCCCTCCGGCTCGCCCCCGAGGCGGTGCCGGCGCGCGTGCGCACGATCCCGATCACGCCGCCCCGGCCCTGATCCGCACCGGGGGGCGCCGCTCCGCCCGATCCCGGGTCAGTCGACCATCCGGCGCAGGAAGCCGGGGGGGCCGGCCGGTGCGGCGGCCATGGGCATCGGCGCCGGCACGGGGCGCACCGGCATCATGGTCCGGAGCTGGGCCCGGAAATCCTGGCTGATCCGGTCGGCATCGACGGTGCCGCGGATCACCCGCGGGCGGATGAAGATGATGAGTTCCGTGCGGATGCGGCTGTCGATGCGGTTGCGGAAGGCCGGCCCGATCAGCGGCAGGTCGCCCAGCACCGGCAGGCTTTCGTTGGTGATCAGGGCCCGCTCCTGCACCAGGCCGCCGATGGCGAGGCTGTGCCCGTCGTGGACCGCGATGCTGGTGGCGACCCGGCGCTGGCGGATGGTCGGCGAGTTGATGGTCGAGGTGGTGGTCGGCACCACGTCGCTGACCTCCTGGTTGATGTCGAGGACGACGAGGCCGTTCTTGTTCACCCGCGGCGTGACCGAGAGGATCACGCCGGTGTCCTTCATCTCGATCTGGTTGAGGATCGGGGCGTTGCCCGCGAGCGCGCTCTGGCCCGTCTGCTTCACGATGGGCACCTGATCGCCGATCTGGAGCTTGGCCGTGCGGTTGTCGAGGACGGTGATGTTGGGCGAGGAGATGACGTTGACGCGGGTGATGCCCTGCAGGGCGTTGAGCACCACGCTGAAGTCGGGGTTGTTGAACAGGTAGTTGAAGCCCGTGACGCCGCGCGTCGCCGCCGCGATGAGCCCAGCGGTGCCGCCCGTCGCGGCGCTCGCCGCACCGATGGTCGCCGCCTGGGTGAGGTTGAAGCGCGAACCCTGGTTCTTGAGGAACCACTGCACGCCGAACTGGAGCTCGTTGTTGAGGGTGACCTCGGCGATCACCGTCTCGAGGAGAACCTGGGTCGGCATCGCGTCGAGGCTGGCGAGGATGCGCAGGAGCTTGTCGTACTGAGTGCGGGTGGCCGAGATCACGAGGCTGTTGTTGGCATCGTCGGCGACGACGCCGATGATGGCCCCCGCATGCGCCGCCTGACCCGCGTAGCCGGCCCCCCCGCCGTAGCCCCCCTCGTGTCCGGCGGCACCGAAGACGCCGCCCCCGGTCGCGGGCGAGCCGCCCCAGGCTTCGCCGCCACCGCCGCCGAAACCGGCCGCACCCGTGGCGGTGGCACCGATGCCGCCCGCTCCGGCCCCGCCCGCCTCGCCGCCGAAGCCGCCGGCTCCCGACGCACCGCCGGCCCCGGGAAAGCCCGCGCCCGCCCCTCCGAAACCGGACGCGCCGGCACCTGCCGCGCCGAAGCCCGCCGCGCCGAGACCGGCGGCGCCAAGACCCGGTGCTCCGAGCCCCGGTGCTCCGAGCCCCGGTGCCCCGAGACCCGCCCCGCCGTAACCGCCGCCTCCGCCCCCATAGGCGCCGAGTCCGCCCGCGCCGAGCCCGCCATAGGCCGCACCGCCATAGCCCCCGCCGCCGTAGCCGCCCGCGTTCGCCCCGCCCCCCATCTCGGCGGCGATGACGCCCTGCAGCACGGCGGCCAACTCCTTGGCCGAGCGATTCTGGATGCGATAGACGAAGAGCTGGCGCTCCCGGTCGGCGGCGACGGATTCGAGGCGCGTCGCCCAGTCCCGCGCGCGGTCGAGATAGGCCGCGCGGGTGCTGATCACCAGGACCGCGCCCAGCGCCTCGTTGGGAACGAACCGGATGATGTCGCCGGTGCCGGCGGTCTCGCCGCCGAAGATCTGGGTGAGGTTGCGCGCCATCGCGGCCGGATTCGCGCTGCGGACGGGCAGGATCGCCGTCGACATCCCGCGCATCCAGTCGACGTCGAACACGCTGATGGTCTGGCGCAGGGCCTCGATCTGGGCGGCGTCCCCCGACAGGATGAGGAGGTTGCGGACGCGGTCGACCCGCAGGACCACGTCGCGGGGCGCCACCGAGGAAAGGATCGCCTGCATCTCCGCGGCGGCGATCCAGCGGAGCGGCACGGCCTGGGCGCCGCCGCCGGCGGCCCCGAGCCCCTGCACCGGCACGGCGCCGGTGGCAGGCCCCGCCGGTACGATCTGCGCCGTGGTGCCCCGGCGGCGCAGGGTGAGGTTGCGGCTCGACAGCGCGCTCTCGAACATCCGCAGGAGGATCTCGCGGCGCACGGGCCCGGCCGTCTGCAGGGTGATGGTGCCGGAGGCGCGCTCGTCGAGGGTATAACCCCAGCCGAGGGCATCCGTGAGGACCGCCTTGGCGGCGACGGCGATGGGCACCTCGACGAGGTTCAGGCTGACGACGCCGGGGCGGAACTCCACCGCCTGTTCGGGTACGCCGCCGATGAACTGGTCGGTCCCCCGCCGCGACACCGACTCGGCCGGCGGAACCGGGCGGCCATAGACGGCATCGGGCTCGGCCGCCGTCGCGGCGCCAAGGCCGAGGGCCGAGGCGCCGAACGCCAGGAGGAGACCGAGGGATGCCGGGATTCCCATGACCGTTCGTGCCTGCTCCCCATTCCCGGGTTGATCCTCCGGCGGTTATGGGGTGGGCTTCATTAAGAGACCGTTTACCACGATCGAACCATTCGCAGCCGAAGCTGGATTTCGTAACGATTGAATAACCACGTGCTATTCCAGAAACATCCGAACTTCGTGAAGATCTGCGATGAAGAAGGAGGGCGCGGTTCGGTGCGCATCGCCGCTCCGCCAGTCCTCGCCTGTCGGGGGCGTGATGGGTCTGGACCGCAACCGGGTCCGTTGCTCCGGGACGATGCGCCGAAGCTCTATGTTCCCGGTGTCTGGGTCGCAGGCTGTCTTGTCGAGACCGCGCGAGATCCCCGATGCTTCGCCTTTCTTGGGAATCATGCCTGCCGCCCGGTCGTGCGCCGTCCCGTCGCGGGCGCCCGCGAGGAGCGGGTGTTCAGAACCGCGTCGTCAGGGCGGTGAGCCAGGCGGGCGAGGCGTCGACGAGGGCGGTCTCCAGGGCCTTGTCGAGGCCCGTCAGGATGGCGAGGCCGGTCGCCGCCAGGATCAGCCCGAGAACCGCCTTCAGCCCCTGGCCCAGGCCCATCATCCGGCCGCGCCAGCGCAGCAGCGTCGCCCGCGACAGGGTGCCGAGGACGACGAGGGGCAGCCCGGCCCCGAGGCCGAACGTCACCATGGTCAGGGCCACGGCGGCGAGGTCGCGGCCCTGCGCCGCCAGCAGGGAGGCGGCCCCGAGGGTCGGGCCGACGCAGGGGCTCCAGACCGCGCCGAGCAACAGGCCGACGCCGAACTGTCCGCCGAGGCCCGTGGAGGACACGCCGCCGAATCGCGCCTGGACCCGGTCGCTCAACGGGCCGGCGGCGACGGCGAGGCGCGTCTGGGCGGCGGGCAGCATCAGGACGAGGCCGAGACCGACCAGCAGCAGGGCGGCGCCCTTGCGGAACACATCCGTATCGAGGCCGAGTCCGAAGCCGATGGTGGCGACGAACAGCCCGATGGCGACGAACGCGAGGGCGAGGCCGCCCGCGAGCGCCACGGGCCCGTAGCGGTGCTCCGAACTCGCCGCGCCGAGGACGAGGGGCAGCAGCGGCAGCACGCAGGGCGAGAGCACCGACAGGAGTCCGGCGAGGAAGGCGAGGCCGAGGGAGGTGCCCATGGGTCGCCTTACGCGTCTCTCACGGAACGCCCGCCGCACCGAAGCGGGATCCCGGGGCGATCGCGCGGATTGTCGGGCACGCCTAGAGTGCCTTTTCCACCAGGCCCTCGATCCATTCGGGCTGGGTCTCGCCCACCGAGCGCCCGGTCTCGGTCTCGCCCTTGAAGACGATCAGCGTGCTCTGCATGCGGGCATCGAAGCGGCGCAGCACATCCTTGCGGCTGTCGAAATCGACATCGAAGATCACGAGGTCCTTGAAGCGCGGGTCCTGTGCGAGCTTGGCGAGGATCGGCTTCTGCGTCTTGCAGATCGGGCACCACGGGGCGCTGACCTCGACGAGGATCGGCCGACCGGCCTTCTGAGCCGCCGCGAAGGCGCCAGCCTCGAAGGGCATGGGGTCGGCCTGCGCGGGCATCGCCAGGACGGCCAGGGGCAGGAAGGCGGCGAGGCCGAGGAGTGCGCGGCGCATCATCATGGGGGTGTCCTCCGCTGAGCCGTCGTCCCACGTTCCTGCGGCGCGGCCCTTGAGACAGGCTTACGGGATCGCGCCGCGCCTGTCTGCGACGGAGCACGGCGGCCCCGAAATCTTGATCGGGGTTACATTCGAGGGAGCGGCGACCCGTTCAATCCGGCTGGGGGGCATCCTGAACCTTCCGGACCCGGGCGGGCAATTCGCGCAGAAGCGCCGTGCGCCGGAACGGCGTCAGCTTCATCCAGGCGCGGATCTCCGGGATCGTCCGACCGCATCCCACGCACCAGCCGGTCCGACCGTCGAAGCGGCAGACGGCGATACAGGGATCGTTCTTGCGCATGGTGCCGGCCTCCCGCCCGGGGCGATGCGTGCCCCGCGCCCGGTCATACGGCATCATGCACGGATGCGCGCGGCCCCTGCGGATCGGACCGACCACCACACGCGACCGCTGCGGTGCCAAAGCGCTCTCCGCCGAAGTGGATGCCGGTTCGGCGAAAAGAGCGCGGCATGACAAAGGCCTCGCTCGAGATGTGTCCCGACCCAACGTGGTCGGGCGCAGCTCTAGGTCTGGCCGCAGAGTTGTATCGTGATTTCGATCCGATCAATGGTAGTGTAGCGCCTGTTCGAAATCGTACACGAGGTATTAATCGAAACCTGATGGATGTGTCCGGAGATCGATCAGGACTCGAGCGATGTCTCTTACACGTCGATTTCTCGGCGACAGGCGCGGCAATATCGCGGTCATCTTCGGACTCAGCTTTCTCCCGCTGATGTTCCTGGCCGGAACCGGCATCGACTACGGGCGCGCCTCGTCCATGCGCGCCCGGTTGCAGAACGCCGTCGACGGGACCGCCCTGAGCCTGTGCCAGACCGGCACGGCCACGACCAGCGCCGCCCTCGAGGATCAGGCGACGAAGCTCATCGCGTCCTACATGCCGGGGGCGACGTTGGAGACGCCGCTGGCCATCGGCGCCAATCCGCGCACGATCCTGGTCAAGGCCAGCGCCACCTACCGGACCGCCTTCGCCAGCCTCCTGCGCATCAACACCATCGATGTCGGTGCGGCGTCGCAATGCGCGACTCCCATGGCGCAGACCTTCGAGATCGCCATCGCCCTCGATACGACGGGCTCGATGAATAAGGCCGGTGGTTCGGGCACCAAGATGTCGGCGGCTCAGGACGCGGCCAAGAAGTTCATCGACTACGTCTACACGAAGCCGGCCTTCAGCCCGCAGACACGGATTTCCATCGTGCCGTTCGCCAGCGGCGTGGCCGTCGATCCGAACCTCTACGGCGCTTCGACGTGGTGGATCGACGGATCCTCGGCTCCGAAATCGGCCTACCACTGGACCAACGTCGATTTCTCCGCGGCCAGCGCCACCGTCAAGGCGGCCATCAAGAACCGCCTCGACATTTTCGCCCAACTCAAGAAGCTCGATCCCACCTGGGGCTGGGCCGGCTGTCTCGAGACGCTGCCCTATCCGCTGAACGTCCGGGATACGGCCCCGACCCCGGACAATCCCAACAGCTATTTCGTGCCGATGTTCGCTCCGGATGAGCCAGGGGGTGATTCCGTCGATAAAGTCACGGTTCGAAATGATTCGGGCTGGAATATTTTCGGCCTGAATACGCCTCAAACAGCCTCTTCTTACGCGGGGATGAGTCCGTCGACGCAGACATACCTGAACAGTTACCTAGAGGATTACACAGGCGAGCCGAATTGCGATGCAAAGACAATGACCGCTTCGGAAGCGGAAATGCGCGCCTGCAAATATTACAAACAGACGCAGTCCGCCTCCACGTCATACAACGATGTCGGCATCCCCAATGGACCGAATTTCGCTTGCACGAGCAAGCCGCTTCAAACGCTGACGAACGACATCGCGAAGCTCAAAGCCCTTGTCGACTCCCTCGCACCCCTGGGAAGCACCAACATCTTCGAGGGATTCATGTGGGCTTGGCGGACGATCTCACCCGCCAGCGTTTTCGGGCAAGGCGTTCCGTACAGCGACACGACTGTTCGGAAAGCGATCGTCCTGATGACCGATGGAGAGAACTCGTGGACCGTCAACGCATCGTCTAATCTCAGCAACATCAATGCGTCGATGTATGGTGCCACCGGTTACATGATCAACGCCAACGGGACCAAGGTCTCGGGCAGCTCGGCGCTCCCCGGGCGCCTCGTCACCGGAACGGCCAATCCGGCCTCCGACACCCAGGCCCGGGCCGCCCTCGATGCCCTCACGCGCGAAGCCTGCACCAACGCCAAGGCGCGCAACATCGCCGTGTTCACCATCGGCTTCAGCGTGCCGAACGACCCCATCGACCAGGCGGGCATCAATCTGCTGCGGGACTGCGCGACGGTTCCGGCCCAGGCCTACGTCGCCAACTCGTCCACCGCCCTGATCGCGGCCTTCGACGACATCGCCAAGAGCATCGGCAAACTGCGCATCGTGCGCTGACCCGGCGGGCGGACCGCGCCTCTCAGTTCGCGGTCGCCGGACAGGCGACGCCGGCGGGCAGGACGACCTCGTCGTCGGCGCCGCCGGTGACCGCCTTGCCCTGGCGGGTCGGCCAGACGACCGTGTCCTCCAGGGGGAACTCGGCGGTGCTCGCCCGTGTAAAGCTGACGTACGCGGCGCCCAGAACCGGTGTGTAGGGCGTCGTGACCTGGGCGACGACGAGGCGCATGCCGTGGCGGCTGTAGCTCGCCGGGATGGTCAGGCTCGCGGGGGCGAGGCCGACGGGCCATTTGGCGGTGGCCGGGGATGCGTCGCTCGAGCAGATCCGCACCGTCCGCGTCGTGCCCTGCATGTAGATGCCGATGGCCGCGACCCGGATGACGGCCTTCGTCGCGTCGAACGGACTGTAGACGAGCTTCGAGGCCGCCAGGATGCTGTCCATGGTCGTGCGCGTCATGGGTGAGGTCGTGTCGCCGAGGGACGTGAGGTCGGCAACGGTCCGGGTCAGCAGGGTGGTGCGCCGCTGGGCCATGGTGCCGCGGGCCAGCTCGGCGCTGCCGACATAAACCAGCAGCAGCACCGGGGCGATGAGGGCGAACTCGACGGCCGCCACGCCGTCCCGGGCCCGCCGGAAGCGGCCGAAGGCGCCCGGGGCCGGCCGGTCGGTGGCGGGAAGAGACGCGCCGGGAACGCGGCTCGGGGGCAGGGGGGTGCGCAGCATCCTCGGGCCTAGAACGGTTCCGTGCGAAAGACCTGGACGGAGTGCAGCAGGCGCGAGCCGTCCGCGAAACTCTGGGTGATGGGGAACATCAGTGTGAAGCTCGGGTACTTCACGGCCGCCTGCACCACCACGATGGTGCTCGCCTGGGCGTTCGCGTAGGCCGTGCCGAACCCCGTCGACCAGTCCCGGGTCGACGGGTCGACGGGATTGGTGCTCGTACCCGCGGTCATGGATGCGTAGACCCGCACCTCCAGCTTCACGTCCGTGCACCGGAACAGGGTCAGGCGCTCGGCCCCGTTCACCTGGCACAGCTTCTGGCGCAGGTTCTCCAGGATCGTCGCCGGGTCGGTGACGCCGGAATTAGCACTCTGGAACTGTCCCGTCTGGATCGTGCGCGTCGCGTCCGCGAGGGCGTCGTCGAGGGTCTGGCTCGCCCAGAACATCATCGACATGTCGATGATGCCGGTGATCAGGGCGAGGAACGGAAACGCCAGGATGGCGAACTCCACCGCCGTGGCACCCGCGCGGGCATGCCGGAACCGGCTGACCAGCGTCTGCGGCGTGAGGGCCCGGCTGGGAAGGTGAGGCGAGGGGACCATGGGGCGACGGGGCTTCGGGCTCGCACCGCGATCCGGTGCGCACGCTCTTCCTGCCCCCCTGCTCCTTTCGAACCCCTTGCATTCCGCGCCTGCTGGGCAGCATCGCACAAGGTTGTCTGCGCGAAGCGCGGCCCGCCCGCTGGAAACGGAGGGAGACGACCCGGATCACGACGTCGTCGCGCTCCGCATTCGGTGCGGATCTTACGCCGATCATCATGAAATCGTCGGTCCGAACGTGTCAGGTCGGCCGTACCGGGGGGCGATCGTGGGCCTCGAGACCGCGCAACACCTTGTCGAGGGTGAGAGGGTAGTCGCGAATACGGACGCCGGTGGCATTGTAGACGGCGTTGGCGAGGGCCGCCCCGGCGCCGCAGATGCCGAGTTCGCCCAGCCCCTTGCTCTTCAGCGGGTTGGCCTTGTCGTCGAGTTCGGGGAGAAACACCGCGTCGATGGCGGGAATGTCCGCATGGGCCGGCACGTGATACTCGGCGAGATCGTGGTTGACGAAGTGGCCCGTGCGCGGGTCGATCACCACCTCCTCCATCAGGGCGGCGCCGACGCCGAACACCATCCCGCCGATGGCCTGCGAGCGCGCGGTTTTCCGGTTGAGGATGCGCCCCCCGGTGAACACGCCGAGCATCCGGCGCAGGCGCACCTCGCCCGTATCGGCATCGACGCCGACTTCGGCGAAATGCGCGCCGTAGGAATATTGCGAGAACGCTTCGGTCATGGCGCCGGGCTTGATCTCCCCCGTGGCCTCGATGTCCCCGGCGCGTCCGGCGATGTCGGTCAGGCTCTCCGAACGGTTTCCGGAGACGACGCGCCCGTCCGCGAAGCGCGCTTCCTCCGGGCCGAGTTCGGCCGCCGCGACGATCTTCGCCCGCAGAGCCTCGCAGGCGACGTAGAGGGCCGACCCGGCGCTGCCGGCGCCGAACGAGCCGCCGGAACCGGCGGCTTTCGGAAGGCGCGTGTCGCCGAGTTCGACGTGAACCCGCTCCACCGGCAGGCCGAGCATATCGCCGGCGATCTGTGCCAGGATCGTGTAGGTGCCGGTGCCGATATCGGTCATCGCCATGCGGACCGTGACGGAGCCGTCGCCTTCGAGGCGGATGGCGGCCGACGAGGGCCTGAGCGGGTTGAGGCGGGCGGCCGCCGACACGCCCAGGCCGACGAGCCACTGCCCCTCCCGCGTCGTGCCGGCCGCGCGACGCTTGTCCCATCCGAAGCGCGCGGCGCCTTCGCGCAGGCACGGCACGAGTTGGCGGGTGGAGAACGGCACCCCCTTCTCCGGGTCCTGGGTCGGCTCGTTGCGGATGCGCAGCTCGATGGGATCGATGCGAAGGCGCTCGGCGAGTTCGTCCATGGCGCATTCCAGCGCCAGCATGCCCACCGCCTCGCCCGGCGCCCGCATGGCCGAGGCGAGCGGCAGGTTGAGGGTGGCGAGCCGATGCTTCGTCATCCGGTTCGACGCGGCGTAGAGGGAGCGCGTGGCATTGGCCGAGGTCTCGTAGAACCCGTCACCCGGCGTGGTGTCCGACCAGGATTCGTGCCCGATGGCAACGAGCCGGCCGTCCGGTCCGGCGCCGAGGCGCAGGCGCTGGATCGTGTCCGAGCGCCGGGTGGTGACGTGGAATTCCTGCTGGCGCGTGAGGGCCACCTTCACCGGCCGGCCCACCGCCTTCGAGCCGAGGGCGGCGAAGATCGCGTCGGCTTGGGGCTGGAGCTTGCCGCCGAAACCGCCGCCGATGTAGCGGCTCACCAGTCGCACGTTCTCCGGCGGCAGGCCGAACACCGATGCGAGGGAGGCCTGGCCGCGGTTCAGCATCTGGTTCGACGTGAACAGGGTGACGTGGTCGCCCTCCCACGACGCGATGGTGGCATGCGGCTCCATCATCGCGTGGGTCTGGACCGGTGTGGTGTATTCGACGTCGACTTGCACGGGCGCTCCCGCGAAGGCGCCCTCGAAATCGCCCAGCGCCGAATCCGGCGGACTCTGCAGCTGCTTCGGGACCACGGCACCCGCCATGCCGGCCCGCAGGCTGTAGGCGCCGGTCTCCCGCGCGTACTCGGCCCTGATCGTGGCGGCGGCGGCGCGCGCCTGCTCGAAGGTCTCGGCCACCACGAAAGCGATGGGTTGGCCATGATGCCGGATCTCGGGTCCGGCCAGGACCGGAGCGACCTGCTCCTTCTTCTCGCCCTGGGGCGGCACGTTCTCGTGGGTCATCACGTGGAGCACGCCCGGCATGGCCTCGGCCGCCCGCACGTCGAGCCGGCGGATCCGACCCTTGGCGATGCCGGCCTCCACGAGGGCGCCGTAGGCCGGGTTCTTCAATTCGCGCGTCTCGTAGGCGTAGGGCGCCGCGCCCGTCACCTTCAGACGACCCTCGATCCGGTCGATGGGCTTGCCCAGCAGGCCGTTGGGCCTGTCGTCGAGGGGCGTGCGGCCGATCGGCTGGTTCATGTCCATCGGACGATTCCTGATTCTTCTGGGATTGGGCGTCGCGGGAGGCTCGAAGGGTCTTAGGCCCTGAGCGCCTCGGCCACGACGGCGCGCAGGGTCCGGCGGGTGAGCGGAATCTTGAAGTCGTTGCCGCCCTGGCCCTTGGCCCCCGCCAGGACCGCATCGGCGGCCGCGTCCGGATCGCCGTTGGAGGCGACGAGGGCAGCCTCGGCCGCCGGGACCCGCCAGGGCTTGTGAGCGAGGCCGCCGAAGGCGAGGCGGGCGGCGCGGATCCGGCCATCGGCGCTCTTGTCGATCACCGCCGCCACGGAGATCACCGCGAAGGCGTAGGAGGCCCGGTCGCGGACCTTGCGGTAGAGATGCGTGCCGGCCACGGGCTTGCCGAGGGTCACGGCGGTGACGAGCTCGCCCGGCCGCAACGCGGTCTCGATCTCGGGCGTGTCGCCGGGCAGGCGATGGAAGTCGGCGAGCGGGATCGTCCGCTCCGTGCCCTTGGCGTCGACGGTCTCGACAGTTGCGTCGAGGGCCCGCATCGCCACCGCCATGTCGGACGGGTTGGTGGCGATGCAGGCCTCGCTCGCGCCGAGCACGGCATGGATGCGGGTGAAGCCGCCGATGGCGGCGCAGCCGGAACCGGGAGCTCGTTTGTTGCAGGCCTGCGCGGTGTCGTAGAAGTACGGGCACCGGGTCCGCTGGAGCAGATTGCCGGCGGTGGTCGCCTTGTTGCGCAACTGCCCGGAGGCACCGGCCAGCAGCGCCCGCGACAGCACCGCGTAATCCCTGCGGATGCGGGGATGGGCGGCGAGATCGGCATTGCGCACCAGGGCGCCGACGCGCACGCCGCCGTCACCGGTCTCCGTGACCTCCGCGAGGCCGAGCCGGTTCACGTCGACGAGGTGAGCCGGTGTCTCGACCTGCAGCTTCATCAGATCGAGCAGGTTGGTGCCGCCGGCGATGAAGCGGGTGTTCGGTTGCGCGGCCGCCATCTCGGCCGCTTCCGCCACGGTCTTCGGTCGGGCGTACGTGAAGGCTTTCATCGGCGCGGTACCCGTTCTGGTGGGGTCCTGTGGACAAGATACCCGTCCGTCCGAATCCCGAAGGGACAACAACGGGATGGGACGGGACGGTGTTTCCCGTGAAACACTCCGTTAACTCAGCCGCTGCGGCCCCCGGCGTCGACGATGGCCGCGACGATGTTTGGGTAGGCGCTGCACCGGCACAGATTGCCGCTCATGCGCTCGCGAATCTCGGCCTCGGTGAGTTGCGGGGCGGCCAGGAGGTCGGCGCTGGCGTGGCTCGGCCATCCGGCCTCGACTTCGGCCAGCATGCCCTTGGCCGAGCAGATCTGCCCCGGCGTACAGTAGCCGCACTGGTAGCCGTCATGATCGAGGAAGGCCGCCTGGAGCGGGTGCAGGGTGTCGCCCTTGGCCAACCCCTCGATGGTCTCGATGGCGTCACCCTCGTGCATGGCGGCCAGGGTCAGGCAGGCATTGATGCGGCGTCCGTCGACCAGCACCGTACAGGCCCCGCACTGGCCGTGATCGCAGCCTTTCTTGGTCCCGGTGAGATCGAGGTGCTCGCGCAGGGCGTCGAGGAGGGTGGTGCGGGTGTCGAGGACGAGGTCGCGCGCCTCGCCGTTGATGGTCAGGCGCACCGGCAGAGTCTGCGGGGCCGGGTCGCCGGGGGCCGGCGCGAGGGCGGCGAGACCCGGCCGGACGGTGCCGAACCCGGCGACCCCGAAGGCCGCGAGGGCGGCGGCCCCCTCCATGACCCTGCGGCGGCTCGGTCCAAGCCCTGAGCCAAGTCCTACCCCGAGCCCCGTCTCAAGCCCTGTCCCATGCGAGACGGGCCGACGTGACCCGATCTCGCGGGCGGTCTCGTCGCTCATGCGCTGGTCCCCTGCATTCTCGCGATCGATCGCCCGGCCAATCCGAAGCCCGCACGGACAAGGGGGCGACCAGTCTGGAACCGATACGAAGTCTGGAACCGAACGCGCCGGGGGCGCCGTCCGATCCCGTTCCGCCGGCGCCACTTGAAATAGGGCCGGGGCGCCCGCGCGGATCGGAACACGGGGACCGAGGATTCCAGACGTCCCGGCCCGGCGACCGGCCTCCCCGGACACCCGACCCTACGCCACCCTGCCGAATGGGCGCGAAAAAGCCCGTTCGCGCAGGCGGGCGACGCCGGCGTACGCCCTCGGCGTCTCAGAACGACAGCTTCATGCCCGCCACCACCGTGCGCGGCGCGCCAGCATAGACCGAACCGGTGATGCCCGCGAGGACACCGGCACCGTTGAGACCGCCGGTCCCGGCGTTCAGGCTGTTCGCGAGGTTCTGGACAGACGACGCGTAGGTGCGGTCCAGAAGGTTGCGTGCCTCGACGTAGAGGTTGAGACGCCGGGCGTAGCCGCCGGTCAGGTCGGTGACGTAGTGGACGTTGGCGTTGACGAGGGCGTAGCCCGGGGCTTTGAGCAGGTTGGCGTTGTCGACGAAGAAATCGTCCTGCGCCACCACCTCGACGAAGCCGCCGAGTCCCGAGAGGGGGCCGCCGACCTGCTCGTAGCCGAGGCGGGCGAGGAGCTGGTGGGCGGGCACGCCCGGGATGAGCTTGCCGGCCCGGTCGAACCGCGCGGTGAAGCTTCCCCCGCTCAGCTGCTCGACGTAGCGGGTGTAGAACTGATCGTCGAAGGTGTAGGCGAGGGTGGCGCGCCAGCCCGGGCTGAAGGCCCAGTCCGCCGCGACCTCGATGCCGCGGTGCTCGGAGGCCGGGGCGTTGAAGGTGTAGGCCAGAAGCCCGGCGCCGGGCGATTGCGAGACCAGTTCGTTGCGGAAGAACTCATAGAAGCCGGTGAGGCTGAAGCGCAGGCCCTCCCACGGGGTCCAGTCGGCGCCGAGATCGAAGCCGAGGTTCTGCTGGGTCTGCAGCTGGGTGTTGTTGCCCGGCACTCCGGCCGGCGTCACGAACAGGCTGCCGGCGGCCGGGGCGGTGTAGCCCGTGGCGGCCCGGCCGCGGAACGCCCATTCGGCGCTCGGCCGGTAGACCAGGGCGAGCTCCGGCGCGACGTTGAGGAAGCTGCGGTCGGCCAGGGCCGGACTCGTGGTCCGCCCGGCCGCCGAGTAGGCGTAGGCGAGGTTGCGCCCGGTGATCCAGGTGTTCTCGGCGCTGATCCCGACCACGCCGGTCCAGGTGTCCGACAGGGCGACCTCCGTCCGCGCCCGGCCGCCGAGGTTCGACTGGACGGCGAACTGATCGCCGATGAGGGCGCCGAGCGTCGGCCCCGCGAACGGTGTCAGGTTGAAGGTGGTGGCGTGGGAATCGAGGGCGCTGAAGGAGAGCGCCGCGTAGCTCACCGCCGGCAGACCGAACAGCTCCGAGCGGTGGGTGATGTCGCTCATCGCGTTGTAGGACGGCACGCTGCCGCGCCCGGAGCTCGTGAAGAACGCTTGGTTGATGTTGCGTTCGTCGAAGCCGACCTGGGTCCGCCACGTGGTCTGGGCGTCGATGTCGTGCTCCCAGCGCGCGGCCACGATGGTGCGCCGGTCCTTGCGCTCCAGCCCGACCTCCGTCGCCGTCACGGGGGAGGTGGCGCCGAAGGCGCCGTTGCGGAAGAAGCTGTAGGTGGTGCAGCCCGAAGCCGCAGTGGCGGCCGAGGCGCAGCCGCGCTGGTACGGGTTGATCCGGTACTGGTTCAGGGAGGCGCGCGCGGCGATGTCGGCGTGGAGCTCGTTGTTGATCACCTTCAGGGTGAAGCGGTTGTCGGGCGTCGGCGTGTAGCTCGCCAGCAGGTTGACGGTCTGGGTGTCGTAGGACGAATGGTCCTGGTAGCCGTTGGCGCGGACGTCGCTGGCGAACAGGCTGATCTCCACCGGGCCGCTGACGCCGCCGACGGTGAAGTAGTTGCTCAGGTACCCGAAGCTGCCGGCATCGACCCCGACTTCGTAGCCGTCGATCTCCCGTCCCGTTCGGGTGCGGAACGCCAGCGCGCCGCCCGTGGCGTAATTGCCGAACAGCGCCGATTGCGGCCCCCGGAACACGTCGATGCGGGAATAGGCGCGCGGGTCGACGAGATCGAACCGCGAGAAACCGTCCGGCTGGGTCAGCACGAAACCGTCCTCGAGGACGACCATGTTGCGGGTGACCCCGGTGGAGCGGGCGTTGTTGCCGCGTACGGAGATGATCACGTCGCGGGCGCCGTTGCCCTGGCGCACGGTGACGCCGGGGCTGTCGAGCAGCACCGAGCCGATGTTCGTCGCCGGCCGGTTGGCGATGGTGCTGTCCCGCCCGACGGCGGTGACGATCTGGCCGACGGGATTCTCGATGACGCTCGCGGCCGAACCCGGCAGGGCGGCGACGCCGAATCCGGTGCGTCCGGTCGGCCGCCCGGTGCCGTCGCCGACGACGGAGACCTCGTCGAGGGTGACGCTGGGCGCGACCTGCGCCTGCGCGGCGGCGGGAACGGATGCGGCGGGCAGGCAGGCGGCGGGCAGGCCCGCGGCGGGGAGGAGGAGGGCGGCGAGGCGCCGTCGTGCGGGAGAGAACAGCAACATGGGAAAACGCGTCCGATCGGTCGAAGGGGGAGGGGCGACGAGATCAGGACGGGAGGGGCGGGGCCCGGGGCTGGCCGGCGGGCCGGGGCCGGCGGAGGGAGGGGATCGGGGGCGGTGTCGCCCAGGCGACCGCGTGCCACTGGGCGGTGCGGGCCACCCGTGGGCCGGTCGGGACGAGGGGCGCGAGGGCGATGCCGGTACAGAACGGGCAGGTCGCACAGGGGCCCGGCATCCCGTCCTCCGCCGCGACGGCGGCTTCGATGCCATGGCCGCAGATGATCGCGTGGGCCAGGGGATCGGGCGGGGGCAGGCGCAGGGCCGCCCCCGGCGCCAGGGCCTGCAGCCAGAGGGCCAGAACGAGAAGGACGGTTCCGAGGCGGTCCCGGAGGGCGCGGGAAGACACGGGCGACGCGCCCGGTAAGGGTCGGCTTCAGGCCGCGATCCGCCCGGCGAGGGCACGGCCGCCGCAATCGAGGAGGATCATCGCCAGGATCGCCGCGCCCGTGAGCGGGAACAGGGCGCCGAGGCCGAGAACCAGGAGCGTGACCCCGGCGACGACGCGGGGCGCACGCGGCCAGGGCGGGATGCCGAGACTCCCCGAGGGTCGGCGCTTCCACCACATCACCCCGGCGGTGACGCTCAGGAGAAGGCCGGCGAGGCAGACAGCGAGCATGAGGAGCTGGTTGAGCCGGCCGAAGGTCTCGCCCTTGTGCAGGCCGATGCCCCACTGGATCGCCCGGCCGACGATGCCGATCTCGGAAAAGCGCACGTCGACGAGGGCCTGGCCGGTGTACTGGTCGAGGGAGATCATGCGCTGGCGGGTGACGTCGCGCGGGTAGGCGGCGGCGGCGTAGACGCCGGTCTCGCCCACCGGCAGGGCGAGTTCGTAGCCCGCCGGCATGCCGCGCTCCACGAGGATCGCCGCCGCCCGGTCGAGGCCGATGGACTGGCCGGGGGCCGGCCGCGACAGGGGCACGGGCGCGTCCTCAAGGGCCCAGCCGGCGGTGGTGAGGGCGTCGCCCATGGGGACCGTCGACACCGGCACCCGCGCCCAGAGGGCGCTCGGCTGGCCGAGGCCGGCGGCGTTGGACAGCGCCCGCAGCTGCTGGCCCCAGACGATGGACCACGGCAGGCCGGTGAGCGCCAGGAACAGCAGGCCGCCTCCGGCCACAAAGCCCGTCACCGCGTGGAGATCGCGCCACCACGCCCGGCGGCGCGGCGTGCCCCGGACGCCGACGACCCCGCCGGACTGACCGCGCGGCCACCACAGGTAGGTTCCGGTGATCACGAGCACGATGAGGAAGCCCGCCACCACCTCGACGATCCCGTTGGCCACCGGCCCGAAATACGACAGGCTGTGCAGGCGCCGGATCACCGCCATCACGTCGCCATCCGCCGCGACGTGGCCGACGATGTCACCGTTGCGCGGGTCGAGGGAGACCAGGGTCCTGGCCCCGTCCTTCACCAGGGTGACCACCGCCGGGGATGTCGGGCCGGCCGGGTCGAGGTAGGTGAGGGGGGTGGCATCCGGCACCGCCTGGCTCGCCACGTAGACGAGGCGATCCGGGCCCAGGGACGCTCCGTCCGAGGCCGGGACGACGAAGCGCCGGGTGAACAGGGCGACGTTGATCTCGTCCTTGAACAGGTAGAGCGCCCCCGTGGTCGAGAGCAGGATCAGGAACGGCAGGCAGATCAGCCCGGCATAGAAGTGCCAGCGCCACACGGCGCGGTAGACCGCCTCGCGGGAGAGGCGAATGGGCGCGGCGAACGGCGCGGCGGCGCCGGTGAGGGAGGAGGGCATGGTCGTCCTGGACGGTCGCGAGCGCTCGGGGCCGCGCCTCGCGGGCACGGCCGATCCATCGAACCTGTCCGGTCTGGCGGACGGTCGGTCGGGGATCGGGGCGCCGGCCGCACCGAAGCTCGGCGGCGGACGAAGGGCGCCCTCAGGCGACGGGCGGTGCCCGCGGTTGTGCGTCTCGTTCGGGGGGCGCCCGGGGCTGCGCGGCCGCGTGCGGGCGCCACGCCACGGCGACGCGGCGCCGGCTTGGCCAGACGAGGCCGGTGGGCATGAGGGGCGGCAGGTCGAGACTCGCCACGGCCTGGGCCGCCGTACAGCAGGACACGTGCACGTGGACGGGAGCGGGCGCGTCCGGCCCGGCCTCGCCCGCCTCGTGCAGGCACAGGGCGGGGTCCACCCCGGGGGGCGACAGGGGCACGGCGGTCCCCAGGATGGCCTGCAGGCACAGGGCGTAGAGCGCGATCACGGCGATGATCGCGCGGCGGCTCGCTCCCCTGGGCCGATCTGCCTGCATGGAAGCGGGTAAAGGCGAGGCCCGCCGCCCCGTCAATGCCTGTCCGGGGAGCGGAGGCCGGGCGCGACGTTTTTCATCGGGGCTGTGGCCCGCACGCGTCGGGTCGGGCGGGACCAAACCGGCCCAGCGGCGTTGGGGCCAGGATGACTCAGACGATGACCCAGACCCCGAACCTTCCCGCACCCCTGACCGATGGCGAACCGCGCCTCGGCTTCTGCTGCAAGTTCATCCTCGAAGCCCCGCCGGAGAGCTTCAAGACCCTGAAGGCCGCCCGCGAGGCGGCCCTGGAGATGAACCTCAGCCACGTCACCATGGCCAACCTCACGCGCCTCGCGCCTGCGGACCGCCGGGCGAAGCTGGAGGATCTGGCCCGCCACAACCTCGGCGCCCTGGAGCGGCAGATCGCCTGGGTCGCCGCGCGTCCGCCCCTCGAGCGGCTGCTGCGCATGGCGAGCAACGTGCTCCCCGGCTACACGCACCCGGTGGCGAGCGACATCTACGCCGAGCCGGGCCTGCGCGCCCTGATCGAGCCGGGGCTCGCCCGCATCGGCGATCTCGCCCGGGCAGCCGGCGTGCGCCTCAGCTTCCATCCCGGTCAGTTCTGCGTCATCGCCTCGCGCAACCCGTCCGCGCAGGCGAACGGCATCGCCGAGTTCGAGTATCACGCCGAGGTGATGGCGCTGATGGGGTACGGCTCCGGGTGGCACCCGCATGGGGCGCACATCAACATCCATGTCGGCGCCCGCGACCCCGGCGTCGAGGGGTTTCGCGCGAGCCTGCCCCTGCTCTCGCAAACGGCGCGCGACCTTATCACCGTCGAGAACGACGAGAACGCCTTCGGCCTCGACACGGTGCTGAAACTCGCCGACGCTGTGCCGGTGGTGCTCGACCTCCATCACCACTGGGTCGAGAGTGGCGGCGCCTACATCGAGCCCGAGGATTCGCGCATCGCGCAGGTGCGCGATTCGTGGCGCGGCGTGCGCCCCATAGCGCATATCAGCGTCTCGCGGGAGAATCTCCTGGCGGGCACCGACCCCGAGGCCGCACCCGATTTCGTCGCGCTCTCGGCCGCCGGCCATTCCCGCCGCGACCTCGCGGCCCATTCGGACATGATGTGGAACCGCGCCGTCAACGCCCTCGTCGGCCGGCACCTCGCCTGGGCGGATTTCGAGATCGAGGCGAAATCGAAGAATCTCGCCTCCGGTCAGATCGCCGCGCAGGTCGCCCCCGGCCTCGCTTCCGCGACGAAGGCGGCGGCCTGAGCCCCATCGAGTGAGTCCCATCGAGTGAGTTCCGTGGAGTGAGTCCCGTGGAGCAGGAGCTGCGCGAGCCCCCGGTCCTGCCGGGCGAGGCGACGCGGGACGAGGTCCGCATCGGCTGGCTGCGCCAGCAGATCGGTCGCCTGCGCAAGCGTATGCCCTTGCGCCGGCGCCTCGTCGGCGGGGCCGCGCACGGGCTGATGTCGGCGTCCGCCGCCCTCATCGCCTACATGCCGACCCAGGCGCTGAACCTCCGCGAGGGATTCTGGAGCGCCATCACGGCCATCGCGGTGGTGCAGACGGAATTCCGCGCCACCCGCACCATGGCCCGCGACCAGTTCCTGGGCGCAGCCACGGGCGGCCTCATCGGTCTTGGCGTGCTCAGTACCGTGGGTCAGGACCTCGTCGCCTACGCGGTCGCCGTCATCCTCTCGCTCACCGCGTGCTGGCTCCTCAACGTCGCGAGCGCCGGGCGCCTCGCCGGCATCACCGCCACCATCATCCTGCTCGTGCCCCATGTCGGCACCGCCCAGCAGATGTTCGGCTCACGCCTCCTCGAGGTCGGTTGGGGCGTCACCGTCGCCATCGCGGTGGGCTGGGTGGCGACACGGATGATGCGCCATCCCGAGGATGGGGCCTGACCGCAAAGGATTGGTTTACCATTCCGGCACAGGATCGCGCCGTGCCGGCTCCCGATGCTGCCGGCGGCCGGCGGCTGCTCCTTCGAGCGCCCAGGCCTCACGGAGAGCGCTCACCATGATGTCCCGCGCGGAACGCACGCCTCTCACCGATTGGTGGTGGACCGTCGATCGCGGCCTGCTGGCGGGCCTCGGCGCCCTCATGGTGGCCGGCCTCGTCTTCCTCATGGGCGGCGGTCCGCCGGTGGCCGAGAAGATCGGCCTGCCGACCTTCCACTTCCTCAACCGGCAGGCGCTCTACCTCGCGCCGACCCTGCTGATCATCGTGGCCGTGTCGTTCCTGTCCCTGCGCCACATCCGGCGCGTGGCCCTGGCGACGTGGCTCATGGGCGTGGTCCTGTGCGTGCTCGCCGGCAAGTTCGGGCCGGAGATCAAGGGCGCGCATCGCTGGATCCAGTTCGGCCCCTTCGGCCTGCAGCCGTCGGAATTCGTCAAGCCCGCCTTCGTGGTGGTGGCCGCCTGGGCCTTCTCGGAGGGCGCCCAGCGCCGCGACATGCCGGGCGGCCTGCTGGCGATCCTGCTCCTGCCCATCACCATCGTGCCTCTCGTGCTCCAGCCGGATTTCGGCCAGACCATGCTCATCACCATCGTGTGGTGCGCGCTGTTCTTCGTGGCCGGCCTGCACTGGTTCTGGGTCGCGGGCCTCGGCATCGCCGGACTGCTCGGCGTCGGCGTCGCCTACCGCTTCCTGTACCACGTGCGCGAGCGCATCGACCGGTTCATGAACACCGAGTCCGGCGACAACTTCCAGGGCTTCTGGGCGCACGAATCGTTCAACGCCGGCGGCTGGCTCGGCGTCGGACCGGGCGAGGGCCTGGCCAAGCGCCACCTGCCCGACGCGCACACCGACTTCCTGTTCTCGGTGATCGGCGAGGAGTTCGGCGTCCTCGTCTGCCTCGGCCTCGTGTCGCTGTTCGCCTACCTGGTCATGCGCGGCCTGAAACTCGCCCGGCGCACGGACGACACCTTTTCGCGCCTGGCGATCACGGGTCTGGTCACCCTGTTCGGGCTCCAGGCCTGCATCAACATGGCGGTGAACGTCCAGCTGATGCCCGCCAAGGGCATGACCCTGCCGTTCGTCTCCTACGGCGGCTCGTCGATGCTGTCCCTGGCCCTCGGCATGGGCTTCCTCGTCGCCTTGACCCGCAAGCGCCCGCGCACCACCACCCTGAGCCAGAAGCCGCCGGGGACCGCCCCGGCGACCGTCGCCGGAGTGATGCGTTGACCGTCGCCACCGCTACCATCCTCCTGTGTGCCGGCGGCACGGGCGGCCACCTGTTTCCGGCCGAGAGCCTCGCCCACGTCCTGCGCGCGCGCGGGATGCGGGTGGTGCTCGCCACCGACGCGCGGGTCGATTCCATCGCCACGGGGTTTCCGGCCTCCGAGATCGTCACCATCGCGTCGGCCACGCCTTCGGGCCGGTCCCCGGTGAAGCGCGGCCTCGCCCTCCTCACCCTGGGGCGCGGCTTCGGCGTCGCCGCGCGGCAGATCAAGCGCCTCGATCCCGCCGCCATCGTGGGCTTCGGCGGCTACCCCACGGTGCCGCCCATGCTCGCCGGGCAGATCCTGCGGGTGCCGACAGTTCTGCACGAGCAGAACGCCGTCATGGGCCGGGCCAACGCCTTCCTGGCCCGCGGCGCGCGGGCCATCGCCACGGGCTTCGGGCAAGTGCGCGGCGTGCCCCTCAAGGCGCTGGCGCCCCGCACCCACACGGGCAATCCCCTGCGCCCGGCGGTGATCGCGGCCGCGGCCACGCCCTATCCCTCCGTCGGGCCAGGCGACCCCCTCCACCTCCTCGTCTTCGGCGGCAGCCAGGGCGCGCGGGTGATGGGCGAGGTGGTGCCCAAAGCCATCGCGAGCCTGCCGGCGGACCTGCGCGCCCGCCTCCACCTCGTCCAGCAGGTGCGGGCCGAGGATCTCACGGCGGTGCAGAACCTCTATCTCGGCCTCGGCCTCGGCGGTTTCGAGGCGGCGCCCTTCTTCAAGGACCTGCCGTCCCGCATGGCCGCCGCCCACCTCGTCGTCGGGCGGTCCGGCGCCTCCACGGTCTCGGAACTCGCCGCCATCGGCCGGCCGTCGATCCTGGTGCCGCTCCCCGGGGCGCTGGATCAGGATCAGGCCGCCAACGCCGCGACCCTGGCCTCCATCGGCGCGGCCCTGGCGATTCCCCAGAGCCAGTTCACGCCCGATCGCCTCGCGGCCGAACTCGTGGACCGCTTCACGGAGGGCGGGAAATTGACCGCGGCGGCGGCAGCGGCCAAAAGCGCGGGCATCCACGACGCCGCCGAACGCCTCGCCGACATCGTCGTCGCCACGGCCGCCCGCACCTGATCTTCCCCTCCATGGGCGCCGCCTCGGGTGCGCCCGGCCTGGACTGGTTCATCCCATGAAGCTGCCCGACAAGCTCGGCCCCATCCACTTCATCGGCATCGGCGGCATCGGCATGTCCGGCATCGCCGAGGTGATGATGAACCTCGGCTACACCGTCCAGGGCTCCGACGCCTCGGACAACGCCAACGTCCGACGTTTGGCCGAGAAAGGCATCCGCACCTTCGTCGGCCACAGCGCCTCGAACGTTGAGGACGCCGCCCTCGTGGTCGTCTCCACGGCGATCCAGCGCGACAACCCCGAACTCGTCGCCGCCCGCGAGCGCCGCCTGCCGGTGGTGCGCCGGGCCGAGATGCTGGCCGAGCTCATGCGCTTCAAGTCGTGCGTCGCCATCGCGGGCACCCACGGCAAGACCACCACGACGTCCCTGGTCGCGACCCTGCTCGACGCCGGCAACATGGACCCCACGGTCATCAACGGCGGCATCATCAACGCCTACGGCACCAACGCCCGCATGGGCGAGGGCGAGTGGATGGTGGTGGAGGCCGACGAATCCGACGGCACCTTCCTCAAGCTGCCGGCCGATGTCGCCATCGTCACCAACATCGACCCTGAGCACCTCGACCATTTCGGCTCGTTCGACGCGGTCAAGGACGCGTTCCGGCGCTTCATCGACAACATCCCGTTCTATGGCTTCGCCGTGATGTGCATCGACCACCCGGTGGTGCAGGACCTCGTCGGGCACATCGAGGACCGCCGTATCATCACCTACGGCGAGAACCCGCAGGCCGATGTGCGCCTCATCGACATCGATCTGCGTGGCGGCCAGAGCAAGTTCCGGGTGATGATCCGCGACCGGCGGCCGGGCTTCCGCATCGAGATGGAGGACCTCGTCCTGCCGATGCCGGGCAAGCACAACGCCCTCAACGCCACGGCGGCGCTCGCCGTCGCGCACGAGCTCGGCGTCGAGCCGGAGGCGATCCGCAAGGCGCTCGCCGGCTTCGGCGGGGTCAAGCGCCGCTTCACCAAGACCGGCGAGTGGAACGGCGCCCTGATCTTCGACGATTACGGACACCATCCCGTGGAGATCAAGGCGGTGCTCAAGGCCGCCCGCGCCTCCACGGACGGCAACGTGGTGGCCATCGTCCAGCCCCACCGCTACACCCGGCTGGCCTCCCTGTTCGACGATTTCTGCACCTGCTTCAACGACGCCGACACGGTGATCGTCGCCCCCGTCTACGCCGCCGGGGAACCCCCCATCGAAGGCATGGACCGCGACGGCCTCGTCGCGGGCCTCAAATCGCGCGGCCACCGCGATGCCATCGCCCTGGACCGCTCCGAGGATCTCGCCGGCATCGTCGCCGGGCGGGCGAAGGCGGGCGACTACGTCGTGTGCCTGGGCGCGGGCAACATCACCCAATGGGCCTACGCCCTGCCGGGCGAGCTGGCGGCGCTCGGGGGGGTGGCGGGGTGACAGACGCTCACGCGGCCTTGGCGTCCGGCAGAAGATCGTCCGGATCGACGCCGAGCACTGCGGCGAGAGATCGGTAGTCCGTGGTGTCGCCCGCGTATGCGCCTTGCTCCATCGCCGCGAGATCAGGCTCCGTGATGCCGGCCCGTTCGGCCAGCGCCGCCGCAGCCATGCCGCGGCGCTCGCGCCAGAAAACGAGGGGCGTCGGCGCCGCGCGCAGGGCATCGAGGTCGGCCTCGCTCAACAGCTCGTTGGCGCCTGTATCGAGCCGCGTCCGCGAAGCGGCAAGGTCGCGTGTATCCGACGCGTCCTCGGCCAGGGCGACGAGGCGTTCGAACTCGGCTTCGGGAAGAATGACGATCGCTTCGCCAGCCGGCGTTCTCGTGCGGACGATGGTCATGTCGCTGGTCCTAATCGTAGATCGACCCACGCGGTCCGACATCATGCACAATGACCCGATCGGGCTCGCTCGTGAAGATCACCCGCCAATCGCCGACGCGGAGGCGACAGCCGTCCTGACCTTTCAGGGCCTTGATGTTGTTGACCAGGGCGTCCGGATCTTCGGCGAGTTGGCGCAGTTTGGCGCGGATCAGGGCCTCCGTCGTCGCCGGCATCCGGGTCAGGGCACGGGCCGCCGGGCGGGTGAAAACGATCGCCCTGTCCATGCCCCCACCCGCCCATCGGCTCTGCAATTTCTAATTGATTATGCCGAAAGGCACCAGCACCCATGACCGCCTTCCCCGATCTCACCCCCGCCTTCCCCGATCTCACCCCCGCCATCCGCGCGGCCGCGCCCGCCCTGCGCGGGCGCCTCATCGCCAACCAGCCCCTGTCCGACCTGACCTGGTTCCGGGTCGGCGGCCCGGCGCAGGTGCTGTTCACCCCGGCCGATGCGGAGGATCTCGCCGCCCTGCTGGCCGGCCTCGACCCGGAGATCCCCGTCACGGTGATCGGCCTCGGCTCGAACCTCATCGTGCGCGACGGCGGCGTGCCGGGCGTGGTGGTGCGCCTCGGCGGCAAGGCCTTCGGGTCGGTCGCGATCGACGGCGATCACCTGCGCGTCGGTACCGCCGTGCCCGACATGCGCCTCGCAAAGGCGGCGGCGGAAGCCGGCCTCGACGGGCTCGCGTTCTTCCGCGGCATCCCCGGCTCCATCGGCGGGGCGCTCCGCATGAATGCCGGGGCCCATGGCGGCGAGACCACGGACGTGCTGATCGCGGCCGAGGGCGTCGACCGGAAGGGCGACCGGCGGACGTTCGGCCACGCCGAGATGGGGTTCGCCTACCGCCACAGCGGGGCCCCCGACGACGTAATCTTCACCCATGCCGTGTTCCGGGGCCGTCCGGGTGATCGCGAAAGCATCGAGGCCGAGATGGATCGGGTCACGGCGGCGCGCGAGGCCGCCCAGCCCATCCGCGAGCGCACCGGCGGCTCGACCTTCAAGAACCCGCCCGGCGGCAAGGCCTGGCAGCTCGTCGACGCCGCCGGCTGCCGGGGGCTGCGGGTCGGCGGCGCCGAGGTCTCGCCCATGCACTGCAACTTCCTGATCAACCGCGACGGCGCCACGGCGGCCGACATCGAGGGCCTCGGCGAAGAGGTGCGCCGGCGCGTGCGCGAGACCAGCGGCGTCGACCTACATTGGGAGATCAAGCGCATCGGCCTCGACGCCTCTGCTGTAAGTCGGTAAGTCGTAAGGACGCTTCTGGAGTACAGTCATGGCCCACGCCGTTCGAACCGCCTATTCCAAGGTTTCCGTGAAAAGCCAGACTGTCCTGCCCGCCGAGGTTCGCGCCAAGCTCGGGATCGCGCCCGGAGACCGCCTTCGCTATGTGCTGACGGCCGATGGGATCCGGATCGAGAAGGCGCAGCCGGAGGTTGAGGACCCGTTCGTGACCTTCACGGAATGGGCGAGTCCCATCGACGACGAAGACTATGCCAACCTCTGACCGTCAGGCGCTCGTCGCCGGCACCGTCATTGTCGTGCCTTTTCCATACTCCGATCGTCTCGCGGAAAAGCGCCGCCCGGCCGTCGTTATCTCCGGTCCCGCCGTAGCCGAGGCCGGCTTCGTTTGGATCGCCATGATCACCAGCGCACGCCATGCGAACAGGGCGGGAGACCTTCCGATTTCGGACCTCGAAGCTGCCGGTCTCGAAACCGCTTCGATGGTGCGCCCGTCCAAGATTGCCTGCATCGAGCCGTCGCGCATCCTGCGCCGGATCGGTGCCTTGCCGGTCCATGCCGCCGCGGCGGTCTTTGACGCCGTCCGCAGTCGGATTGGTCCCGTCTGATCCCTTGTCCTGTCCGCATCCGCCTTCCGGAGCCTCCCATGTCCCAGCACGTCGCCGTCCTCATGGGCGGGTGGTCCTCCGAGCGCCCGGTCTCGCTCAATTCCGGCAACGCCTGCGCCGAGGCCCTGGAGGGCCGCGGCTACCGGGTGACCCGCGTCGATGTCGGACCGGACATCGCCACGGTGCTCACCGACCTAAAGCCCGACGTCGCCTTCAACGCCCTGCACGGGCCGGCGGGCGAGGACGGCACGATCCAGGGCCTGCTGGAGCTGCTGCGCATTTCCTACACCCACTCGGGCGTGCTCGCCTCGGCGCTCGCCATGCACAAGGAACGTGCCAAAACGATCATGCGGGCGGCCGGTGTGAGCGTTCCCGAGGGCCGCGTCGTTAACCGTCATGCGGCCGCGAAGTCACACCTGCTGACGCCGCCCTACGTGCTCAAGCCGGTGGCCGAGGGCTCGTCCATGGGCGTCGTCATCGTGCGCGACGCGAGCGCCCCGCCGCCCCGGGACGTCGGCCGGGCGGATTGGGGCTACGGCGATGATATCCTTATCGAAACCTACGTCGCCGGACGCGAGCTGACCTGCGCGGTGATGGGCGACAAGGCCCTCGGGGTGATCGAGATCAAGACCGCCTCGGGGGACTGGTACGACTACGATGCGAAGTACGCCGAAGGGGGGTCGATCCACGTCCTCCCGGCAGAAATTAAACCAAATCTTTACCAGCGTGTCCAAGAGTTGTCGTTAACGGCGCATCAAGCACTCGGGTGCCGGGGCATCAGCCGTGCGGACCTCCGCTTCGACGACACACCGGGTGGAACCGGTGCCCTCGTCGTCCTGGAGGTCAACACGCAACCCGGCATGACGAAGACGAGCCTTGTGCCGGAGATCGCAGCCCACGCTGGTCATAGTTTCGGTGAGCTCGTCCAATGGATGGTGGAGGACGCAACGTTGGGCCGCTGAGCGGGTCGGGTCATTCCGGCGGCGCAGGCTTCGCCCCGGCCCGCGCCCTGCGCGACGCCGTGACCGCACGCCTGCGGCGCCTGGGTCCGGGCCGCCGCTCGCGCCTCGCCCTGCCCATCGAGCGGCGCATCCCGCGCCACCTCGGCACCCTGGCCATGTCCGTGTCCTTCGCCGCCCTGGCGCTGACGGGCTTCGTCGCCAGCGGCCGCTACGAGCGCTTCGTCCTCGAGAACGGCCGCCCCTTCGACATTCTCGCGCGCCTAGCCGGCTTCGGCGTCGAGCGCGTCACCATCGCGGGGATCGCTCGCCTCTATGAGCGCGAAGTGCTCCAGGCCGCCGGCATCGACGGCCACTCGTCGGTGGTGTTCCTCGACGTCAACGAGGTCCGCGACCGGCTGATGCAGGTGCCCCTCATCGCCAGCGCCTCCGTGCGCAAGGTGTACCCGAACGAGATCGTCATCACCCAGGTCGAGCGCGAGCCCGCCGCCCTGTGGCAGCGCAACGGAATCATCTCGGTCATCGCCGCCGACGGCAAGGTGATCGACGAGATGCGGGACGACCGCTACGCCGCGCTCCCCCTCGTGGTGGGGGAGGGCGCCAACGAGCGCCTCAAGGATTACCTCGCCCTCATCGAGGCCGCCGGCACCCTCGCCGAGCGGGTTAAGGCCGGAACCTACGTCTCCGGCCGGCGCTGGACGCTCAAGCTCGACGGCGTCGACATCCGCCTGCCCGAGACCGGGGCGGCGGACGCGCTCGCCCGCCTCGTGCGCCTCGAGCGCGACGCCCGCATCCTCGAGAAGGACATCATCGCGGTGGACCTGCGCATGCCCGACCGGGTGGTGGTGCGGCTCACCGAGGAAGCCGCCGCCGCCCGCGCGGAATCCCAGAAGAAGCCCAAGGCCAAGGGAGCCGCCACGTGACCCGCGACATGAGCCGCACGATCCGTCCGGCGCATCCCGCGTCCACGCCGACTGTCCCCGCGTTCCCGGCCCGGTAGCACCATGCACCACCAGCACGGCCTCACCCCGCGGCTCAAGCCGCTCTCCGCCCGGCGGAGCACCACCCTCTCGGTGCTCGACATCGGGACGAGCAAGATCGTCTGCCTCATCGCCGAGCTTCAGCCGGCCGAGGCGCTCTCGACCCTGCGCGGTCGCACCCACTTCGCCCGCATCATCGGCATCGGCCACCAGCGCTCGCAGGGGCTGAAGGGCGGCGCCATCGTCGATCTCGAAGCCGCCGAGGGCGCCATCCGCCAGGCGGTCCACGCCGCCGAGCGCATGGCCAAGGTCGAGGTGCAGTCCGTCATCGTCAACATGTCGGGCGGCCGCATCGGCTCCCAGCATTTCGAGGCCCGGGTCAACACCCGCACGGGCACCGTCACGGGGACGGACGTGGAGCGCGTGCTGGAGACGGCCTCCGCCCACGGCGTCAGCCCCGGCCGGGCCGTGCTCCACGCCCTGCCCACGGGCTACGCCATCGACGGCCAGGGCGCGGTCATCGACCCGTCGGGCATGATGGGCGACGCGCTGGGCGTCGATCTCCACGTGGTCACCGGCGAGGCCGCCGCCGCCCGCAACCTCATGCTGGCGGTGGAGCATTGCCACCTCGGCGTCGAGGCGGTCATCGCCACCCCCTACGCCGCGGGCCTGTCGGCGCTCGTCGACGACGAGGCCGAGATGGGCGTCTGCGTCGTCGACATGGGCGGCGGCACCACCAGCGTCGGCGTGTTCTCCGGCGGCCACCTCGTCCATGTCGACGCCATCGCGGTCGGCGGCCACCACGTCACCATGGACATCGCCCGCGGCCTCTCCACCCGGGTCGCGGCCGCCGAGCGCCTGAAGACCCTCTACGGCTCGGCGCTTCCCACGGCGTCGGACGACCGCGACATGATCGCGGTCCACGGGGTCGGCGAGGACGAGGGCGACGCCCCCACCCACGTGCCGCGCTCGCAGCTCGTGCGGATCATCCGCCCGCGCGTCGAGGAGGTCCTCGAACTCGTGCGGGACCGCCTGCGCAACGCCGGCTTCTCGGCCCAGGCCGGGCGCCGGGTGGTGCTCACGGGCGGGGCGAGCCAGCTCGTCGGCCTGCCGGAAGTCGCCCGCCGGGTGATGGAGGGGCAGGTCCGCATCGGCCGGCCGCTCGGCATCCGCGGCCTCCCCGAGGCCGCCAAGGGACCCGCCTTCTCGGCGGCGGTGGGGCTCCTGGTCTACCCGCAGGTGGCCCACGCGGAGCACTTCGAACCACGTGGGCACGGCGCCTTCGCGGGCACCGGAACGGACGGCTACTTCTCGCGCGTCGGACGCTGGCTCCGCGAGAGTTTCTAGAGGAACGACCGCCATCGCGCCCCAAACCCCCGGCATCGGGGGTGGGCGCGAACGGCCAGACGAGAATCGGCGCCTCCCTCCATCGAGGCGTCAAATGAAACGTGAAAGGCACGAGAGGCTCGACACCCATGGCCATCAGTCTGCAGGCACCTGACATCCGGGAACTGAAGCCCCGCATCACCGTCTTCGGCGTCGGTGGAGCCGGCGGCAACGCCGTCAACAACATGATCGAATCCGGCCTGCTCGGCTGCGAGTTCGTCGTCGCCAACACGGATGCCCAGGCCCTCACCTCCTCCAAGGCCGAGCGCGTGATCCAGATGGGTCTCGGCGTGACGCAGGGGCTCGGCGCCGGCTCGCACCCGGAGGTCGGCTCGGCCGCCGCCGACGAGGTCATCGACGAGATCCGCGACCAGCTGTCCGGCGCCCACATGTGCTTCATCACCGCCGGCATGGGCGGCGGCACCGGCACCGGTGCGGCCCCCGTCATCGCCCGCGCCGCCCGCGACATGGGCATCCTCACCGTCGGCGTCGTCACCAAGCCCTTCCAGTTCGAGGGCGTGCGCCGGATGCGCACGGCGGAGGCCGGCATCCAGGAGCTCCAGGCCGCCGTCGACACGCTCATCGTGATCCCGAACCAGAACCTGTTCCGGGTCGCCAACGAGAAGACCACCTTCGCCGACGCCTTCGCCATGGCCGACCAGGTGCTCTACTCGGGCGTCGCCTGCATCACCGACCTCATGGTCAAGGAAGGCCTCATCAACCTGGACTTCGCCGACGTCCGCGCGATCATGCGCGGCATGGGCAAGGCCATGATGGGCACCGGCGAGGCCTCCGGTGAGAACCGCGCCAACCGGGCGGCGGAAGCGGCCATCGCCAACCCGCTCCTCGACGACGTGTCGATGAAGGGCGCCCGCGGCCTGCTGATCTCCATCACGGGCGGCAACGACCTCACCCTCTACGAGCTCGACGAGGCCGCCACCCGCATCCGCGAGGAGGTCGACTCGGACGCCAACATCATCCTCGGCGCCACCTTCGACGAGAGCCTCGACGGCATCATCCGCGTCTCCGTGGTCGCCACCGGCATCGAGCCGGCCCTGATCACGGCCCATTCGCAGAACAACCCCGAGATCCAGCAGACCGAGCAGCGGATCGCCGAGGTGGCCGAGCGGCTTCGGGCGGAAGCGAGGGCCCGGGCGGCGCAGCCCGCCACCACCTTTCGCGCCCCCGGACAAGACCAGCCCCTGACCGCTCCCGCGGCCGCCCCGGTCGCCGCCCCCGTCGCTCCGGCGCCGGTCCAGGCTCCGCGCACCGCCCTGCCGGAGGCCATGGCCCCCGTCGAGCCGGTGCGGATGGAGATGGCCCCCGTCATCCGCGACGAGGTCGTGCTGACCCAGACCCAGCCCCGCGCCGCCATGGCGTACGAGCCGGCCCCTCTGCCGCTGCCGGAGCCGGCTCCCCTCCAGGCCGCCGGCCCGTTCGTGCCGCCGCGCCCGGCCGTTGCCGTCGCCCGCGCGCCGCGCATGCCGCAGATCCAGGACCTGCCGATGCCGGCCCAGGCCCAGCTCCGCGCCAGCCGCGGCGAAGAGCCGGCGGAGCCCGCCGCCGATACCAAGCGGATGACGCTCCTGCGCCGCCTCGCCACCGTCGGCTTCGGCGGACGCCGCGAGGAGGCCGAGGCCGCCCCCGTGCCGGTGCCGGTGCGCGCTCCGGCCAGCCCGGTGCCGCCGGCCCCCGCCGACTACGCCAAGCGGGCGCCCGCGCCCGCCGCCCAGGGCTACCGCCCGGCCCAGGGCAACCTCGACCCGCAGGGCCGGGTACAGGCCCCGCAGGCCCGGATGATGGACGACGATCAGCTCGAGATCCCGGCCTTCCTCCGTCGCCAGGCCAACTGAACGCCCCGGACGGGGCCCATCTCCGTCCGGTCTGATGTGTTTTTGCAACGCACCCGGGGTCTTGCGACCTCGGGTGACGTGCGTGGTCAAGCGATTGATCGCGCAGAGGTTTTTCGATCACTCTCCAAACGCTGCATTGTAACACAGCGTAAGAATCCGTGATTTGGTCCCGGTTTGGGGCGGGGCTATACGAATTTTGGAACGAAAAGCGCGGCGGTTTCGCCGCCCGCGCTCGCGGGGCTTCAAGCAGCGGACGGATCACGGGAACGACTTGCCTCCCTCGAAGGAGGCCTGCGTTCGATCACGGCCGAGGGCTATGGAATGCGAACGAACCATCAAACGACACTCAAGGCACCGGCCACCCTCAGGGGGATCGGCGTGCATTCCGGGAACCCGGCGGAGATCACCCTCCACCCCGCGCCGGCGAACCACGGAATCGCGTTCCTCCGCACCGGCATGCCCACCGGCAACGATCGCCTCATCAAAGCCCACCACGCCTGCGTGTCCGCCACCGAACTCTGCACCGTCATCGGCGATGTCCAGACGGGCGCCGTGGCCACCATCGAGCACCTGATGTCCGCCCTATACGGGCTCGGGCTCGACAACGTCCTCGTCGAGATCGACGGCCCCGAGATGCCGATCCTCGACGGCAGCGCCCGTCCCTTCGTGCAGGCCATCGACGCCGTCGGCCTCACCACCTGTGGCGCCGCCCGGCGCTGGATCAAGGTGCTGCGCCCCGTCCGCATCGAGGTGGACCGCGCCTTCGCCGAGCTCCGCCCCATCGACCGCGGCTTCCGCCTCGACGTGGAGATCGATTTCGAGAACCCGGTGATCGGCCGCAGCCGCAAGGCCATGGACCTCACCCCCTCCGCCTATCGCCGCGAGATCGCGGGCGCGCGCACCTTCGGGATGATGCGCGACGTCGAACGCTACTGGAAGGCCGGGTTTGCCCTGGGCGCCTCCCTCGAGAACACCGTCGCGGTGGGCGAGACGGCGGTCGTGAACCCCGAGGGCCTGCGCTACGCCGACGAGTTCGTCCGCCACAAGTTCCTCGACGCCGTCGGAGACCTCGCGCTTGCCGGCCTGCCGCTCCAGGGCGCCTACCGCTCCTATTGCGGCGGCCACCGCATGAACGTCGGCGTGCTGACCGCCCTGTTCTCCGACCGGGCCAACTACGCCATCGTCGAAGCCGCCAGCCCGCGCCGCGAGACCAGCCTCGCCGAATTCGGCAACAGCCTCGGCCTCGCCGCCTTCGCGGGCGAACTCTGACAGCGGGATCTGTAGCGGGCCCGCAACATCCGGTCCGCAAATCGGTGGGCTCAGGGCACAGGCCGGGCCGGCCGCCGTTTTCACGCCCAAATCGCGCGCCACGGTGAATCGTCCGTGAAACGGGGCAAGGTCCGCTGGGCAACGCAGCCGGACCGTGGCATCACGCCGTCAGCCACGCGACCGACACCTGTGATGGCTTGACGACGCGCGTCCCGAGCGGGCCGCCTGTTGGGGGAAGTACCGGAATGCGCCTCACTCATCCGAACCGCGGTGCGATGGCGGCCGTGCTTCTCACGCTCTGCGGCGTGGGCCTCGGCGGCTGCGACGCCCTCGATTCGATCAACCCCTTCGCCGAGAAGTACAAGCCGGAAGTCGTGCCGGATGTTCCCGCCGACAAGCTCTACAGCGACGGCCTGGCGCGGATGGAGGACAAGGACTACGAGGGCGCCTCAAAGAAATTCGGCGAGCTCGATAAGGCCTACAGCTATTCCGACTGGTCGCGCCGCGCGCTGCTGATGACGGCCTACTCGAACTACGAGGGCCAGAAGTACGACGACGCCATCTCGGCCTCGAAGCGCTACCTCCAGCGCCACCCGGCGAGCAAGGACGCGGCCTACGCCCAGTACCTGATGGCGATGTCGCACTACAAGCAGATCCCCGACGTGACCCGCGATCAGGATCGCTCGGAGAAGGCGCTCGCCGGACTGCAGGAGCTCGTCCAGAAGTATCCGACCTCGGAATACGCGACCGACGCCAAGGCCAAGATCCAGATCACCCGCGACCAGCTCGCCGGCAAGGAGATGGAGGTCGGCCGCTTCTACCTCGAGCGTCGCAACTTCCCCGCCGCCATCAACCGCTTCCGCGATGTGGTGAGCAAGTACCAGACGACCCGCCACGCGGAGGAAGCCCTGGAGCGCCTCGTCGAGGCCTATATGGCGCTCGGCATCACCGCCGAGGCGCAGACAGCCGCCGCCGTGCTGGGCCACAACTTCCCCGACAGCCCCTGGTACAAGGACGCCTTCGCGCTCCTGCAGAACGGCGGCCTGGAGCCGCGCGAGGAAAAGTCCTCGTGGCTGAGCAAGGTCTATCGCGGCGTCGTCGGCCGGACCGCCGAAGCGCAGTGACCTGAGCCAGCGGCCCCGCTCGGGGCCGCCGTTCTGCGGAGCGCGTGCGTCCCCGCCGCCGGAGGCGGGTGATTTCGTCCCGCCCCGAATCCCGCTAAGAGATCCTCACACATGGCTCCCGCGCCCGTCGCTGCGGGGGAGAATGCCTCTAGGGCGTTTCGTGAGGCACCCAGACGTGGCCACCGTTTTCAACAGGGCCGAATCCGCGGCATGCTGAGCCAGCTCGCGATCCGCGACATCGTCCTCATCGACAAGCTCGACCTGAACTTTCGCGAGGGCCTCAGCGTCCTGACCGGCGAGACGGGGGCGGGCAAGTCGATCCTGCTCGACGCCTTCGCCCTGGCGCTCGGCGGACGCGGCGACGGCCGGCTCGTGCGCCACGGCGAGGCGCAGGGCGCCGTGACCGCCGTGTTCGACATCGGCCTCGACCACCCCGCCCGGGCGCTGGCCGCGCAGGCCGACCTCGACACCGAGGGCGATCTCATCCTGCGCCGCATCCAGATGGCCGACGGCCGCACCCGGGCCTTCGTCAACGACCAGCCCGTGGGTGTGCAGGTCCTGCGCGCCATCGGCCTCGCCCTCGTGGAGATCCACGGCCAGCACGACGATCGCGCGCTCGCCGATCCGGGGACGCATCGCGCCATCCTCGACGCCTTCGGTGGCCTCCAGGCGCCCCTCGGTCAGGTGAGCGAGGCGGCCAAGCGCGTGCGCGCCGCCCGCGCCAGCCTCGCCGAGCACCGGGCCCGGGTGGAGGCCGCGCGCAAGGAGGTCGACTTCCTGCGCCACGCCGTCGACGAGCTGGAGACCCTCGATCCGAAGGCCGGCGAGGAGACGGCCCTGGCCGAGCGCCGCACGGTGATGCAGCAGGGCGAGAAGGTCGCCCGTGAACTCAACGAGGCCATCGAGGCGTCGGGTGGTCCGGGCGTCGCCCACCTCTCCTCCGCCCTGCGCAAGCTCGAGCGTCGGGCCGGACAGTTGCCCGCCCTGGTCGAGCCCTGCGTCGCCGCCCTCGATGCCGCCCTGACGGCCCTCGACGAGGCCCATACGGTTCTGGACGCCGCCTTGCGCGAGGCCGAGTTCGACCCGCGCGAGTTGGAGCGGGTCGAGGAGCGGCTGTTCGCGCTCCGCGCCGCATCGCGAAAGTACGACGTGCCCGTGGACGATCTCGCGGCGCTGCGCGAGCGCTACGCGTCGGACGTCGCCGCCATCGATGCCGGCGAGGAGGCCCTCGGCGGCCTGGAAAAGACCCTGGCGGGGGCCGAGGCCGCCTACGCCAAGGCGGCGACGAAGCTCACCGAGGGGCGCCGCAAGGCGGCCAAGGCCCTCGACGCGGCGGTGAAGGGCGAATTGCCGCCGCTCAAGCTCGAACGCGCCCGCTTCATCACCGAGATCAGCACCGACCCGGACTCGCGGGATGCCGCGGGCTACGACCGCGTCGAGTTCTGGGCGCAGACCAATCCGGGCACCCGGCCCGGGCCAATGATGAAGGTCGCGTCCGGCGGCGAGCTGTCGCGCTTCATGCTCGCCCTCAAGGTCGTACTCGCCGACAAGGGCTCGGCGCCGACCCTGATCTTCGACGAGATCGACACCGGCGTCGGCGGGGCCGTGGCCGACGCCATCGGCGCCCGCCTGGGGCGCCTCGCCACCCGGGTTCAGGTGGTGGCCGTCACCCACGCGCCTCAGGTGGCCGCCCGGGCCGAGACCCATTTCCTCATCGCCAAGGACCCGGTGAAGGGCAGCGACCGGGTCGCCACCCGGGTCGCGTCCCTGGCCGCCCCGGCCCGGCGCGAGGAGATCGCCCGGATGCTCGCCGGCGCCACCGTGACCGACGAGGCCCGCGCCGCGGCCGCCCGCCTGCTTCAATCGGCGGATGCGTGATGCACCTGGGACACGGACAGCGTTAAGATTTTGTTTACCATGATCGCGGACTCTCACGTGGTGACGGGCACGCGCCTGATTCGGCGTCGGCGTTGAACATCGCTCGAGACGAGGGACTGCGACGTGGACCAGAGAATCACCGGAATGGGCATGGACCACGAACACGACGGGGACGCGCATCCCACGCTGACCGACGAGACGCGCTACCGCCTCGGCAACGCCCTGCGCTCCCTCTACGAGGAGACCTGCGACACGCTGCCGATCCCCGACAGCCAGATCGACCTCCTCCTGCGCCTGCGCCACAAGGAGCGCGACCGCCGCCGGATGGACTGAACGTCCCCGGACTGCGCGGGCCTACCAGCGCCGCGCGCCCGGCTGTCGCCGATATTCCGCCGCCCGGATCAGGGTGAGCACCCGATCGAGGTCGAGCAGGGCTTCGCGCTCCTCGGTGCCGGCCTGCGCGATCGCCTCCGCATTCGTACCGAATTGCTGCTGCTGCTGAACGAGGACGAGCCTGCGCTCCAGGGCCTCGCGCTGCACGTGGAGGTCGAGGAACTCGCCCTCGCCCGGATCGCCCACCGGATCGCCGCCCGACGGCGCCTCTTCGCGGTCCGCTTCGTTCATCGCCATCGTTTCCCCCGAGCCGCATCGTGCCACCACACGGCGCCAAGACACGGTGCTGAGCGCAGGTGTTGCCAACGCACGAAGTCCAAGGACCGTGCCATTCAGCCGCGCCGCCGCGGGGAATGGGCGGGCGCTGTCATCCGTATGTCACGTCGTGGTCATAGAGCCGCACCATCGGGCGGCTAACGGGTCGTGGCGGATCTAGGGCGCGCGGATCGCGCGGGCCCTTCGGTCCCCCCTCCCGCTCGACAGACACGGAGAGCCTCGTGAAACCCTTCGCCTACGCGCTTGCCCTCGGGCTCGCGACCGCCCAGCTCGCCACCTCCGCCCTGGCTGCCGACATCACGGGTGCTGGCGCAACCTTCCCGTTCCCGGTCTATTCCAAGTGGGCCGAGGCCTACCGTAAGGAAAGCGGCATGGGCCTGAACTACCAGTCCATCGGCTCGGGCGGCGGCATCAAGCAGATCCAGGCCAAGACCGTCGATTTCGGCGCCACCGACGCGCCCCTGAAGGGACCGGCCCTCGAGAAGGACGGCCTCGTCCAGTTCCCCACCGTGATGGGCGGCGTCGTCCCCGTGGTGAACATCCCGGGCGTCGAGCCGGGCAAGCTCAAGCTCACCGGCGAGATCGTCGCCGACATCTATGCCGGCAAGATCGCCAAGTGGTCGGATGCCCGCATCGCCAAGCTCAACGAAGGCGTGAAGCTCCCCGACGCCAACATCACCCCGGTCTACCGCTCGGATGCGTCCGGCACGACCAACATCTTCACCACCTACCTCTCCCAGGTCTCCGAGCCCTGGAAGAAGGAGTTCGGTGCCGCCACCACGGTGAGCTGGCCCGTGGGCCAGGGCGGCAAGGGCAACGAGGGCGTCACCGCCACCGTCAAGCAGGTCCCCAACGCCATCGGCTACGTCGAGTCCGCCTACGCCAAGCAGAACAAGCTCAGCCACACCCTGCTCCAGAACAAGGCCGGCAAGTTCCCGCAGCCCGACGACAAGGCGTTCCAGGCCGCAGCCGCCAGCGCCGACTGGAAGTCCGCCCCCGGTTTCGGCATCTCGCTGACCGACCAGGCCGGCGAGGACGCCTGGCCGATCACCGCCGCGACCTTCATCCTCGTCTACCGCGAGCCGGCCGACGCGGCCAAGACCGCCGACGTGCTCAAGTTCTTCGACTGGGCCTACAAGAACGGCGACAAGCTCGCCGTCGACCTCGACTACGTGCCGCTGCCCGACAACGTCGTCGGCCTGATCCACGAGGCCTGGAAGACCATCAAGACCAAGGATGGCAAGCCCGTCTACAACAACTGAGCCCTCCTCCACGGAGGACAGGTGATCCATCGACGGGCCCGGTGCATGCGCCGGGCCCGTCCCATGGGCGAAAGTGGGCCCGGCGACGGTGGGCTCGCCTCGGGGCACGCCGCGCTGTAGACGCCGCAGAGAGAAGAGACGATTTCGGATGGGCGCCTTGACTGAACAGATCTCCCTGACGCGGACCGCCGCTCCGGCCCGGCGCAAGCCCGGCGGCCTCGGCGACACCCTGTTTCGGACCGCCTCCTACGCCTCGGCGATCCTCGTCCTCCTCGTTCTCTTCGGCATCCTCGCCTCCATCGCGTATGGCGGCTGGCCGGCCTTCGCCGAGTTCGGCCCCGGCTTCATCACCTCGAGCGCCTGGAACATCGGACAAGAGCAATACGGTGCCTTCGTCGCCATCGTGGGCACCCTGGCCTCGGCGATCCTCGCTCTCCTCATCGGCGTGCCGCTGTCCCTCGGCATCGCCATCTACCTGACGCAGCTCTGCCCCGGCTGGGCGCGCAAGCCCGTGGCGATGACCATCGAGCTCCTCGCCTCGGTGCCGAGCATCATCTACGGGATGTGGGGCCTGTTCATCTTCGCGCCCCTGTTCGCCCGCTTCGTGCAGATGCCGGTGTCGAACCTCGTGGAGGGGATGCCCATCGTCGGCACCCTGTTCTACGCCCGCGTGCCCTCGGGCGTCGGCATCCTCACCGCCGGCATCATCCTCGCCATCATGATCGTGCCGTTCGTGGCCTCGATCACCCGCGACATGCTCGACCAGATCCCGACGGTGCTGCGCGAGAGCGCCTACGGCATCGGCTGCACCACCTGGGAGGTGGTGCGCCACGTCCTCGTGCCCCAGGCCTCGGTCTCGATCATCGGCGCGATCATGCTCGGCCTCGGCCGCGCCCTCGGCGAGACCATGGCGGTGACCTTCGTCATCGGCAACGCCAACCGCCTCTCGGCCTCGGTGTTCGATCCGGGCTCCACCATCGCGTCCCGCATCGCCAACGAGTTCAACGAGGCCGACGGCCTGCAGCTGAACTCCCTGATGGCGCTCGGCTGCATCCTGTTCGTCATCACCTTCCTCGTCCTGATCGTCGCCCGCCTGCTCGTCCGGCGCGTGAAGGTCGCTTGAGTCCGGCCGGAGACACCACCATGGACGCGCTCAACACCGTCACCGCCGCGCCGCCCCTCCAGGCGAGCCGGGTCCGCTCGGGACGCCGGGTCGCCGACAAGCTGCTCATCGGCGCCAGCACGGTCGCGACCCTCATCGGCATCCTCGTGCTCGGCTCGATCCTGGCCATGCTGATCATCGAGGGCGTGAAGGGGTTCTCGCCGCTCCTCTTCACCGAGCCGACGCCCGGGCCCGGCTCCGAGGGCGGCGGCATCGCCAACGCGATCCTCGGCAGCTTGGTGATGACCTTCCTGGGCATCCTGGTCGCGACGCCGGTGGGCGTCATGGCCGGCACCTTCCTCGCGGAGTACGGCCGCAACTCGAAGCTCGCCGACCTCATCCGCTTCCTCAACGACATCCTGCTCTCGGCACCCTCCATCCTCATCGGCCTGTTCGTCTACACCCTGATGGTGCGGCCCATGGGGAGCTACTCGGGCTGGGCCGGCGCCGTGGCGCTCGCCATCATCGCCACCCCGGTCATCGTCCGCACCACCGAGGACATGCTGCGCCTCGTGCCCTCGACCCTGCGCGAGGCCGGCGCGGCGCTCGGGGCCCCGCCCTCCAAGGTGATCACCGCCATCACGTGGCGCGGGGCCTCCGCCGGCATCGTCACCGGCATCATCCTGGCGCTCGCCCGCATCGCCGGCGAGACCGCGCCGCTCCTGTTCACGGCGCTCAACAACAACAGCTGGTTCTCACCCAACCTCATGGGCGGCGTGCCGAACCTGCCGGTGATGATCTACCAGTTCGCCCTCTCGCCCTACGGCAACTGGCAGCAGCTCGCCTGGGCCGGCGCCCTCCTGATCACCGTCACGATCCTCGCCCTCTCGATCGTGGCCCGCTTCGTCATCAAGAGCGAGCGCGCGCGCTGATCCGCGCCCCGTTCGCCCCGCCCCCGTTCGACCTGAAGGACCCGCAACCGATGAACGCCGCCAACGGGATCACCTCCGCGCAGCTCACCGGCCGCCACAAGGCGGACGAGAGTTCCCCCGTCCGCATCGCCGTGAAGGATCTGAACTTCTACTACGGCACCTTCCACGGCCTGAAATCCGTGAACCTCAACTTCCACGACCGGCAGGTCACCGCACTCATCGGTCCGTCGGGCTGCGGGAAATCGACCCTGCTGCGCACCTTCAACCGCATCTACAGCCTCTACCCCGACCAGCGCGCCGAAGGGGAGATCCTGCTCGACGGCCAGAACGTCCTCGACGCCAGGGTCGACCTGAACGAGCTGCGCTCGCGCATCGGCATGGTGTTCCAGAAGCCGACGCCGTTCCCGATGTCGATCTACGACAACGTCGCCTTCGGCCTGCGCCTCTACGAAAAGCTGCCGAAAGCCGACCTCGACGTGCGCGTGGAGGAGTCCCTGCGCAAGGCTGCCCTGTGGGACGAGGTGAAGGACAAGCTCAAGCAGTCCGGCATGGGCCTCTCGGGCGGCCAGCAGCAGCGCCTGTGCATCGCCCGCACGGTGGCGCAGCGCCCCGAGGTGATCCTGTTCGACGAGCCGACCTCGGCCCTCGACCCGATCTCGACGGGCCGCATCGAAGAGCTCATCGAGCAGCTGCGGTCCGAATTCACCATCGTCATCGTCACGCACAACATGCAGCAGGCGGCGCGCATCTCGCAGTTCACGGCGTTCATGTATCTCGGCGAACTCGTCGAGTTCGGTCCGACCACGCGGATCTTCATGAACCCCGAGAAGCGCCAGACCCAGGACTACATCACCGGCCGCTTCGGCTGATTTCTTGGGAGAGGGGGCGGCTCCTCCGCCGCAGCCCGCCCCACCCCGCCCTGTGGCAGGGTTCCCCGAACGAGACCTGACCGAGGAGTGCGACATGCCCGACCACATCGTCAGTTCCTACGACACCGACCTCGAAGACCTGCGGCGGTCCATCTCCGAGATGGGCGGCATCGCCGAGAAGATGATGACGGAGGCGAGCGACGCCCTCGTGCGCCGCGACGTGCCCCTGGCCCAGGCGGTCATCGCCGCCGATCACCGTCTCGACACCCTGCAGCGCGAGATCGAGGAGCGCTCGATCCTACTCATCGCCCGGCGCCAGCCCATGGCCATCGACCTGCGCGAGACCGTGTCGGCGATCCGGGTCTCGAACGACCTCGAGCGCATCGGCGATCTCGCCAAGAACGTCGCCAAGCGCGTGGTGGCGATCGCGGACCAGATCCAGCCGCAAAAGATCGTCATCGGCGTCCAGCACATGAGCGACCTGGTGCAGGAGCAGCTCAAGGACGTCCTCGACGCCTATGCCAGCCGCGACACCAAGGCGGCCCTCGACGTATGGGAGCGCGACGACGCCATCGACGCCCTGTACAACTCGCTGTTTCGCGAACTCCTGACCTACATGATGGAGGATCCGCGCAACATCTCGTTCTGTACGCACCTGCTGTTCGTCGCCAAGAACATCGAGCGTATCGGCGACCACACCACCAACATCGCCGAGACGATTCACTACCTCGTCACCGGCGCCAACAGCCTGGCGGAGAGCGATCGTCCCAAGAACGACGCTTCGAACTACGCCACGGTGGACATGCCGCCCCTCGGCCTGACCACGGGCGCCTGAGGGGAGCCCTCGTCGAGGGCGCGAAAGACCAAGGGTTCGAGCCCTGCCCGCCCCGCCATGGGTCGGGCGGGGTTCCGGGCCGCATGAGCGGGCGGTTGTGATGAGTACGCGGATCCTCATCGTCGAGGACGAGGAGGCCCTGACCCTCCTGTTGCGCTATAATCTCGAGGCCGAAGGGTTCGAGGTCGATTCCGCCGCGCGCGGCGACGAGGCCGACCTGCGGATGCAGGAGCAGGTGCCCGACCTCGTGCTGCTCGACTGGATGCTGCCCGGCCTGTCGGGGATCGAGCTGTGCCGCCGGATCCGGGCGCGCCGGGAGACCGAGCGCCTGCCGGTGATCATGCTGACGGCCCGGGGCGAGGAGGGCGACCGCATCCGTGGCCTCGGCACCGGGGCCGACGACTATATCGTCAAGCCGTTCTCCGTGCCGGAACTGCTCGCCCGCGTGCGCGCCCTCCTGCGCCGGGCCAAGCCGGCCCACGTGGCCAACCTGCTGGTGGCCGGCGACATCGAGCTCGACCGTCTCAGCCACCGCATCCGCCGCGAGGGCCGCGAGATCCATCTCGGTCCGACGGAGTTCAAGCTCCTCGAATTCCTCATGCGCAGTCCCGGGCGCGTGTTCTCGCGCGAGCAGCTGCTCGACGGCGTCTGGGGGCACGACGTCTACATCGACGAGCGTACCGTGGACGTGCACGTCGGGCGTTTGCGCAAGGCCCTGAACCGGCCCCGGCAGAGCGACCCGATCCGCACGGTCCGGGGCTCGGGCTACTCGTTCGACGAGATGTTCGCCGGCACCGAGTGACGCGCCGGCCGCAAGCGCGGAGCGTGACCCGCTCGGGGTCCCGGCGGCACGACGATCGCGATCGCCTCAGCGAAATCCGCCGACCCTGCGGTCGCGCTTGCGCTCGGCCGCCGGCTGGTAGGCGATCTGGGCGTGGTGGGTGCAGTAGGGCAGGCCGGTGATGGCGCGGTCGCCGCAATAGTGGAAATCGGGCGACGTCGGGTCCCCGAGGGGCCAGCGACACATGGATTCGCGCAGATCCATGATCGTGACCCTGCGCGAGGCCGCCAAGCCCACGGCCTCGATCCGGGCCACGGGCACCGGCGCGGCGCGCGTATCCGCGGGAGCGGGCTGCATCGCGACGACGGATCCGGCCTCGACCGCCGCGGTTCCGGACGGTTCGCTGTCCCGGCCCACGGTCCCGAGCATGGGGGCATCGATCCCGAGCCCTTGGATTTCGGTGTCCCGATGCCCGGTCTCGTGGTCCGCGGATTCCGGTTGTCCGGGCTCCTGGCCCGCGCCCTCGCGGACCGGCTTCTTGCGGGGAAGGGTGTCGGGCCCCTTCGCCACGCGGCCGGACAGGCCGAGACGATGGACCTTGCCGATGACGGCGTTGCGGGTCACGCCACCGAGTTGCGTGGCGACCTGGCTCGCGCTCAGGCCGTCCTGCCACAGGCGGCGCAGGAGATCGACGCGCTCGTCCGACCAGCTCGGAACCGTTTCGGTCATCGCCCCCTCCGACATCGTGCACCGATCACCGCATGTATCACGGGCGCGAAGGACCGGCGGCGGAGCTCCGCAGCGTAAGGTCCCGGGACCGGACAGGTGACGTTCGCCTCGGGCTCTCTTCGGCGACGGTCGAACCGTACAGGAGCGCCCGAGTCCGAGGCAAGAGCGGCCTTGACCGCGTTCGGGCGGGCGACGGGGTTTTCACCGTCAAAGCCAAGTTGGCAAAGCCAAGTTTGCAAACCCAGGTTTGCAAGGACGAGTTCGCAAAGCCGTGCCCGGCTCTCTCCGCCGCGAGGGACTCGCATTGCCGGTGGGTGACGGGCGGCCTATCTGACGGGCAGTCCATGCGTGCCGAACGGTGCGCCGGTCCGACCCCGCCAACCCCCCGGCAGGAGACTTCATGCGTCTGTCCCGCGCCACGGCCTGCCTCATCCTGTCCGCCAGCGGGGCGTCGGCCGCCGAGCCCGTGCCCCTCGCCAGCCACCGCGCGGTCTACGACCTGTCGCTCGCCCAGAGCGGCGGCACCCGGGCGGTGGAGAGCGCGCGCGGGCGCATCGTCATCGATTTCTCGGGCGACGCCTGCAAGGGCTACACGATGCAGACCCGGCAGGTGACGGTGCTGGAAAGCGGCGAGACCGGCAGCCGCACCTCGGACCTGCGCAACACCACCTTCGAGAGCGCCGACGGGCGCAGCTACCGCTTCAAGGTCAGCACTTTGCTCAACGGCACGCCCGGCCAATCCGTGGACGGCACCGCCGAGACGGTGGCCGATGCCCTCAAGGTTCGCCTGAAGGAGCCCAAGCGCGACGGGTTCCAGGCGAGCGGAGAGGTGCTGTTCCCGACGGTCCACATGCGCCGCCTCATCGCGGCGGCGCGCGAGGGCCGGACGACCCTCTCGGTGAAGGTCTACGACGGCACCGACGACGGCCGGAAGGTCTACGACACCCTGGCGGTGATCGGGCGCCCGGCCACGACCGCTTCCGTCAAGGAAGGGGCGCCTCAGGAGGAAGCCGCGGGCGAGGGCGCCGCGAAGCCGAAAGCCGACCGCGACAAGCCCCTGCGCGAGGGGGAGATGGCGGGCATGACCCACTGGCCGGTGACCCTGAGCTACTTCACCGCCGGCGAAGGCGAGCGCACGCCGATCTACGTGCTGACCTTCGACCTCTACGAGAACGGCGTCAGCGGCAACCTGCGCCTCGATTACGGGGAATTCGCCGTGGCGGGCAATCTCAGCCGCCTCGACAAGCTCCCGGCCGCCACCGACTGCAAGTCCTAGAGCACTCTCCGCCGAAGTGGATGCCGGTTCGGCGCAAAAGAGCGCGGCAAAGCGAAGGCCTCGCGATGTGGCCCGACCCAACGCGGTCGGGCGCAGCGCGAGGGCATCGGCTCCCGGAGCGGCGTCGATCCGCCGGCAGGGCGGATGATGCGGAGGCGCCCCTCTCACCGCGACGGGAGTGGCCCGTCCACCGCTCCGATCGATCGGTCGGGCGGACCTGCCTCGAATGGGCGGACGCGGGGCGCCGTCAGACGTCGTCGCCCCGCGTCCCCTGATCCGAAAATCCGTCGTCGAACTCCATGGGCGAGAGTCGGCCCCAGGCCGCCGCGATCCGCTCGGGCGGCACCGCCAGGGCCTCCGCCGCGGCCATCAGGGTGGCTTCGTCGCCCATGACGTGGTCGAGGAGCCCGGCCAGGAATCCGGCATCCTGCGCGCTCGCCCGCAGGGTGTCGGGGGTCACCCCGGTGGCGTTGAGGAAGGGGTAGAGCCGCTCGTCGTCCGTGGCCATCCAGGCGAGGATCGCCAGGGCGAGGCGCTCGGCCGAATCACGGTCATTGGCGGATTTGCGTTTCGTCAACATGTATCCGTTACATCTCATTGCGCGGGCCATGCCTCGAAGAACAATGAGCCGCTCGAACGCCGGGAACAATGGGCCATGACAAAGACGGTGCTCATCGTCGAGGACAACGAGCTGAACATGAAGCTCTTCAACGACCTGTTGGAAGGGCACGGCTACGCAACGCTCAAGACCGCCAACGGGATCGAGGCCATCGAACTCGCCCGCGCCCACCGGCCCGATCTCATCCTGATGGACATCCAGCTTCCCGAGGTCTCCGGCCTCGAAGTCACGAAGTGGCTGAAGGAGGACGACGACCTCAAGTCGATCCCGGTCATCGCCATCACGGCCTTCGCCATGAAGGGCGACGAGGAGCGCATCCGCGAGGGGGGCTGCGAGGCCTACCTGTCGAAGCCGATCTCGGTCGCCAAGTTCCTCGCCACCGTCCGTCAATATCTCGGTGACGGCAAGTCGTCGTGACCCGGCATATCCGTCTGATCGGGCGTGTCCCCTTCGATCCGAACGCGTGAGGACAGATGTCGGCCCGGATCCTGATCGTCGATGATCTCTTCCCCAACGTGAAGCTCCTGGAGACCAAGCTCTCCCTGGAGTATTTCGACGTGCTGGCGGCCATGAACGGCCCGGATGCCCTGGCGATCTGCGCCAAGGGTCTGTGCGACCTCGTCCTCCTCGACGTGATGATGCCCGGCATGGACGGGTTCGAGGTGTGTCGCCGGCTCAAGAACGACCCCAACACCGCCCATCTGCCCGTGGTGATGGTCACCGCCCTCGACCAGCCCTCCGACCGCCTGCGCGGCCTCGATGCCGGCGCCGACGACTTCCTGACCAAGCCCATCGACGACATCGCCCTGTTCGCCCGCGTGCGCAGCCTCGTGCGGCTGAAGGCGGTGACGGACGAGCTGCGCAGCCGCGCCCTGGCCTCCCGGGATTTCGGCATGGGCGACCCCCTGGCGCTCGCCACCGCCGAGACCGGGCAGAACGCCACGATCCTGCTGGTGGAGGACCGCGCGAGTTCCGCCGACCGCCTCGCGACGGCGCTCGGCCAGCACCACAGCGTCACCGTCGAGGCCGATCCGCACAAGGCCCTGGTGCTGGCCACCGAGGGCGGTTTCGACCTCGCCCTCGTCAGCCTCGATCTCGCCGATTTCGACGGCCTGCGCCTGTGCAGCCAGCTACGGTCCCTCGACCGGACCCGGGCCATGCCGGTGGTGATGATCGCCGAGCCGCACGACAAGGCGCGCGTGGTGCGGGGCCTCGATTTCGGCGTGCACGACTACCTCATGCGCCCCGTCGACCGGAACGAGCTCGTGGCCCGCGTCCGCACGCAGGTGCGCCGCCGCCGCTTCTCCGATACCCTGCGGGGCGCCGTCCAGGCCTCCATGGAGCTGGCGATCATGGACGGGCTCACGGGCCTGCACAACCGGCGCTACCTCGACAGTCATCTCGGTGCCCTGTTCGCCGAGGCGGCGCTGCGCGGCCGCCCGGTGGCGACGCTTATGCTCGACATCGACCGGTTCAAAACCATCAACGACACCTGGGGCCACGAGGCCGGCGACGAAGTGCTGCGCGCCTTCGCCGATCGCATCCGCACGCACACGCGGGGCATCGACATCGTCTCCCGTTACGGCGGCGAGGAGGTGGTGATCATCCTGCCCGACGCCGAGGCACCCGAGGCTCACGCCATCGCCGAGCGCATCCGCGAGCGGATCGAGGCCGTGCCGTTCTCGATCCAGCGCGACACCCGGGCCATCGGCGTCACCGTGTCCATCGGCGTGTCCTGGCGCCGGCCCGAGGACGTGGGACCGGCCGACATGCTCAAGCGCGCGGACCTCGCCCTCTACCGGGCCAAGAATGCCGGCCGCAACCGCGTCGAGGCGGCGGCGGCCTGAGCCTCAGCCCGTCTCGGCCCCGCCTTCCTGCAGCCACCCCTCGCGCAACCAGGTCACGGCGCCCCCGAGACCGGCCACCCACCAGGCCTGCCACGCGCCGTGCTCGACGAAGGCGACCGCCGCCGCCGCGCCGAGGAGGCCGAGCGCCGTCACCGCCTGGAAGCGGGGCATCGCCGCGATGGCGCGGAGCGTCAGGAACAGGAGGGCCGCCATCAGTCCGGCTCCGATGACCCCGAGTTCGGCCCAGACTTGCAGGAAACTGTTGTGCGGATGGCCCACCGCCAGCATCCGGTGCCATTCCGGCGCGATGCCGTCGGCCGCGGGCGTCCAGGCGAAGCGCCCGGCCGTGCCGTAGCCGGCCCCGCGCCACGGATCGGCTGCCACCGCCGCGCCGAAGCTCCGCGCGATGGCGACGCGCGCCCGCGAACTGCTCTGGACGAGGCGCTCATGGGCCGCCTCCGGCATCAGGCGATGGAGGAGATCGCCCTCCACGGGGCTGAGCGCCACCGCCAGCGCCAAAGCGACCCCGGCGAGGCCGAGGCCGGCACGCCGGGGCAGGCCCCACGCCGCCAGGGCCATGCCGGTGCCGGCGAGGAGCCCGAGGGCGGCGGCGCCGCTCACGGAGCGCAGGATCGCGACGGCGGACACGACCCCGATGAGACCGGCCGTCAGCCGGTGCCCACTGCGCAGGAGCAGGGCGACGAAGGGGCCGGCGACCAGCAGGATCGTCAGGGCCGGGCGGTTGTAGATGAAGTAGGCCACCCGCGTGCCCAGCGCCTTGCGCAGAGCGAGGTCGGTCGCGAGGTCCGCCACGAGAACCAGCCCGGCGAGGCCCAGCATCCAGGCGGCGGCCATGGCCGTCCCGGGCGGCATCCGGCCCGGTGCGAGGCGTGCCAGCAGGTAGGCGGCCAGGAGGGTGGGCCCGAACTCGCCGGTCGTGCGCCAGGACAGGGTGGGAAACGGGCTCCAGGCGATGGAGACGAGGCACCAGCCGAGGAAGGCGAGGGCTGTGAGCCCCGCTCCCGTGCGCAAGGGGGCCGCGAGGGTAGTCCAGGCGGCGCGCCGATCCTCGATCAGGGTGGCGGCGAGGAAGAGGAGGGCGGCAAGCCCGATCACCGCCGGGCTCGAGCGGTTGGCCGCCACCATCGCCAGGGGGAGGGCGGCCAGGGCGAGGGCTCCGGTGCCGCGCAGGCGCTCGCCGAGGGACATGCGCGGGGACATGCGCGGGAAGAAGCCTGATCGCACCGCGGCGCCGAGGCGCCTTACTGAAGCTGGTGGCCGCGCTTCACCATCTCGGCCCGCACGCGCACCATGACGTATTCGGAGACCTCCTGGGTCCAGCCCTGCATGGCCTGGACGATGCCGTCGAGAACCTGGGGCTGGGTCTCGACGTAGCGCTTGCCGGCGGGCGACCGGAAGAAGGTGGCGATGTCGGAGAGTTCGGCCTCGGTGAGGCGGGTGGCGTAGATGCGCGCCGCCGTGTCGATCATCGCCTGCTTCTGCAACTCCATCTCGGGCTGGAGACCGACCAGCACCTCGTCGAGGTCCTTGCCGAGTTCGGGCCGCGTCACGGCGTTCTGCCGGATCTGCTCGCTGAAGGCCGGGATGATGGAATCGAACGAACGGGCGATGCCCGAACTCAGCATCACCTCGCGGGCCAGCGCCATGTGCGACGGGGCGAAAGCCGGGGCCTGGTTGTTCGCCGCCGGTGTCGCGGGCGCCGGGGGCGCGGGCTTGGCCGGCGTGGCCTTCTGCGGGGCGGCCGGCTTCTGCGGCGCCTGGGCGTGGACCGCCGGGGCGATCAGGAGCGCGGCGCCCGCCAGTGCGGCGCGCAGGGCGTGGGAGCTGGAGGCCAGGGGGCGAAACATGGAGGAGGCTCCGGGAAGTCTTCGACGATGCGGGTCGGGCGAGGGATCGGGCGAGGGATCGGGGATGGGTCAGACGGCGCCGAGGCAGGTCACGTGCGCCGTCCCGTCCCGCGCCTCGGCCAGGATCGCCCCCGTGGCGAGGCCGAGGAACAGGCCGTGCTCGACCACGCCGGGCACCGCCCACAGGGCGGCCGAGAGGGCCTCGGGATCGGGGATGCGCTCGAGATGCGCGTCGAGGATGTGATGGCCGCCATCGGTGCGGAGCGGTGCCCCGTCCGCGCCCGTGCGCAGGACGATCGCGCCCGCGCAACCGGCGGCCGCGACGGCCGCCTCCACCGCGCGCCGCGTGGCGCCGAGGCCGAACGGGTTGACCTCGATGGGCAGCGGGAAGGCGCCGAGGGTCGCGACGCGCTTGGCCGCGTCGGCGATCACCACCATGCGGCGGCTCGCGAAGGCGACGATCTTCTCGCGCAGGAGGGCGGCGCCGCCGCCCTTGATCAGGCGCATGTGCCCGTCGATCTCGTCGGCCCCGTCGATGGTGAGATCGAGCTCCGGCAGCTCCTCGAGGGTGGCGAGCCGGATGCCGGCGGCCTCCGCCGCGACCCGCGTCGCCTCGGAGGTCGGCACGCCGACGACGTCGAGGCCGGCGCGGACGCGGACGCCGAGCAGCTCGATGAATGCGTTGGCGGTGCTGCCGGTGCCGATCCCCAAGCGCATCCCGTCCGTCACGAGGGCGACGGCCCGCTCGGCGGCGGCGCGCCGCAGGTCGGACCCGCTCATGCCGAACGTCCGGGGGCCGGTCGTTCGGCGGCGACGGGACGGCTCGGGACGGCAGGGCGCATGGAACGGGCTCGGGGCTTCGGGCGTCGGCAGGCCCTAGCACGGCTGACCGCGCCGTCAAACGCGACGCGGACGAGCGCGATCAAGGGCGCGCGGAACCACCTTGGGGGGGCGTCACGCTCGGGCTCGCCCGGCCGGGGACGGGGCTCGCCGCTTCCTCCGGTCCGGTGGGATTGGCCTGCGCCGTGCAGACCACGGCCTCCTTTTGGAGCTGGACGTAGCAGATGCTCATCTCGCCCGTGCGATAATTGACCCGGAACACCCCCGCCTCGCGGGTGTGGCGGGAGGCGACGAGGCCGTATTCGGAAGGCGCCTGGGCGCTCGCACCCTCGCCGGCGCCGTAGCACACGGTGAGGCCGACGCTGCCGACCGCGCCCTCGCGCAGGCCGTACTGGCACGAGGTGACTTCGCCCGTGACCTTGTCGACCCGGTAGACCCGGTTGAGGTCGATCTGCGGCGCGGGCACGAACTCGTAGGAGCTCGCCCAGGCCGTCGTCGTCAGGAGGGCCAGCAGCCCCACCGCGCGGAAAAGGTGTGAGGCCTGTTGGGTCAGACGCATGTGGGTCAGACGCATGGGTGTCCCGATGTCTCGGTTTTGAGGATCGCGCGAGCGTTAGCGCCGCCTTGCGGCGCAACCGTGGCCCCGCGCCAGCGTCTTGCCCAAACCGCACATCCGCGCGGGCGTCTTGCCCCTGCCGCGCGGCCCCGATAGCGCTTGGCCCCGATCTCCAACGCCGAGCCCTCGCAGAAAGCCAGCCCATGTCCGCGCCGAGCCGATCCCCGTCCAGCCTGCCGCCCATCGCGGTGTTCGACCTCGACGGCACCCTGGCCGAGACGGCGGGCGACCTCGTCGGAACCCTCAACGCCATCCTGGCGCAGGAGGGCCTGAAGACCCTCGACCTCGCGCAGGCCCGCGACATGATCGGCGCCGGCGCCAAGGCGTTGATCCGGCGCGGGTTCGAGGCATCCGGCACGGACCTCGACGACGACCGCCTGGAAGCCCTGTTCGTGGCGTTCCTCGATCATTACGGCCGCCACCTGTGCGACCATTCCCACCTGTTCCCGGGCGTGACGGAGGCCCTCGACACCCTCGCGGCCCGGGGCTTCACCCTCGCCGTGTGCACCAACAAGGTCAAGGCCCACGCCCTCACGCTCCTCGAACTCCTCGGGGTGTCGGGGCGCTTCTCCGCCATCTGCGGCCGGGACACGTTCGCGCATTACAAGCCGGACCCGCGCCATATCACCCTCACCATCGAACGCGCGGGCGGGGACCCCGCCCGTGCGGTGATGGTGGGCGATTCGCGCGCGGACATCGACGCGGCCAAGGCCGCCGGCATCCCGGTGATCGCGGTGCCGTTCGGCTACACCGACCTGCCCGTCGAGGCCTTCGGCCCTGACCGGGTGATCGCGCATTTCGATGAGCTGGTGGCGGCCGTGGAGGCGCTTGTGCCGGCGGCGCGGGGATAATCCGAGCCCGAATGGCCCCAGCCAAACCTGTTCATCCCGAGGGGCCGCCTCGGGATGAGGACCCGAGATGGATCCGGCCCGGACAGCCGATCACGCACGGCATGGCGGCGAAATCTGGTGTATGGTGTGTTTTCGATGGAGGAAATGGTGGGCGGTACAGGGATCGAACCTGTGACCTTCCCCGTGTGAAGGGGACGCTCTACCGCTGAGCCAACCGCCCGCTGCCATTCTTGCCAGTTCGCGTGGTCGGCTCTCGCGAGCAGACCAAGGGTCGAAGCGAACGGCGTTCCGTGGGCGATGCCGCCGGAACCGAGGGCGTTCTAGGGCGCGGCCCCCCGGCCCGTCAAGGCGGGAATTTCACCGGGTGAGGTTTTCACGGACGGGCCGCCACGGCGACCTCGCGCCGGGTGCCGAGGCGCATCAGGACGATGACGGGCACGAGGCCGACGAGGACGATGAGGAGGGCCGCGACCGTGCCGTCCTCGTAGGTGCCGCGCGCGGCCTCGCCGTAGAGGTGGGTCGCCAGGGTCTCCACGTTGAGGGGGCGCAGGAGAAGGGTCGCGGGCAGTTCCTTCACGCAATCGACGAAGACGAGGAGTGCTCCACTGAGCACCGCCGGCCAGGCCAGGGGCCACTGCACCCGGGCGAGGGTCGCGGCGGGTCCGCGCCCCAGCATCCGCCCGGCGTCGGGCAGGCTGCGCGGGATGCGGCCGAGCCCGGCCTCGCAGGTGCCGACGCTGACGGCGAGGAAGCGGATGAGGTAGGCGATCACCAGGGCGCCGCCGGTGCCGAGGCCGATGAGGGCGGGGGCGGCGCCGAACAGGCGCGTCAGCCCCTCCGACAGGATCGTGTCGGCCAGGGCCAGGGGGCCGAGCAGCCCGATGGCCAGGATGGCGCCCGGCAGGGCGTAGCCGAGGCCCGTCAGCCGGACCATGCCGCGCCCGAGGCGGCCGGGCAGCAGGCGGGGGGCGGCCGCGACGAGGAATCCGATGCCGGCGGCGAGCCCCGTGGCGAGGCTCGCGTACAGCACGGTGTTGCCGATCTCCGGCAGGATGGTTGCGGGCCAGCCGGTGCGGGCGACCCGCGCCACGGCCGCGTGGACGAGATAGCTCGCCGGAATCACGAAGCCGAGGGTGACCGGCACGAGGCCGAGCGCGAGGGCCGCCCAGCCGCGCCAGCCGCGGAGGGGCCGGCGAGCGAGGTCGCGCGGGCGCTGGGCGGTGCCGGCGAACCCCCGTCCCCGCCGGGCCCAGCGCTCGATCGCCACGAGGCCCAGGACGGCGACCAGCATCACCAGGGCGATCTGGGCGGCGCCGGGCAGATCGGAGCGGTTCACCCAGGTGGCGTAGACCTGTACCGTCAGGGTGCGGACGCCGAGGAACTCGGCCGCACCGATGTCGTTCAACGCCTCCATGAGGGCGAGGCTGGCGCCGAGCGCGATGGCCGGGCGCGCCAGCGGCAGGGCGACGCGCAGGAACACCGAGGCGGGGGGGCGCCCGAGCATCCGCCCGGCCTCGATGAGGTTGGCCGCCTGCATGAGGAACAGGGCGCGGGTCGGCAGATAGACGTAGGGGTAGAGCACGAAGCCGAGGAGCAGGATGCAGCCCGGCAGGGAGCGCAGTTCCGGCAGGACGAAGTCGCGGGGGCGGGCGTAGCCGAGCCATTCCCGCAGGGCCGTCTGCACCGGGCCGATCGGGTGCATGAGGTCGAGATAGGCGTAAGCGACGATGTAGGTCGGCACCGCCATGGGCAGGAGCAGGCCGGCTTCGAGCCAGCGCCGCCCGGGGAAGGCGTAGGCCGAGACGAGCCAGGCCGCACCTGTGCCGAGCACCACCACGAGGATGCCGACGCCGGCGAGCAGCAGGCCGGTATCGACCAGGGCCCGAGGCAGCACGTGGGCGAGGAGGTGCGGCCACAGGGTGCCGTCGCCCCGGGCCGCCGCGAGGACGAGGGACGCGATGGGGCTGAGGACCAGGGCGGCCAGCGCCAGGGCGGCCGCGGCCCAGCCGAGGGTCCGGGGCCACGCCCGCGCCACCCGTCCGGTGGGGCTTGGCACCGCCAATGCCCCGACGTCGATCGCCGGCGCGGCCCCTTTCATGGCTGCTTGACCAAGGATTGCCCGATCAGTTGTCGAAGCCGACCTTGTCGAGGAGCAGGCTCGCCGCCTTGCGGTTGCGGGCGATCTCGGCGAGCGGCGTCGTGTCGATGGTCAGGGGTCCCAAAGCCGCGAGCAGGGGGTCGACGGGGGCGCCGGCCTTGACCGGGTACTCGTAGTTGCCCTGCGCGTAGAGCCCCTGCGCCTCGTCGGAGACGAGGTATTCGAGGAGCTTGACCGCCTCGTCGCGGTTCGGCGCGGACTTCGCCACCACGGCGCCCGAGACGTTGACGTGGGTGCCGCCGCCGAGGAACGCCGGCATCAGCACGGCGATGCCGTCGCCCCAGGCCTTCTGCTCCGGGCCGCCTTTGCCCGAGCGCATCAGGCCGACATAGTAGGAGTTCGCCAGCCCGATCTTGCAGGTGTCGGCGAGGATGTCGCGGGCCACATCCCGGTCGCCGCCGGCGGGCTTGCGGGCGAGGTTGGCCTTCACGCCCTTGAGCCAGGTCTCCGTCGCTTCGGCCCCGTGCCGGACGAGATAATGGGCGACGAGGGCCGTGTTGTAGGGGTGCTGGCCGGAGCGCAGGCACAGGCCGCCCTTCCAGCTCGGATCGGCGAGGGACTCGTAGGTGAGGCCCTTGGTGTCCTTCAGGTCCTTGGCTGCGTAGGCCACACGCGCGCGCATGGAGAGGGCGAACCAGCGCCCGTCCGCATCCCGCAGGGCCGGCGGGATCGCCGCCTCCAGGGCGGGCGAGCGCACGGGCTGCGCGAGGTCGCGGTCCACGAGTTCGATGAGGTTGCCGATGTCGACGGTCATCAGCACGTCGGCCTTACCGCGCGCGCCTTCGGCCGCCACGCGCTCGGCGAGGCCCTTCTCCACGAACACCGTGTTGACGGTGGTTCCCGTGCGGGCCGTGTAGGCGTCCAGCAACGGCTTGATCAGACCGGGTTCGCGGGTGGTGTAGAGGTTGACCTCCGCCGCCCGCGCCGACCCGAGGGCCGCCCACGCGACGAGACCCGCCACAGCGAACCGCTTGACCGCACCGACCATGATCCCGTCCCTCTCCAGACTATTGCGGGACGAGGTTCAGACGGATCGCGACTCAAAAGGCAAGCACGATGTCTTTGATTTAAAACAGTTAAAAACTAGAGTTCTCCGGTCTCTGCAGGCGCTGTGCTGGAAAAACCCAAGCTCAGGGTTTTAATCCGGGCTCCCTGCAAAAAGAAAAGCCTGTCCCTCGTCGCAGGCCAGCCCCACGGCCTCGCCCGGCCGGCGCCCGTCGGTGCCGGATACCGGAAGGGCCAGCGGATCGGCAAAGCCCTCGGCCTCGACCGTGAGCCAGGCGGCGGCACCGAGGAAGCGCCGGGCGGCGATCCGGCCGGGCACGCCGACTCCCGCCCGCCCGAGATGGATCGCCTCCGGGCGCCAGCAGGCGACGACGGGGCTGCCCTCGGACAGGTCCGGCGCCGGGCAGCGGCCGAAGGGCGTGGCCACGGAGCCGTCGCGGCAGGTACCCGGAACCTCGACGAGGTCCCCGAAGAAGCGCGCGGCGAAGCGCGATGCGGGTCGGCGATAGAGGTCGTCCCCCGTGCCCACCTGGACGATGCGCCCGCCCCGCATCAGGGCGATGCGATCGGCGAACCCCAGGGCTTCTTCCGGATCGTGGGTCACCAGGATCGCCGTGGTGCCGGTCTCGCGCAGGAGGGCGAGGGTATCGGCGCGGACCCGGTCCCGGGTGCGCCGGTCGAGGTTCGAGAACGGTTCGTCGAGGAGCAGGATGCGCGGCCCGGGGGCCAGGGCGCGGGCCAGCGCCACCCGCTGGCTCTCGCCGCCCGACAGGGTGCCGGGATAGCTCGCCGCGCGGTGGGCGAGGCCAACCTGCTCCAGGCGCGCCGTCGCGATGGCGCGGGCCGCCTTGCCGGGCTGGGCGTGGAGGCCGAACCGCACGTTCTCGGCGGCCGTCAGGTGCGGGAACAGGGCGTAGTCCTGGAACATCAACCCGACGCCGCGGGCCTCGGCCGGCACGTCTCCCACATCGGCGCCATCAAGGCGGATCGTGCCCCGCTCGGGCTGCTCCAGCCCGGCGATGGCGCGAAGCAGCGTGCTCTTGCCGCAGCCGGAATCGCCCAGCAGGGCGACGATCTCGCCGGGCCGCACGGCGAGATCGATGCCGTCGAGGGCGCGCACGGCCCCGAAGCGCAGGCCGACATCCCGGAGTTCGAGGCGGGGTGGGATGCCGCGGCCTGGGTCGGACTGGGTCATGGGCATCCTTCGGGCGTCCTCGCGTCGGGGACGAGAAATCGCCCGTTCCGGACGAAGTGCAAGGCCTGCCCGATGACGCGGCCGTTCCACATCATCAGGCCGTGGGTCGTGTGGAGGGTCACGTGGGCGCTCATTCCGGCCACGCGGGTGCGGTGGACGCTCACCCGCCCGTCATTGGGGCGGGGCAGCATCAGCCAGGACTCGACGGGGTAGAGCGTGCGGTCCCCCGCGATGACGCCCAGGGGATAGTCGACGGTCCCGAGGAGCGCCGTCAGGGACGCGTCCCGCCGCGTCGTCAATTCTGCGCCGGCCGGGCCGAAGAAACGCCGGTAGGCGGCCATGCCGTGGAGGCGGTCGGCGACCTCGCTCCCGCCGTTGGGCGGCGCCAGCATCACCACGCGTCCGAGATTGTCCGGACGATGGCGGGTCAGGAGCGCGCGGGCGACGAGGCCGCCCATGGAATGGGTGACGACGTGCAGGCGGGCGACCCGCGCGGCGAAGGCCGCAACGGTCGGGGCGACGCGCGCCGCGAGGTCCACGAGGGCGGCCGTGCGGGCCGGATAGTCGAGGTTGAGCGTCGCATAGCCCTGTGCCTGGAAGGCGCGCTCCATCCGGGCCAGGGACGCGGCCCGGCGTCCGATGCCGTGCAGGAGCAGGACGCCTTCCGGCGCGGCGGTCTCCGGGATCGTCCCTGGCTCTGGATGGCGCATCGGGGTCTCACGGCACGGCGTCGGGCGGCGGATTCGTCGGGTGGTCGGACGATGGAATGGTCGAGGCATGCCAGTCGCGCAATCGCCGGATCATGCTTATATTCCGGGTATGTTCCAGCACAGCCCGCGCCGATGCCCAGCGTCGCCGAGATCCTGATCCCGCTGGCGCTCGACAGCGCCTACAGCTACGCGGTGCCCGCCGGCCTCACCCTGACGGTGGGCGACGTGGTGCAGATTCCCCTCGGCCCCCGCGAGACCGTGGGCGTGGTCTGGGGCGTGCGCCAGAGTCCGTCGGGCTCGAACCTGCGCCCGGTGACGGGCCGTCTCGACGTGCCGCCCCTGTCCGGTCCGTTGCGCGAACTCGTCGACTGGCTCGCCCGCTACACCCTGGCGCCCAAGGGCTCGGCCCTCGCCATGGCCCTGCGTCTGCCGGACGAGGCCGCGCAGAGCGAGACCGTCCGCATCGGCGTGCGCGCCTCCGGCAAGCCGCCCGCCCGCCCGACGGCGGCGCGCTTGAAGGTGCTGGCAGTGGCCGCCGACGGAATCATGCGGGGCAAGAGCGCGCTCGCCAAGGAGGCCGGCGTCTCCCTCAGCGTCGTCGACGGCCTCATCGACGACGGCGCCCTGGAAGCGACGGCCCTCGCGCCCGAGCCCGTGGCTCTGCCGCCCGACCCGGACCACGCCCGGGTGCCCCTGTCGGAGGCGCAAGGTGAGGCCGTGCGCGAGCTGATCGCGATGATGAACCCGGCGTCTCCGCCCGGGGACGAGCACGGGTCCCCACACCTCACCCCAAACCTCTCCTTCCAGGAGAGGGAGCCCGTCCCGACTGTCGAAACGCGCCGCGGACTTACGATGGGTGTGGGCGACGAGACCTTCCGCGCGCCGACCATCCTCCTCGAAGGCGTCACCGGCTCGGGCAAGACCGAGGTGTACTTCGAGGCCGTGGCCGATTGCGTCCGGCGCGGGCGCCAGGCCCTCATCCTGATGCCCGAGATCGCGCTGACGGCGCAGTTCCTCGACCGGTTCGCCGAGCGCTTCGGCGTGCGTCCGGCCACCTGGCATTCGGGCATCGGGGGGAAACGCCGTGAGCGCATCCGCGCCGGGGTGGCGGCCGGCGAGATCGCCGTGGTGGTCGGCGCCCGCTCGGCCCTGTTCCTGCCGTTCGCCAAACTCGGGATCGTCGTCGTCGACGAGGAGCACGAGGCCGCCTACAAGCAGGAGGACGGGGTGCATTACCACGCCCGCGACATGGCGGTGGTGCGCGGGCGCATCGAGAACTGTCCCGTGGTGCTGGCCTCGGCCACGCCCTCCATCGAGACGCGGGTCAACGCCGAGCGCGGGCGCTACCGCCACATCGTCCTGCCCGAACGCTTCGGTGGCCGGCGCCTGCCCGACATCGCCGCCATCGACATGCGCTCCGACAAGCCCGAGCGCGGTAGCTTCATCGCGCCCGCCCTCATCGCCGCTGTGCGCGAGACCGTGGCCGCGGGCGACCAGGCTCTGCTGTTCCTCAACCGCCGGGGCTACGCGCCCCTCACCCTGTGCCGGGCCTGCGGCCACCGCTACCAGTGCCGCAACTGCTCGACCTGGCTGGTGGAGCATCGCTTCCGCAAGGCGCTCGTGTGCCATCAATGCGGCTACGCCGAGCGCCGCCCGGATTCCTGCTCGGAATGCGGCACCTTCGACAACCTCACCCCCTGCGGCCCCGGCGTCGAGCGCATCGCCGAGGAGGTCACGGCCCTGTTTCCCGACAAGCGCATCATCGTCCTGTCGAGCGATTTTCCCGGTGGGGCCGAACGGTTGCGCGCCGAACTCCAGACTGTGGCCGAGGGTGGCTGCGACATCGTCATCGGCACGCAGCTCGTGGCCAAGGGCCACAATTTCCCGCACCTCACCCTGGTGGGCGTACTCGATGCCGATATCGGCCTGACCTCGGGCGACCCGCGCGCGGCCGAGCGCACCTTCCAGCTGCTCCAGCAGGTCACCGGCCGGGCCGGGCGCGGGGAGAAGCCGGGGCGCGCCCTGGTCCAGACCTTCCAGCCGGAGCATCCGGTGATCGCGGCCCTGCTGTCGGGGGATGCGGCGCGGTTCTACGAGGAGGAGATCGCCGCCCGCGAGGCCGCCGGCCTGCCGCCCTTCGGGCGTCTCGCCGCCCTCATCGTCTCGGCCAACGAGCGCGAGGTGGCCGAAGCCCACGGGCAGGCCCTGGCGCGGGCATCCGAACCGCCCGATGGCGTGATGGTGCTGGGACCGGCCGAGGCGCCGCTCGCCCTAATTCGCGGCCGCTATCGCTTCCGCCTACTCGTGAAGACCGAACGGTCCGTCGATCTGCAGAGTTACCTGCGCGACTGGATCGCGCGCGGGCCCAAGGTCCGCGGCAACGTGAAGGTCGCCATCGACGTAGACCCGCAGAGTTTCCTATAACGCGGGTTCGACGTTCTCTCGGGGTCGCCCTCGACCCCTCAAGGAGTACTGCACGTGCTGACCTATACGAAGAAGCCGGATTCGAACGTCGCCGAGATCGTGGTCGACGGCCAGATCACCGATGCGGACATGAACACCGTCATCACCGCCATGCAGGCGGACCTCGACAAGGGCGGCAAGCTCAAGCTTCTCGAGGATATCCGTGAGTTCAAGGGCATGGAGCCGGCGGCGTTCTTCAAAGACCCGCGTTTCGGCCTCGCCATGATGAAGGGCGTCAGCCATGTGGCGCTGGTCACCGACGCGTCTTGGCTGCGCATGATCGCCGACACCTTCGGCAAGGTTTCTCCGGCCACGATCAAGACCTTCGACCGCGCCCATATCGACGAGGCGCGCACCTGGCTCGCCGGCAACTAAAGATCAATCCGCCTGGGCGGTGCGCGTCGTGTGACGCCGCGCCGTCCAGCGGCCGGAGCACAGGGAGGAAACCTTCCAGGTGCCGCCGCCGGAGCTCGCCTGAAGCCGGCCCGAGACCGCACCCGTGGCGGTGCCGTTGGTGACGCTGAGGCCGACGGTCCCGTCCGGTCCGACACGGCCGCTCATGCTGGCGTTCTGCCCCGAGACGAGGCGGACCTGGCCTTCCTGCACCGAGACGGAGTAGCTGTAGCGGCTGTCGCAGACCATGCCGGATTCGGTCACCAGATCCACGGACCACGCACCGTTGAAGTTGCCGGCCTCACGGGCCTGACCGGGCAGCGGCGCGAGGGCGACAAGGCCGGTCCCGAGGGTCAACAGTGCGACGAGTCTGGTCATGCGTCATCCTTTGGCGAAAGGCTCGGCCAGCCCCGGCCGCGGTTGGCGCGGGGGTTCCAAGCAGACGATCAATCGAGAGTGATCGTAGGATACGCACGCAAGCGGCAGGATTATGACGGACTGTGCCGTTTCAAGGTGAGAGACATGTCACACGCGGCCTGAACCCACGATGACTGGCGCGGGACGGCGAGTTACCTTGGCGGTATTTGGGGGGGGGCGAGGGGGCGAGCCGGTTGATGGTTCGGCACTGCCTCACGCCGATGCCGTCGGGGGTACGGTCAGCGGTTGTAATACGCTTGCAGTGCGGCCCGGTCTTTGGTCAGGGGCACCGCCAGAAGAGCGAGCACCCGGGCCTTGTCGGGGGTCAGGTCGTCGGCGAAGACCGCCCCGGCCTTGAGCAGGGTGTTGCCGCCACCCTTGAAGCCGTACACCGGCAGGGCCCGGCCGTTGTAGACCTTGGTCGCTACGATCACCGGCACGCCCTTGGCGATGGCGTACTGGATCGCGTCGTGCATCGCCGCATTCACGTTGCCGAAGCCGTAGGCCTCCACCACGATGGCCTCGGCGCCGCCATCGGCCGATTGACGCACCTGCGTGCCGTCCGCCCCCGCATACATCGACACGAGATCGATGCGCGGCATGCGCTCGGGGATCGCCAAGGTCTGGCGGCGCAGGGACTTGCGCGAAAAGATCACCCTGTCCTCGTCGACGTAGCCGAGGGTGCCGGCATCGCCCGAGTTGAAGGTCTCGACGTTGCTCGTATGGGTCTTGCGCACCTCGCGGGCGGCATTGATGCGGTGGTTGAGGGTCACCGTGACGCCCATGTCGACGGCGTCCGGCGACAGGATCTGCCGGACGGCGTTGAGGAGGTTGCGGCTGCCGTCCGCGTCGGCATCCGAGGCGTTCCGCTGGGCCCCCACCATCACCACCGGCTTGGTGCTGCGCAGGGTGAGGTCGAGGAAGTAGGCGGTCTGGTCGAGGGTGTCGGTGCCGTGCAGGACCACGGCGCCGACGATGTCGGGCCGGGCGAGCAGTTCGTCCACCTTGGCGGACAGGCCGGGCCAGAGCTCCGGGCCCATGTAGTCGCTCGGGACGTTGCTGAACTCGGTCACCTCGATCCGGGCGATCTCGCCGAGTTTCGGCACGGCGCCGACGAGGTCGGCTCCCGACAGGGCCGGCACCGGCGCCCCGGTCGCCGGATCGTTCTTCATCGCGATGGTGCCGCCGGTTGCGACGATGGCGACGAGGGGGCGCTCGGCGGCTGTGGCGGTCATGCTGGCGGTCAAGGTCCAGGCGAGGAGAGCCAGGACGGCGCGACGGAGGAAAGCAGGTTTCGTCATGGCACGCCCGGGCTTCGAGGAAGGGGAGGGGTCAGTCGGTCAGGGGCCGCGCCTCTTCGGGCAGCATGATCGGGATGCCGTCGCGGATCGGGTAGGCGAGCTTGGCCGATCGGCTGATCAGCTCCTGCCGGGCGAAGTCGTAATCCAGCGTGTCCTTGGTCAGGGGACAGACCAGGAGTTCGAGGAGCTTCGGGTCGACGCGGGTCGCCTCGACCGGGCTCTGGGTGTCATCGGCCATGGGCGTTCATCCTCGATGGAAACGGTCACTGAAGGGTGGGCTCGGAGCCCGAGCCCCGCACCAACTCCATTTCGGTCACGGCGATCAAGACCTCGGCGCGTGTCTTGAGGTCGGGCGCTTCCAGCATCGCCTGCTTCTCGCGGGCGCCGAACGGGCTCATCATACAGAGCGCGTTGACCAGCGCCTCGTTGGGCGCCTCCTCGATCCCGGCCCAATCGACCTTGAGGTCGTTGACCTCGACGAAATCCTTGAGAGCCTTGAGGACGCCCTCGCGGTCCACCGCGTCCTCACCGGCACGGGGTTCGAAATCGGCGGCAAAATCGTCGTAGGACACCTGACAGCGGCGGTAGCGGGAGGCCACGGCCATCTCGCTCTCCACCCGGAACCGGGCGATGCCCGTGAGCGAGATGAGGTAGCGCCCGTCGCCCGTTTCGGCGAACTGGGTGATGCGTCCGGCGCAGCCGACCCGGAACAGCTTCGGCGTCATCGGCGATGTCCCGCTCTCGATGTCGGGCTGAATCATGCCGATGATCCGGTCCGTGCGCAGGGCGTCGTCCACCATCGCGAGGTAGCGCGGCTCGAAGATGTTGAGCGGCATCTGCCCGCGGGGCAGCAACAAGGCGCCTGGCAGGGGAAACACCGGGATCACCCCGGGGCAGTCGCCCGGTCCCTTATAGCCCGCATGCGTGCTCATCGCGTCGCCCCGTCGGTTCGTTGCCTTACGCGAAAATCCGGCCTCACGCGAAACCTTGGCTCGATGCCGAGTGTCGGCCTCACGCGAAGACCAGGGTCGACAATCGGCGCCGGCCCCGGATCGAGGCCTTGTCCATCAGGCCCCAGGCCTCGAAGAAGGTGAGCAGCTGCTTGCGCGCCGCGCCCTCGTTCCAGGTCCGGTCCCGCCGCTCGATCTCGATGAGCTGATCCACGGCCTCGTCGCGCTTGTTGAGGCCGTTGAGGCCGAGCGCGAGGTCGAACCGGGCTTGATGATCGTTGGGGTCGGCGTCGATGCGGCTCTGGAAGGCGCCGAGATCGCCGAGTTCGGCGGCCTTCTCGGCGAGTTCCACGGCCGCCCGAACCCCCACCAGCGCCGGGTCGGTCGCCTTGTCGGCCGGCGCCAGGGCGAGGACTTCCTTCGCCTTGTCGATGGCGCCGAGGTCGAGCTGGAGCTTGGCCAGGGCCGCGATGGCGGTGACGTTGCCGGGGTCCTCGGTGAGGACGGCGGCATAGAGCTGGGCGGCGCCGGCGGTGTCCCCGACACCCAGCATCGCGTCGGCCTCGGCCAGGGCCTCCTCGATGGGGGAGGGGCCTGCCGGGCCGGCCAGGCGCTCGATGAACTCCTTGATTTGGGCCTCGGGCACGGCGCCCATGAAGCCGTCCACCGGCTGGCCCTTGTCGAAGGCGATGACGGCGGGGATCGACTGGATGCCGAGCTGGCCGGCGATGGAGGGGTGCTCGTCGATGTTCATCTTGACGAGCTTCACGGCCCCAGCCGAGGCCTGGACCACCTTCTCCAGCACGGGGGCGAGCTGCTTGCAGGGGCCGCACCAGGGCGCCCAGAAATCCACCAGCACGGGCTGCTGCATGGATTCGGCGACGACGTCCTGGCGGAAGCTCGCCGTGGTCACGTCCTTGGTCGGTTCGCCCGCCTGGGGCGCGTCGTTCAGCATCGGTTCCTCGAAACGTCGTCTGGGATGTTCGGTCGTGAGCCGGGTCTGTCCATCCGGACGCCCGTCCGTCAAGAGATGGTCGCGCGCGGGTGCCGGAACCAGTCCCGAGCGCGTCCTACTGTGCCGGGGCGCCGGGGGGCGCTTTGGTGTCGGTGACGAAGGTGCCCGCGTAGGCGCCCTTGGCGGCGTTGGCCTCGCAGGTGATCGCGGTCTTGCCCGGCGTCGGCATGCTGAACGAACAGGCGCCCACCGCCACGAGGGGCCCCTGGACCACACCGTCCTTCGTCGTCTCGCTCGGGATCACGAGGTTGATGGGCTGGAGGGGATCGGTCTCTTCCGTGCGCTCCTGCTGGGCACCGTTGCCGCTGAAGCTGAGGGCGCGTCCCTCGGCCGCGAAGTCGAAGCTCGTGCGGCTGCGCGAGACCGTGTTCATCAGCGTGCCCTTGCACGTCGAGGTCAGGTCCTGCCCGGCGATCACGAGTTTCTCGCAGCGGCCTTCGAGCTTGACCGCCGTCTGCGCCAGGGCGGGGCCGGCGAGCAGGACGGGTGCGAGGACGAGGGCGAGTCGGAAGATCGGAAAGTGCGTCATGGGGCAGATGTATGGTGGCGTCCCGATCTGTCGAGGGGCGATGGGTCGAGAGGACCTCGCCACCACGAACGGTCCGTCAGGCGGCCTGCGGTGCCGCTTGCCCCGGCGGTGCCTCCTTCTGGAAGGCACGGATGTCGAAGGCATCGTCCGGCACGCGGGTGAGGAAGCGCTCTGCCATCTCGAACAGCAGCAGGTCCGGTCGCACGGATTCGACGTAGCCCCAGTCGAGGCTCGACGACCACACGAAATGCACCTCGCGAAACGTCTCGGCGAGGAGGCCCGTCAGCATGATCGGCGCGAAATGGGCGTAGGAATCGCCGAACAGCACCACCGTGCGCGGGTCCGCGCCGGGGGTGTCGTTGCGATAGATCACGTGGGCGCCGACATGCAGATCGGGGGCGCGTCCCGCCGCCTCGTAGGCCTCCACCAGGGGACTGGCGTAGTGGCGCCGCGCGTCGCGGTCGATGACCCCGTGGCTCGCCGTCTCCTCGGGCAGGCCCGGAAGCTTGTCGCCGAGATCGCGCACCCGGGTCGTCTCGAAGCGCGGCCGGTCGAAAAGATCGGGCGGCGGCACCGCACCGCAGGCGCGCAGCAGGGTGCGATAGGCGAAGAGGCAGCCGTCGTAGTTCCAGTGGGTGTCCGTGCGGTAGTAGAGTGGCACAGGGCCATCGCGGGCCGCCCGCATCGGCCCGAGCAGATCGACGAACGCCGCGTCGTTTCGCAGCCGCTCGGCCAAGCGCCGGGCCGGCGAGCGCTTCGGATCGAACCCGAGCCCGTCCGTGCGGTCGTCGTAGACGGACAGCTTCTCCGGCACGAGGGTGTGGACGTAGCGGATACCGAGGGAGCGCGCCCGGGCGGCGCGCGCTTCGATGAGCTTCGCCCAGGCGCGCAGGCGCCACCAGCGCGACGGGGTCGCGCGGTACTGCGCGAGCACGCCGTTGCTGCCCCCGATCAGGAAGAGCCAGCCGTCCCGGCCCACATGAACGATCTCCCGGTGTTTTCGCCGCATGCGCGGTCCTTAGACGCCGAAGGGGCCGCTGAACAGGGAGGCCCTGGACCCGGGGCTAGGCCTGCGCCATCTGCCGTTTCCATGACGCGAACCCCCGCCACGTCCGATCCCCTGATCCTGACCCTGGAGATGGATGCGCAGACCTTCGCGCATTTCGACGGCCTGCGCCGACGGCATTTCCCCGCCGCCCTCAACCACATCCCGGCCCACGTCACCCTGTTCCATCACCTGCCCGGGCTCGACGAGGCGGGCATCACCGAGACGGTGGCGGCCCTCGCCCGGACGCAGGCGCCGCCGGAGGTGGCCGTGACGGGACTGCGCTTCCTCGGGCGCGGGGTCGCCTATGGGCTCGATGCGCCCGGCCTCTCCGCGTTCCGGGGACGCCTCGCCCATGAGTTCGCGTCCGTCCTCACCGCCCAGGATGCCCAGGGCTGGCGCCCGCACGTGACCATCCAGAACAAGGTGACTGCCGGTGTCGCCCGCGCGCTGCTGGCCGAGCGCGAGGCCGCCTTCGCGCCCTTCACCTTCACGGCGCCGGGCCTCGTGCTATGGCGCTATCTCGGCGGTCCGTGGGAACGCCGCGCCGCCTTCGCGTTTGGAGAGAACCGGTGAGCCAGCACAGGACGACGGCGCGATGAAATCCCTCACGGCCTTCGGGCGCATCGACCCGTTGATCGGCCGGGCCAACGCCCTGCGGCTGGCGCTGCGCCTCAACGAGGTCGGGGCCGTCGTGGCGCTCCTGGCCGTGAGCCTGCTCGGCTACGGTTTCTTCGCCCTGGCGAGCGAGGTCGGCGAGGGCTCCACCGCGGCCCTCGACCGCAAGATCCTGCTGTCCCTGCGCAATCCGGCTGATCTCTCCGACCCCATCGGGCCGCGCTGGCTCGAGGAGACCATGCGGGACATCACGGGACTGGGCAGCATCTTCACCATCGTGTTCGTCACGGTGGCGGCCGTGGCCTACCTCGCCATGACCGGGCGGCGCCGGATCGCCGTCTTCGTGGTCGCCGCCATCGGCGGGGGCGAGCTCGCCTCCACGGTGCTGAAGCTGTTCTACCACCGGCCCCGGCCGGACCTCGTGCCCCACGGCATGGAGGTGTTCACCGCGAGTTTTCCGAGCGGCCACGCGATGATGTCGGCCATCGCCTACCTCACCCTCGCGGCCCTCGTCGCCCGGGTCGATCGCCAGCGCGGCGTCAAGGTGCTGGTGATGCTGGTCGGCGTGTCCATGACCCTGCTCGTCGGCTTCAGCCGGGTCTATCTCGGCGTCCACTGGCCGAGCGACGTGCTCGCCGGCTGGTGCGTCGGCGCGGCCTGGGCAGCCCTGTGCTGGTTCATCGCCCTGCAACTCCAGCGCCGCGGCGAGGTCGAGGCTCCGGGCACGGCGTCGGCACCCCGTTAACGCTGCGGACGGAACGGCGACGAGGGCACGCATCAATTGTGGCGCGGTTGTGGTTGTATGGTCGCGCAACCCATGGAGATCCGCTTGACCGAACCCCGAGAACGCCGACGGGACCCGCGCCAGCGAAGCCTCCTCGGTGCCAGCCTTCAGGTCGGCCCCGGTGAATCGATTACCACCTGCCTCGTGCGCAACGTCGGTCCGGAGGGAGCGAAGCTCATCGTGAGCGCGGCCGTGCCGGTGCCCGCCACCTTCCCGGTCACCATCGACGTCCGGCGCGAGACCCGGACGGCGCATCTCGTCTGGCGCGAGGGCGACGCCATGGGGATCAGCTTCGCGCCCGAGAAGTCCGCCGGCGTCACGGTTCCCCTTGATCTGGTGCGGGAGCTGCGTGCGGTCCGGGCGGAGAATTCCGGCTTGCGGGGACGCCTCGCCGCCGCCGGCCTGGACGACTGACCGCCGAAACATCCACACGCAGGAACACGCGCTGCCGCATGGCGTTCCCGGACAGTCATCGACCTGTCCGAGGCTTTCAGCGGCGTGAATTCATGAGCGAAGACTTTCCCGTTTCCCGACGAAACCTTCTGCGCGCCGGCGGCCTGACGGTCACGGGCGCGGCCCTCGGCCTCGGCACCGGGGCTGCGCAAGGGCTGCCCGGTCCATCCGTGCCAGCCGATACGGGCGCGGTGCAGGGCGGCAAGGTGATGTTTCCGAACTGGCGCGGCGCCGGCGATCGGGTGCCGCCACCGCCGCCCGCGCCCCTCCCCCCGGCTCAGCGGGTGGGCTTCGCCGTGGTCGGCCTCGGGCGCCTCAGCCTAGAGGAAATCCTGCCGGCCTTCGGGGAGACGAAACGCGCGCGCCTCGCGGCCGTGATGTCGGGCACGCCAGCCAAGGCCCGCCTCGTCGCCGAACAGTACGGCGTACCGGCCGATGCGGTCTACGGCTACGACGGGTGGGAGCGCCTGGCGCAGAACCCGAACGTGAGGGCCGTCTACATCGTCACGCCCAACGGCCTGCACCGCGATCACGTCGTGGCCGCCGCGAAGGCGGGCAAGCACGTGCTGTGCGAGAAGCCGATGGCGAATTCCTCGGCCGAGGCACGCGAGATGATCGAGGCCTGCGCCAAGGCCAACCTCAAGCTCATGATCGCCTATCGCTGCCAGTACGAGCCCTACAACCGTGAGGTGACGCGCCTCGCCCGCTCCGGCGAGTTCGGCAAGCCGCGCCTGATCCAGGCCTTCAACGGGCAGACCACGGGACTGCCCGAGCAGTGGCGCCTGCGCAAAGCCCTGGCGGGTGGGGGGGCCTTGCCGGATATCGGTCTCTACTGCCTCAACGGCGTGCGGGCGCTGACCGGCGAGGAGCCGGTCTCGGTGGAGGCGAGCGTCTATTCCCCACCGGGCGATCCGAAGTTCGCCGAGGTGGAGGAGACCGTCTCGTTCACCTTGCGGTTTCCCTCCGGCCTCATCGCCCAATGCATGACCGGCTACGGCATCCACGAGTCGCGCCGGCTCCAGCTCCATACGGAACGGGCCGACATCGACCTGCGCAACGCCTTCGCGTATCGCGGCCAGCACCTCGTGGTGTCGCACCCGGACGGCGCCGTGGAATCGCAGGATTCGCGGATGCTGACGGCGAAGAACCAGTTCGCCCTCGAGATCGACCACATGGCCCGGTGCATCCTCGAGGACCGGCGCCCGCGTACCCCCGGCGAGGAGGGCCTGCAGGACCACGTCCTCATGGAGGCGATCTACGAAGCTGCGCGATCGGGTCGTCCCGTCACCGTCGGGCCTCCCCCGGGAAGCGCTGGCGGCCTCGATGTCACGCGTGGCCCGGAACTCGACGACGCCGGCTGAGGAGCCCTCCGGATCGTCATGAAAGCAGGGTAGGGTCGGTTTCGAACACCGACCCGAAAGATCGCCCATCTCCCGCCTTCGCCTCGCCCTCTGCCTGCTCGGTCTCGCGAGCCTTCGCGGCGCCCAGGCACAGAGCCCGGCCGAGGAGCTGGCGCGAATCGCGGCCGAACCCATCGCCATCGGGTCGTCCCGGGGGGCCGGCGGCGATCCGCAGACCTCGGTCGCGCAGTCGGTCACCTCGTCCCGGCCCTCGGCGAACCTCGACACGTCCATCGAGGATCAGCTCGGTCCCTCCGGCGATCCGTTCGGCCTGCGGGCCTTCCTCAAGACCCGCGGCATCACCTACAGCCTGACCTACATCGGCGAAGGCCTGGGCAATGCGACCGGGGGATTGCGGCGGCGCGCGATCCTCGAAGGCCTCCTCGACCTCGAGATCGATGTCGATCTCGGGCCCCTCGTCGGCTGGCAGGGGGCGCTCCTGCACACCAACCTGTTCCAGATCCACGGTGCGGGCCTGTCGCGCGGCACCCTCGACAACATCATCACGGTCAGCGGCATCGAGGCCCTGCCGTCCTCGCGCGTCTACGAACTCTCCCTCGAGCAGAAGCTGTTCGACGACCGGTTCTCGCTGCGGTTCGGGCAACTCGCCGCCGACACGGAATTCGCCGTGACCCAGACCGGCACCGTGTTCGTCAATTCCACCTTCGGCTGGCCCAACAACATGGCCGTGGTGATCCCGAGCGGCGGCCCGATCTATCCCCTGGCGGTCCCGGGCGTCCGGGCGAAAGTCGTGCCCAACGCGAATTTCTCGCTGCAGGTCGGCGTGTTCGACGGCGATCCGGCCGGTCCCGCCCGCTCCGGCGCCGATCCCGACCCGCAGCGGCGCAACCGCACCGGCACCAACTTTCGCACCAACGACCCCGCCCTCGTCATCGCCGAGGCCGCCTACGCCTACAACATCGAACCCGGCAGCACCGGCGAGGCCGGAACCGTGACGCTCGGCGGCTGGCACCATTTCGGGCGCTTCGACAGCCTGCGCTTCGACGGGAACCGCGTTCCCCTGGCCTCACCCGACAGCACCGGCATCGCCCGCCGGTTCCGGGGCGACAGCGGCCTCTACGGCATCATCGACCAGACGATCTACCGGGAACCCGACGACCCCAACGACGGCGCCAGCGTGTTCGTTCGCGTGGCCGGCGGGCCCTCGGACCGAAACCTCATCGACCTCTATGTCGATGCCGGCATCGCCTACAAGGGATTGGTGCCGGGACGCTCCGACGACACCGTCGGCATCGCCTTCGCGCTCTCACGGGTGTCGCGCACGGCACGGGCCTTCGACACCGATACGATCCTGGCCACCGGTGCCCCGGGTCCGCGCCGCAGCAGCGAGGCGGTGCTGGAGGCGACCTATCAGGCGGTCCTCGGCCCCGGCGTGACCGTGCAGCCGGATGTGCAGTACATCTTCCGGCCGAGCGGCGGCATCGCCAACCCGCGCGATCCCGATGCCGGGCGCATCCGCAACGCTGCGGTGTTCGGCCTGCGGACGACGATCCGATATTAGGGGTATCGGTCCTGAAGGGGGCGCCGGTTTTCGGAGCGAACCCGATGGCCGGTCGGATTTCCCGTTCGTCCGCGCCCGCGACGGATCAGTTGGGCCTGCGTTCCGCCTCGACCTTCTTGGCCAAGGCCCGCCCCACCTCGTACAGGGCCTCGCGCAGGCCCGGGAGGGCCGCCTTCGCGCCGTCGTTCTCGATGAGCGCGTTGGCGATGAGGAGATGGTCGGCGATGGTTTCGAGGTGGTCGCTCGTCGTGGTCATCGGGTGCGGCGGCGGGGGCACGAAACGGCCTATGTTGCCGAACGCCGCCGGTGTCTCCGCCCCGTCCAACGACAATTCAGTCATCGACCCGAGGTAGCCCAGAAACGTGCGGCCCGGCGGGCCGAACGAGGGAACACCGCCGGCGCCGATCCAGCGTACGCCACCATCCGTGGAGCGCAGGCGGAACTGGATGCAGAACTCGGACGCCGTCTCGACCGCCTGCACCAGGACCCGCCTGACGATCGGACGGTCATGGTCGTGGAGGCACGACAGCCAGCCCTCGTTCAGGGCGGCGGCGATGGGCTGGCCCGTGAGTTTGGTCCATTCCGGGCTGACATGGCTCAATGCGCCAACCGGATCAATCGCGAAGATCACTGAGCGGCTCCTGCCTCAATTCAGCATCATCGCGGATGTATCGCGTATGCGATCGCGGGCCTGCGGCCCGCGCGGTTATGTCTTTTGATAGATGGCGTCGTCCATCACAATGGTTCCATGGTGCGACTTATGGTCGAGAAACAGCGCCGGGCGGATCGGGACGAGAGAATTCGTGCGCGCGTCGGGCAGATCGCCGACGCACTCAACGTCCCGACGGAGTATTTCTACGCGGATACCACGGCACAGAGCAGTGCCGCGGAGGCGAACGAATGCTTGCGGTTGTGGTTTCAGATCGAAACGCCGGAGCGCCGCCGCCGGGCCCTCGCCCTCCTGCGCGCCCTGGCGGAGGGCGAAGAGCCGTAGGGATGTCCGTGCAATGGTTGCGGCGTCATCCTTGGAGACGGCTCAGCCGCAGGCCCTGGGTCGTACCTACTCGGCCGCCGGGGTGTTGAGCGCCAGCAGGCGGGCCGTGCGGGTGCGGGCCGCCGTCCGCGCGGCGTCCGGCTCGCGCCCTTCCAGGGTACGTCGCGCATCGTTGACCGCGGCATGGACGGCGTCGATGGCGAGGATCAGGGCGCTGATCGTCCGGGTGTCGATGTTGCGGGCCCGGGCGTGCTGGACCACGTCGGCCACCAGGCTGTCGGTCTCGAGCACGAGACCGTCGAGGTCTTCCCGCGTGCGCGCCGACCGCACCTCGCGCAGGAGATCGAGGAGCCGATCCAGCACCACATCGATGCGCTCGCGCTGCTCACGGGCGAGGCGCTGACCGAGCCAGGCGATACCCGAGCCGATGGTGCCGCCGAAGAAGGCGAGGAGGTAGATGTAATCCTCGTAGCGCTCGAACAGGGTCTGCTGCTCGCGCTCGAAATAGTCCACCGCGCCCGGATGGTTCGGCAGGCGCGCGCTGGTGGCGGCGACGCTCGAATCGAAATCCGGGGCCTTCATCAGCTTGGCGATGGGGGCTTGCGGGGCGAGCTTCGAGCGCCACTCGAACAGGTGCTGGGTGACGGAGGCGACGGTGATGCGGCTGATGCTACCCCGAGCCATCAACCGGTAGGACGCCCCGACGGTCTTCACGTCCTCCTCCGGGCGCTTCGGACGCCCGCCGAAGGTGCCGGCCGGGATCGTCACGGATTGCAGTTCGGGCATCCGTTGGATGATGGCCTCGCCGTCGGGCACCGAGACGAACGTCACCTGCTTGTCCGCCGCGGCCGCCTCGACCGCCCGTACGGTGGAGATGGCGGCCTTCGACGCTGGGGCGGCGATCACCGCGACGGCGTCGACGCGACCCTCCTGCAGGGCGCTCGTCACGTCCGCCGGCTTCAACGGCACCAGGGCGACGCGGGCGGGGCCCATGACCCTGTCCGGTCCGGCGTCGCCGATCGGCTCCGCGGTGAAGTCGTAGAAGCCGAGCAGATTGGTCACGAACGGCACGTCGGCCTGATGCCGTTCGACAATGCCGAGGCGCTTGCGCGACAAATCGGGAAAGCTCTCGATGGCCGCCGCCGCGGGGGCGACGATGAGCAGCGCCTCGTCGTGCAGGATCGCCAGGGTCAGGCCATTCTCGGGCAGCAGTACGTCCGGGCGCACCACTGCGAGGTCGGCCTCGCTGCGCTGGAGGGCTTCGGCGGAATCGCGCACGTCGTCATAGGGGATGACCTTGAGGCGGACATCCTCGTGGCCACGGGCCAGCGCACGGGCGTAGGTCTGGAGCAGGTTCGCCTCGGCACCGTCACGCGGACCGACGGCCACGGTGAGCGTCGTCGGACGCGACAGGTACACCACCGCTCCGGCCAGGGCCGCGAGGCCGAGGGCCAGCACGACGAGGAGCCATTCGCGTCTCAGGAGGAATGCCGGCATAGCATGCTCGAGCCCTCGTCCATCCTTGCGATCCGGGTCGGATCCTTATTGGGAGTCTGAACCGGAAACCTGTCCGAAGCGTAAAGAACCGATGAATGCCTCAAACGTTGCAAATCCCAAGCCGGGGAGGGGCAACCCCTTCCCTGGGAAGCGAGCCTTTTTTGAGAGCAGGCCCTTTTTGAGAGCAAACCTTCCATGACAAGCCTTCCATGAAAGGAACGTCGCCTTTCGACAGGTCGAGCCGGGACACGCCGGCGGTCGTCAAGCCGACCCGGCCCGTGAGCGCGGCCTATCTGGAACGGGCCGCCCTGCATTACCTCGAGCGCTACAGCGCTTCGGTGGCGATGCTGCGGCGGACTCTCCAGCGGCGGGTGGACAAGCGCTGCCGTCTGCGCGACGAGGACCCCTCCGTCCACGCCGAGACCATCGACGCCGTGGTCGCCCGGGCCGTCAGCGCCGGCCTCGTCGACGATGCTCGCTTCACCGCCGGCCGGATGGCGGCCCTGCGCCGACGCGGCACTTCGGCCCGAGCCCTCTCGGCCAAGCTCGCCGCCAAGGGGGTGCCGCGCGGCCTCGTCGACGAGGCCATGGCGGCGGAGCGCGACGAGGCCGAAGCCGAGGGGACCGACACCGAGGAGGCCGCCGCCAACGCCTATGCCAAGCGCCGGCGGCTCGGACCCTGGCGCCGGCCCGGCACCCGCGAGGCCCACCGCGACCGCGATCTCGCCGCCATGGCCCGGGCGGGCTTCCCCTACGGACTCGCTCGCCGCATCGTCGAGGCGGAGCTGGAGCCGGACGCGGATTCCTGAGGCTGCGACGATCCGGCAGCGCACACGATCGTGTTTCGTCGAAGAAAAAATTGAACGAACCGCGAACGGAGCGCATCTCTCTTCCATGGACGAAGCCCTCGCGAAGAAGCTGCGCATCCTCGCCGATGCCGCCAAGTACGACGCCTCGTGCTCCTCTTCCGGGGCGCCCAAGCGCACGGCCGGCAAGGGTGAGCTCGGTTCGACCACGGGGGCGGGCATCTGCCACGCCTACACGCCGGACGGGCGCTGCATCTCGCTCCTGAAAATCCTGCTGACGAACTACTGCCTGTTCGACTGCGCCTATTGCGTCAACCGGCGCTCGTCCAACGTCGCCCGGGCGAAATTCACCGTCGAGGAGGTCGTGACCCTCACGGTGGAGTTCTACAAGCGCAACTACATCGAGGGCCTGTTCCTCTCGTCCGGCATCATCAAGTCGCCCGACCACACCATGGAATTGCTGACCCGGGTGGCGAAGTCGCTCCGGCGCGACCACGGCTTTCGCGGCTACATCCACCTGAAATCGATCCCGGAAGCGAGTCCCTGGCTGATCGAGGAAGCGGGCCTCTACGCCGACCGGCTTTCCATCAACGTCGAACTCCCGACCGAGGTGAGCCTGGAGCGGCTGGCGCCGGAGAAGAACGGTCTGGTCATCCAAAACGCCATTCAGCAGATCGGCGAGCGGATCGTCGAGGCGAAGGCCGAAAAGCGCCGGTTCTCGCCGGCCGGACAATCGACACAGGTCATCGTCGGCGCCGACGCCACCACCGACGAGGCGCTGATGCGCAAGAGCGCGCATCTGTACGGGTCGTTCAACCTGAAGCGGGTCTATTACTCGGCCTTCAGCCCGATTCCGGATGGCTCGACCATCCTGCCGTTGAAGTCGCCCCCGCTCCAGCGCGAGCACAGGCTCTACCAGGGCGATTGGCTGCTGCGGTATTACGGCTTCACCCCCGACGACGTCGCCGATGCCACCGAGGACGGCATGTTCGCCCTCGACGTCGACCCGAAACTCGCCTGGGCCCTCAAGCACCGCGCGCACTTCCCCCTCGACGTGAACCGGGCCGATCGGGAATGGCTCTTGCGGGTGCCGGGTCTCGGGGCGCGCGCCGTGGACAAGATCATTCGGGCACGGCGCCACACGCGCCTGCGCCTGGAGGACGTCGCCCGCCTCACCTCCGGCCTCAAGCGCGCCCGGCCGTTCCTCATCACGGAGGATTATCGCCCAAGCGGTGGGCTCACCGATCGCCTCGATTTGCGCGCGCGGCTCGCGGACCCGCCGAAGCAGTTGAGCCTGTTCTGACGATGGATCCGGGCGACCTGTTCGGGGCCGGCCCACGGGCGGTGTCCCTCGCGGCCGGCGCGGATGTCACGGGATTCCGCAATGCCGTCCGGCGCCTCGTCGCCGGCGATGTCCCACCCGAACGCGTGGTCTGGTCCGTCGGGGAGGCGCCCGGCCTGTTCGGGGCAACGGACGAATCGGGCGAGACGCCGCCGCTGGCCCTGCCGCGCGGGGTCGCCGACCTCGTGACCCGGGTGGTGCCGCATCGCGACCCCGAGCGGTACGCCCTGCTCTACACCCTCGTCTGGCGTGTCCTCCACGGCGAGCGCCGCCTGCTCGAAGTGTCGAGCGACCCTCTGGTTCATCGCCTGGAGCGCATGGCCAAGGCCATCGCCCGCGACCTGCACAAGATGCACGCCTTCCTGCGCTTCCGCCTTGTGGAGGGTGAGGGGCCGGAGCGCTTCGTCGCCTGGTTCGAGCCCGATCACCATATCCTGCAGGCCGCAGCCCCGTTCTTCGTCGGCCGCTTCCGCAGTCTGCACTGGACGATTCTCACCCCCGAGGGGTCTGCCCTGTGGGACACCGCCGCGCTCACCTTCGGCCCACCGGGACGGCGGGAAGACGCGCCGACAAGCGACGGGTTCGAAGCGGGCTGGCGCGATTATTATGAGAGCACCTTCAATCCCGCCCGCACGAATCTCGCCGCCATGCGGGCGGAGATGCCGAAGAAGTACTGGCGCAACATGCCGGAGACCGCCGCGATTCCGGGCCTCGTCCGGGCGGCGGCGTCGCGCACGGATTCGATGATCGAGCGCGCGCCTCAGAAGCCGATCAAGCGCGATCCCGTCCGGGCGGTGGCCGCCATGGCGGATCAGGCTCCGGAATCCCTCGACGCCCTGAACGCCATCATCCGGCGCTCCGAGCCCCTGGTGCCGGGGGCGACCCAAGCGGTTCTGGGCGAAGGACGGGTGGGCGCGGCCATCGCCTTCGTGGGCGAGCAGCCCGGCGATCACGAGGACCGACAGGGGCGCCCCTTCGTCGGACCCGCGGGCCAGCTCCTGTCGAAGGCCATGGCGGAAGCCGGCCTCGTGCGTGGGGACGCCTACCTCACCAATGCGGTCAAGCACTTCAAGTTCGAGGAGCGTGGAAAGCGGCGCATCCACCAGAACCCCACCGCCGGCGAGGTCAGCCACTACCGCTGGTGGCTGGAACGCGAACTCGACTTCGTCGCGCCCCGCCTCGTCGTCGCCCTCGGCGCCACCGCCGTCCTGGCGCTCGCCGGTCGGGCGATCCCCGTCACCCGGGCGCGGGGCCCGGCGGAATTCGGCAAGGGCTACGCCGGGTTCATCACCGTCCACCCGTCCTACCTGCTGCGCCTGCCTGACGGGGCGAAGGACGAGGCCTATGCGGCCTTCGTCCAGGATCTGCGCCGCGTCGGCGAACTCGCGACGCGGCTGGCGGCCTGACGGGTCTTCAACGCCGTCGCGTCAATCCGAACAACGCGAACCCCGCGAGCGCCGCGAGGCCGAGGGCGAGACCCCGGTTGCCGCTGACCGCCGTCGCCACGGAATCGCCGGCGCGGCGCAGGTCGTCGGCGAGCGGCGAACCCGTGAGGATGCGCTCCGCCCGAGCCTTGTTCTCGGGCCGCGTGTTGATGGCGACGGAGAAGTCGTCGTCGTGGCGGATGATGTCGATGCTGTTGCGGGCGAACCCTGCCCGCGCGAGACGGTCGCGCGCCGAACGAGCCTGGTTCAGGGAAGGAAAGGCAACCGAGGCGAGCACGCTGTCCGACATGAAATCTCCATCTCCGCTTGGGTTTGAGCCAAACACGGCGGCGCGAGGGGGAGTTCCGTTTCGCCGCCTTAAGGCCTCCGCAACCCGGGGCGCTTAGGCCCGCGTCGACCCCCCCAGGACGGCCCTGACAGGAGATGCCCGCTTGCGCGATCCCTTCGTTCCCGACGCGCTGGCCGAGCGCCTGCGGGCCAAGCGCCGCAACACCCGGCCGGTGGAAGCGCTCACCTGCGAGCCGGCCAAACCCGTCTTCGCCGAGCTGCTGGACGGGCGCGGCCACGGCACCGGGCAGTTCGTGCGCCTGTCGCAGGGCATGGTCGAGCGCATCACCCGGGTGGTGCGCGGCACCGATTAGCCGGTCCTCGCGCGCGCCCGGTGTTCCGCATCCGTGCGAACCGCCGTAGAGACCCGGCGATGGAGCTCAGACCCTACCAGCGCGCCAGCCTCGACGCCCTCTACGCGTCCTGGCGCACCGAGACCGGCGACGGCCTGATCGTCCTGCCCACGGGCGCCGGCAAGGCCTTCGTTATCGCGGCCCTGGTGCGGGAAACGATTGCCCGCGAGGCCGGCGCGCGGATCGCCGTCGTCACCCACACCCGCGAGCTCATCGCTCAGAACCACCGCGAACTCCTCGCGTACTGGCCCGAGGCCCCGGCCGGGATCTACTCGGCGGGGCTCGGCCGGCGCGAGACGGCGACGCAGATCCTGTTCTGCGGCATCCAGTCGGTCTGGAACCAGACCGATTCCATCGGCGCCTTCGACCTCGTGGTGGTGGACGAGGCCCACCTGATTCCGCGTGCCGCCGAGACCCGCTACGGCCGCTTCCTCGCCGCCCTGCGGGCCGCCCGGCCCGAACTGCGCGTCGTCGGCCTCACCGCCACGCCCTACCGCCTCGACAGCGGCCGCCTCGACGAGGGCGCGGGCCGCCTGTTCGAGCGCATCGTCTACGAGGCCAATGTCGGCGACCTCATTCACCAAGGCTACCTGTCGCCCCTGATCTGCAAGGCCACCGCCACAGCGCTCGATGTCTCCGGCGTGGGCAAGCGTGGCGGCGACTACATCCCGAGCGCCCTGGAGGCTGCGGTGAACCAGGACTGGATCACCCGCGCGGCCGTGGAGGAGATGGCCGGCTACGGCCGGGACAGGAAGGCCTGGCTCGCCTTCTGCGCCGGTGTGGCCCATGCCGAGGCCGTGCGCGACGCCGTGCGGGCGCAAGGGGTCTCCTGCGAGATGGTGACGGGCGAGACGGCCAAGCGCGAGCGCGACCGGATCGTGCGCGACTTCCGCGCGGGCCGCGTGCGCTGCCTGACCTCCGTCGGCGTGCTTTCGACGGGCTTCAACGTGCCGCGCGTCGACCTCATCGCCCTCCTGCGCCCGACCCAGAGCACCGGGCTCTACGTCCAGCAGGTCGGCCGGGCGCTGCGCACCGCGCCGGGCAAGACCGATGCCTTGATCCTCGACTATGCCGGGCTGGTGCGGATGCACGGCCCCGTCGACATCGTCACCGCCCGCAGCGCCGCGCTGATCAAGGGCCGCGAAGGGGAGGTGCGGGCGAAAGCCTGCCCGGGCTGCGGCGCGCTGATCCCCCTCAACGCCAGCACCTGCGAGGGCTGCTGGGTCGAGCCAGAGGACGAGGCCGACGACGGGCCGAGCCACGAGGCGGCGGCCGAGGACGAGCACCCGATCCTATCGCGGGCCGTGCCGGTGTGGCGCGGCATCCGGGGCTGGCAGCTTGCCCGCCACATCGCGTCGGGCAGCCTCGACGTGGTGTTCCGCACGGAGGACGGGCTGACCCACCGGGTCCGGATCGGCCTCGAACAGACCGGCTATCCCCGCGAGAAGGCGGTGCAGTGGTGGCGCCAGTTCGGCGGCGGCCGCGATGTCCCCATGAGCGTCTCCGAAGCCCTCGACCGGGCCGACGACCTCACCCGCCCCGCCGCGATTCTCATTCGCACCAACGGCCGCCTGTCCGAGAGCGTGAGCTACCGCTTCGCCGATGGGCGCACCTTCGTCGATACGCGGCGCCTCGACGGAGCCAGCGCCTGATTGCCCGGGGTCGGCGATTTCGCGGAACACGCATGGCCCCGCCACGGTTGCACCGTTCGGCTCCCCGGGGAGTCTCAGCGAGGACCACCATGCGAGATCCGTCGGCGAAAGGTGTCGGCGCCCTGTTGAGTGACAGTGTGCGCCATGCGGCCGACCTCGTCGGCGGCGAGTTCGAGCTCCTGCGCCGGGAGACCGACGGCAACATCCGGGCGATCCTGGGCCTCATCGCCACGTTCGGCACGGCGTCGCTCCTCGTGCTCGCCGCCCTGATGCTCTTCGTCGTCTTCCTGGTGAAGGCGGCCGGCGCCCTGCTCGGCTCGGAGGTCGCCGGGGCCCTCGTCGTCGGGGGGCCCTTCGCCCTCGCCACCGTCGTCCTGACCGTGCTGGGAATCAGGCGCATGTCCCGCGACAACCTCGCGCCGCGCCGGTTCGAACGGCAGGTCGTCCGCGACGCCCGCATGGCGACGCGCCCGCGCGGCTGACACGCGCGCTGGGTACGTGAGCGCTCGCCTTGAATCACGGCGCCGGGGGCGGTACCGCTCCCGGCCGATGCACGGATTCGAGCGACAGGGTTGACCGCCATGACCGAGATTCGCCCCCGCCGCAGCGTCCTGTCCATGCCGGGTTCGAATGCGCGAGCCCTCGAGAAGGCGGCCCGGCTTCCCACGGACGTGGTGATGATCGACCTCGAGGACGCGGTGGAGCCCGAGGCGAAGGAGGCGTCCCGTCAGGCCGTCGCCGAGGCGGTCGGGTCGGGGCGTTTCGGCCGGCGCGAAGTGGTGGTCCGGATCAATCCCCTCGACACCCCCTGGGGCGAGGCGGATCTCGCCGCCATCGCGCCCGCCGGCCCCGACGCGATCCTGGTGCCGAAGGTCACCCACTCCGATGCCCTCGTGGCCGTCGGCTCCCGCCTGCGCCGCCTCGGGGCGCCCGAGCGTACCCGCGTGTGGGCGATGATCGAGAGCCCCATGGCACTCCTGCACATCGGCGAGATCGCCAGTTCCGCCCGCGACGTCGACACCCGGCTCGCCTGCCTCATCGTCGGCCCCAACGACCTCGCCAAGGCGAGCCGTGTCCGCCTCGGCGTGCCGGGGCGTCCGGCCCTGCTGCCGTGGCTGATGACCGTGATCGCCGCCGCCCGCGCCTACGAGATCGACGTCATCGACGGGATCTACAACGCGTTCCGCGACGCCGACGGCTTTCTGGCCGAGTGCGAGCAGGGCCGCGATTGCGGCTTCGACGGCAAGATGCTGATCCATCCCGACCAGATCGCGCCCGCCAACGCGGTGTTCGGGCCGACGGATGCGGCCGTGACCGAGGCCCGCGCCATCATGGCGGTCTTCGCCGATCCGGCGAATGCCCGGCGCGGCGTGGTGGCGTTCGAGGGGCGGATGATCGAGCGCTTGCACGCCGTCGAGGCGGCGCGGGTCGTCGCCATGGCGGAGGCCATCGCGGCGCGGGCGGCGTGATTCCCGCGCCCGAACTCGCCGTCGATCTGCGTCTGCTCGACCCGCGCCTGACCGGCTGGGGGTTTCCCCATTGGGGATCGGCCTGGGCCGCCGGCCTCGACCTGCATGCCTGCCTCGACGCGCCCTTGACCCTGGCGCCGCAGGGGCCGGCCGTGCTGATCCCGGCGGGGTTCGCCGTGGCGATCCGCGACCCGTCCTGGTGCGCGCTGATCTATCCGCGCTCCGGTCTCGGCCACCGCGACGGGCTCGTGCTCGGCAACGGCGTCGGGGTGATCGACGCCGATTACACAGGCCCGCTGATGATCTCGGCCTGGAACCGCAACCCGGCACCGGGCCCGGCCCTGACCATCGCTCCCGGCGACCGCATCGCCCAACTCGTCTTCACCCGCATCGTCCGCCCGGCCTTCACCCTCGTGTCCGGCCCGGTGGAGACCGGGTCCGGGCGCGGCGCGGGCGGCTTCGGTTCGACGGGCGTGGGGGTCGGACGGACCCAAACGCCCTGAGCGGTGTTCACCCCTCGAACAAGCATCGAGCGAGGGACCCTCATGGCATTCGTATCGCAGACGGTGATGGAAGAGGGATTGGCCGCCAAGCGTGCCGGCCTGTCGGACGACGCCAACCCGTACCCGGCCGGTTCGCAGAACAGCGCCGACTGGCTCGAAGGCTATACCGCCGACGAAGCGGAGCAGAACGTCGACCGGATCGAGTCGGAGGCCTGACGCGCGCGACTCGGGGGCGAGCCCCCGGGCTCCCTCACAGCCGCTGTTGACCCGCGGGCAGGCCCGCCTGCGTGACCTCGATGCGGATCGTCGCCCGGCGGACTTCCCCCTCCGCGGTCTCGACTTCGATCTGGACCTCGTCGAACCCGGTGAACTGGGCGTTGGCCTGGTAGACCACGACCTGCCCGGACACCTTCTGGTCCGGGCAGCGGTTTCTCTTGCCCGTGGCGATGCTGGCCGTGGTGGCGATGACCCGGCCGTGCTTGGGCAGGCCCGGCACCCGCAGGGTCGGCGCGGCGCCCAGGCTGCAATCGCGCTTCAACGGATTGAGCACCGCGATCTGCACCGGCTTGCCGGCGGCGACGCTCACCTGGGGCTTCACGGAATCGGGATTGTCGGCGCCCTGGCCGAAGGCCGCCGGTGCGGCGAGGAGGGCGGCAGCGAGGACGAGGCGCTGGGTGCGACGGGCGGCGATGCCGGGCATTCGGGTCTCCGGTCGAGCCCCCCGGGAGGCGGGGCGGCGGGAGCGGACCCTATCGCGGGCCGGGCTTCGATTGAACCCGCGCGGCGGCCCTCGCCCAAACAGCGGCGCTCAGCGCCGCAGCATGGCGATCCAGGAGGAAACCGGATCGACCACATAGGCGGCCATGGAGGACGCCCATTCCCGTGCCCGTGCCACGATGGTCCGATTGCCGTCCCCGCCCGCGCGCTCGGCCATGAGGGCGGCGACGTAGGCGTCCTCCCGCTCCTTGCAGGCATCAAGGGCGTTGCGCTGTGCGCCGGCCTTGCCCTGGAGCGCAGGCTGCTCGGCGAAGGAGTCGCGCACGCAGGTCGTCCAAGCCCGCTCCAGGGCCGCCACGTCGGGCGCGGCCAGAACCGTGCCGAGGGGCAGGACGAGGGGCGGGCCGAGGGCCAGACCGAGGACGAGTCGCGCGGGGATTCGCATGGGCCCGATATCGCCGATCCGACCGATCCTTGACAAGGGAAGCCCCGGCCCCGCAACCGTCACGCCGCGCGATACGTTGCGGTGCTGCGATACCCGAGCCGCGAAGCTTCATGGGAGCCGGACCCGAGGATGCACCTGCCAGCGATGCCCATCCGGCGCGAGCTGGTCTTCCTCGCCCTCACGGTGCTCCTCGTGCTCGCGGCGGCGGGCGCCTTCTACCTGTCGCGCGCCACCACGCTGACGGTGGCCGTGGCGCCGAGCGACGGCACCGAACCCGCGCTGATCCGGGCCTATGCGGACGCCCTGAAGGTGAGCCGCAAGGAGATCCGCCTGAAGGTCGTCCCCTTCGACGACGTGCGCGACTCCGCCGCCGCCCTGCAGACGGGGAAGGCGGATCTGGCCGTGGTGCGCCCCGACGTCGCCTTGCCGGAGAACGGCCTCACCCTGGCGATCCTGCGCGATCAGGCGATGATCATCGCCTCGCCCGAGCCCTCCGGCATCACGGCCTTCGACGACCTCGACCGCAAGCGCCTCGCCATCCTGGCCCACCGCGACGCCGACCACACACTGATCAAGGCCCTGGTGGAGCATTACGGCCTCACCCTCCTCGACGGCGCCCCGGACGGCCCGGTGCCCGCCCGCCACGTCGCCCTGGTACAGCTCGACGAGGCGGACCTGGCCCAGGCCTTCGCGAAGAAACGGATCGACGCCGTCGTCTCGGTCATCGCCCCGGCGGCACCGACGGCCCTGCGCATCGTCGGAATCGTCCAGGCCGCGAGCCGCACCCGCAAGGTCGCCTTCGTCGATGTCGCCGACGGCACCGCCATCATCGAGCGCATGCCCCGGCTCCAGGCGGTGACGATCCCGGCGGGGCTGTTCGGCGGCGCCCCGAAGGTGCCCGCCGACGATGTCCGCACCATCGGGGCGTCCTACCGGCTCATGGCCCGGGCCGGCCTGTCGCGCACGGTGGCGGCGGACGTGACCCAGCACCTGTTCGAGTTGCGCAGCGGCCTGTCCAACGCCACGGCGGCGGCCGATTACATGCTGGCGCCGAGCTACGAGACCACGGCCGCCGCCACCAGCGCCCGCCTGCCGATCCATCCCGGCGCCATCGATTTCTTCGAGCGCGAGCAGCAGGGCTTCATCGAGCGCTACGAGACCTGGATCTACCTCGTCGCCTTCCTGGGCGGCGGCTTCGGCTCGGCCCTGGCCTGGATCCGCCAGCGCCTGTCGCGGGTGCGCCGCGAGCGCGTCGAGGAGGCCACCGACCGGCTCCTCGCCATCCGGGCCGAGGCGCGGGAGACCACCGACCGCGCCGGCCTCGATGCCCTCGCGGCCGAGATCGACGATCTCGCCGGGGAAATCGCCCGGCACGCCCTCGAGCGCCCGACGGAGGCCCGCACCATGAGCGCCGCCGCCATCGCCATCGACGCCGCCCGCTCGACGGTGCGGCGCACGACCCTCAGGGGCGACGGCCGGTCTGGGCAACCGGACGCATCGGAGCCGCCCGCCACTGCTCTGTCCGCCCCCGAAATCGCCTGATCGCGGCGGCGATCCGGCATCCCTCGCCGCGCGCCGCCGGCTTGGAGTGCCTCACAGAATTCGCGTTCATCGTCGGTTCGCACTCCGAGCACGACGGCGCAACGGGCGTTTTGTGAGAGATACTGAAGGCGCTCCGAATACTTGGACTTTCACGAGAAAGATCACGGTCCGGTCTCAGAAATCGCGCGGGATTCCATCTGGCACCATCGTGAACGCGCGCCACCCACCCAGTCTGGAACGGGTCTCGACTGAGCCGGTTGTGCGCAGAGACCATCCGGAGACCTTCGCATGCCCGACAGCCCCGTCCGTTACAGCGCCGATGTCGAGGACGTGAAACCCGATGAGGGGCAGACGATCGAGGGGTTGTGCCGGACCTTCGATACGATTCTGGAGCGGACCGCCGAGGATTACGGGCACGCCGTGCGGTCCGTGCACGCCAAGGCGCACGGCATCTTGGAGGGGACGATGACCATCGCGGCCGGGTTGCCCCCGGAACTGGCGCAGGGCCTGTTCGCGGTGCCGGGCGAGCACCGGGTCTACCTACGCCTGTCCACGAATGCCGGCGATCTCCTGCCCGACGCCGTCTCGCTGCCGCGCGGCCTCGCCCTCAAGGTGCTGGATGCCCCCGGCGCGCGTCTGGAAGGGGCCGAGGGGACGAGCCAGGACTTCATTATGGTCAACGCCCCGAGCTTCCAGGCCAAGACCGCCGAGGCGTTCCATGGCAGCCTCAAGCTGCTGGCCAAGACGACGGACCGGGCGGAATCCCTGAAGGTCGCGGCCTCGACGGTGCTGCGCGGCGTCAACAAGGCGCTGCAGGCGGTGGGCGTGGAGAGCACGACCCTCGGGTCGCTGGGCGGTGCGCCGAACGTCGATCCCCTGGGCGAGACCTATTACAGCGTCACGCCGTTCCGGTACGGCGACCACATCGCCAAGTTCTCCCTGGGCCCCATGGCCCCGGTGCTCCGGGCCCTGACCGGCCGGGAGATCGATGCCTCCGGCCGCCCCGACGCGATCCGCGAGACCGTCCGATCCGAGATGCGGGGTATCGAGGCCGTGTGGGCGTTCCGCGTTCAACTCTGCCGCGACTTGGAACGCCAGCCCGTCGAGGACCCGACCGTGGTTTGGAACGAGGAAGAGGCGCCGTTCCACACCGTCGCGACCATCACGGTCCGCCCGCAGGACAGCTGGGACGCGGGCCGTGTCGCGGCGGTCGACGAAGGCATGCGCTTCGGCGTCTGGACCGGACTCGCCGCGCATCGGCCGCTGGGTAACATCAACCGCGCGCGCAACGCGCCCTACCGGCACTCGGCCGATTTCCGCCAGCGTTTCAACGGATGCCCCATCCACGAACCGACCGGACAAGGGCCGATCGGACAAGTCCGGGACGGGGTGGTCTGACCCATGGCCGACGCTCAGCCAGCCGGAGCCGGCTTGCCGCCCCGCGTAAAGGTCGTCGCGTTCGACATCATCGGCACGGTGTTCAGCATGGCGCCGATGCGGACCGCGCTGACGGGACTCGGGCTTCCCGCCCTCGCCCTCGACTTCCTCTACACCGCCGCCTTGCGGGATACGTTCGCCTTGGGTGTGACGGGGGCCTTCGCACCCTTCCGGTCCGTCATGGCCGGCTGCCTCGACGAACTGCTCGCCATGCAGGGCGTGACGGCGTCGGTTGAGCAGAAGAAGGCGGTGCTCGGCCTGATGAAGACCCTGCCGCCGCACGACGACGCACGGGCGGCGTTCGAAGTGCTCGCCGGGGCCGGCCTGCGTATCGTCGCCCTCAGCAACGGGGCCGCCGAGACCACCCAGGGGCTCCTCGATGCGGCGGGCCTGGCCGGGCTCGTCGAACGGGTCCTGTCCGTCGAGGCGGTCGGTCTCGCGAAGCCCCGCCCGGAAGTATACCGCTATGCCGTCCGGGAGGCCGGTGTCGCCCCGGGTGAGATGGCCCTGGTGGCGACCCATCCCTGGGACATCCACGGTGCGAAGGCCGTCGGGCTCGTCGGCGGATACGTCGCGCGTGGGCGTCCGTTCTCGCCGGTGCTGCGGGCGCCGGACGTGACCGGCGAGACGCTGCTGGACGTCGCCCGACAGCTCGCCGCGCCGTAGACCGGCGCGGACATTGCGGCGCTCAGGCCGCGGCGTCGTGGGAAGCCCGCCGTGGGGGCCGGCTTCCCGTCATGAGGCGATCAGGCGCCGCCCCACTGCATGGTCAGTCCGCCATCGACCACGAGGGTGTGACCCGTGACGTAGTCGGAGTCGTGGGACGCCAGATAGAGGACAGCCTTTGCGATCTCGTCGGGTTGGCCGGCGCGGTGCCACGGAATCCGCTCCAGGGATGCCTCCAGCTTCTTCGGATCCTCGAACCGGTCGCTCGTCATCGGGGTCTCGATCAGGCCGGGCGCGACGTTGTTGACGTTGATCTTGTCCTCGGCGAGCTCCCGCGACAGGCTGCGGCAGAAGGAGCCGATGCCGGCCTTCGACATGCCGTAGGGCGCGCTCCCCGGCGTCGGCAGGTGCTGGGCCACGGACGAGACGGTCACGATCTTGCCCCGTCCGCCCTGGGCGCGGCGCACCGCGATAAAAGCCTTGGCGCAGAAGACCGGCCCCATCAGGTTGACCCGCAGGATCTGCTCCAGCCTCGCTTCCTCCATCTCCGCCACGGGCATGCCGCTCATGGCCTGACCGGCATTGTTGACGAGGATGTCGAGGACACCGAGTTCGCGTGCCACCTGCGCGAAGGTCGCCTCGACGGAGGCCGCGTTGCCGACATCGTCCTGAATGACGAGGCAGCGCCGCCCCTGCGCCTCTACGCAACGGGCGGTCTCCCGCGCGCCCTCCGCATCCGTGTTGTACGTGATGGCGACGTCCGCGCCTTCGCGGGCGAACAACTCCGCCGTCGCTTGGCCGATGCCCGAATCGGCCCCGGTGATGAGGGCACGCTTGCCTTGCAGCTTCATGATGATCCCGTGTTTCGCTGATGCGGGATCAATCGGCGCTTCCGAATGTCGGTTCCTGCGACGGAGAGTCAGGCGCCATCCTCCGGACTCGCGAAGCCGTCGAGGAACGGCCGCGCTGCCGCCTCCGCCGCGTCCTCGACGGCCCGGTAGCGCGCGACCACATGGGCCCCGAGGTCGGAGAGATGCGCGCCGCCGCCCGCCCTGCCGCCCGCCTGTGTCGCGACGACGGGCCGCCCGAAGCCGTGGTTCATGGCCTCCACCAACACCCACGCCCGTCGATACGACATACCCAGCGCCCGGCCCGCCGCCGAAATCGACCCGTGCTCCGCGATCGCCTCGAGGAGCCGGACCTTGCCGGGCCCGATGCGGTGACCGTCTCCGAGATCGATGCGGATGCTCAGGCGCGCCATCGTGGTCTTTCTGGTTCAGGCGCATCCTTCGTCCGATCCGCTCGGACAGGGAGCCCCCGGAACGAGAGCCTGTCGCCTTCGCTATGTTCCGCTGTATATATCGAAGGTGGCCACACACGACACGCTCGGCGGCTCGAACGTTTGAGCATTCCTCAGGACAGAACCCGCATGCGCGCCACCCTCCGTGCCCTCGTCTTCGCCGGCCTGATCGTGGCGGCCCCCGCCGCGCGGGCCGCCGAGACCGCAACGATCTTCGCGGCCGCGAGCCTGAAGAACGCCCTCGACGCGGCCGGCAAGGCGTTCACGGCGGAGAACGGCGTCGCCCTGAAGACGAGCTACGCCGCGTCGTCGGCCCTGGCCCGGCAGATCGAGCAGGGTGCGCCCGCGGACCTCTTCGCCTCGGCCGACCTCGAATGGATGGACTACCTCGAGAAGAAGTCGCTCGTGCGCCCCGGAACCCGGGTGAATCTGCTCGGCAACCGCATCGTGGTCATCGCGCCGAAGGACGCGACGATCACCGCCGTGCCGTTCACCCCGGCGGGCTTCGACGCGGCGCTGGGCCCCGACGGGCGGCTCGCCACGGGCGAGGTGACCTCCGTACCCATCGGCAAGTACGCCAAGGCGGCCTTCGAGACGCTCGGCCTCTGGAGCGCCCTGCAGCCGCGTCTGGCCCAGGCCGACAACGTGCGCGCCGCCCTCCTGCTCGTCTCGCGCGGCGAGGCTCCGTTGGGCGTCGTCTACGAAAGCGATGCGAGGTCCGATCCCGGCGTGAAGGTGGTGGGTGTGTTTCCGGCGGACTCGCACCCGCCGGTCGTGTATCCGTTCGCCGTCACCGCCGAGGCAAAGGGGGACGGCGCGGCCCGCTTCCTCACCTTCCTCCGAAGTGCGGCGGCCCGGCCCTATTTCGAGACCCAGGGCTTCCAGATCCTCGGCCCCACTCCACCCCGCCAATGAGACCAACGATGAAGATCAGCGCGCGCAACACCCTCAAGGGCAAAGTCGTTTCCGTCGAGAAGGGCGCCACCACCGCCCACGTGAAGATCGAGGTCGCCGACGGCACGATCATCACGTCCTCGATCACCAACGAGGCCGTGGACTCCCTGGGCCTCACGGTCGGGGCCCAGGCCTACGCCGTGGTCAAGGCGTCGGACGTGATGATCGCCGTCGACTGAGCGAGCGTCCGGGTCGCGGCCCCTACTCGAAGTCGCCCGGCTGCGGCGGGGCGACGGGGGTGAACAGGCTGCGGTCCGGCTTGAGGTCGAGGAGCGGCGTGCCATCGAGGCAGTCGAGACCGCGCACGGTCAGCACCGGCCCCACGACGGAGACGAGCCGCGCGATGGACGTCCCGATGGGGTTGGGGCGCACCGGCGAGCGCAGGGAGAAGGTGCCGCGCGCGATCCCGTCGCTCGCCGGGCACTGGCGGACGAGGTCGCGCCGGGACGCGTCGAGCCAGTACAGCACCTCGATCCGCGCGTAGGCCGACAGCCCGTCGAGGGCGGCGACCCAGGGCTCGAACACCTCGATCCGGCACAGGGGGCCGTCGGCCCGCCCCTGACGCGGGCAGGCGAGGCGGTCGGTCCAGGGCGTGGAGATCCGCCCGATATAGACGAGGCCCGCATCGGTGGCGGCGGGCGGGGCCACGGCGATTTCGTTGGGGCGGATCTCGTTCAGGCGCACCATCGGCAAGGCCTCTCGCAATCAGGATAAGATCGGGGCGCAGACGGAGCGGCTGTATCCGGGCAGCGGCACCACCGCGACGGCGACGCCGTAGAGGCGCTCCAGGCTCGCGGGCGTGATCGTCTCGGCCGGGCCCCCGAGGGCGGCGAGGCGCCCTTCGTGCAGGAGCGCGACGCGGTCGGCGCAGAGGAAGGCGTGGTCGGGGTCGTGGGTCGACAGGATCACGGAGATCCCGCCGCGTGCGAGCCGCCGGACCTGATCGAGGACGCGGGTCTGATTGCCGAAATCGAGGCTCGCGGTGGGCTCGTCCATGACGAGGAGGCGGGGCTCCCCGGCGAGCGCCCGGGCGATGAGTACCATCTGGCGCTCGCCGCCGCTGATCTCCGTGTAGATTCGGTCGGCAAGATGCGTGACGCCCAGCGTCGCCAGCGCCCGTTCGGCGTGCTTGCGGTCGACCCGGCCCGGGCCGGCGAAGGGGCCGAGCCGGCTGGCGCGCCCCATGAGGACGACGTCGCGGACCGAGAACGGGAACAGCGCGCCGTGCGCCTGGGGCACGTAGCCGAGGCTGCGGGCGAGCCGGGCCCGCGACCAGCCCGCCACGTCGGCGCCGTCGAGCAGGATTCGCCCGGCCTGCTTCGGCAGCAGCCCCAGGAGGGTCTTGAACAAGGTGGTCTTGCCGCCGCCGTTGGGGCCGAGCAGGCACAACACCTCGCCGGCCGCGAGGGTGAAGGTCACGCCGGACCCGATCCTCCGGGCTCCGTAGCCGAACGCGAGATTCTCGACGCCGAACATCGTCAGGCCCAGCCCCGCCGGCCGCTGGCGAGGAGCCAGAGGAAGAACGGCGCACCGATGAGCGCCGTGAGGATTCCGAGGGGCACTTCCACGGAGGCGAGGGTGCGGGCGACGATGTCGACGGCGAGCAGATACCCGGCGCCGAGCATCAGGGAGGCCGGCAGCAGGCGCCGGAAATCCGGCCCCACCAGGAGACGGGCGACGTGGGGCACGAGGAGCCCGATCCAGCCGATGACCCCCGTCACCGAGACCGCCGCCGCCGTCACCAGGGTCGCGGCCATGATGAGGAGCGGGCGCAGGGCCCGGGTCTCGACGCCCAGCGCCCGGGCCTCCTCCTCGCCGAGACTCATCAGGTTCATGCGCCAGCGCAGGAGCACCAGGGGCACGAGGCCGAGGACGATGGCCGGTAGGATGGCGCCGACATCGCCGAGCGTCACCGACGCGAGGCTGCCGAGCAGCCAGTAGGTGATGGCCGGCAGCTGGTTGTAGGGGTCGGCCAGGACCTTGATGAGGGAGATCGCCGCCCCCAGCACCGCCCCGATGGCGACGCCGGCGAGCACCAGGGTCAGCACCGGATCGTGCCGGCGCACCGCGGCGCCGACGGCATAGACGCAGGCCACGGCGCCGAGGCCGCCCGCGAAGGCGAGACCCTGGATCGCCGCCACGGGGAGCGACAGGAAGATGCCGAGCACCGCCCCGAGGCTGGCGCCGGCCGAGACCCCGAGGATGTCGGGCGACACCAGGGGATTGCGGAACAGACCCTGGTAGGTCGCCCCGGCCGCCGCGAGGGCCGCTCCGACCACCAGGGCGGCGGCGACACGCGGCAGGCGCACCCGCAGCACCACCGTCTCGACGGTCGCGTCGGCGCCGGACGGCCAGCCGAACAGCTTGGCGGCGAGCACGGCGAACACGTCGCCCGGCGGAACGGCGTAGCGGCCGAGCCCGAGCGCCACGATGGCGAGGGCGGATAGGGCGAGGACCGGCAGTGCCCATCCGGCGAGGACGAGGGCCCGCCGTCGTCGCGCCCCCCGCAGGGCCATGGCCTCCGCCGTCACGGCGCCGCGGCGCCGTCGAGGAGGGCATCGACCTGCGCGGGCGTGAGGTCGACATGATAGAACCGCCGATAGAAGTCGCGCGTGACCTCGGTCAGGGGCTCCGGGAACAGGTCGGGATAGAGCGCGCCCGCGAGCCAGCGCACGCCGATGAGGCGATTGGCCCCGGGCGGCGCGTCGAACCAGCCGAAGGGCAGGGTCGGCGCCTGAAGGACGCGGCCGTCGCGTACGGCCTTCACCCCGGCCCAGAGCGGATCGGTGGCGATGGCCTTTCGGAAGGCCGGGTCCTGGGTCACGATCACGTCCGGGTTCCAGGCCAGGACCTGCTCCGGCGAGACGGTGGCGAGGCCGGTCTGTCCCGTCGCCACGGCGACGTTGCGGGCGCCGACGACGTCGAGCAGTTCGGCGTTGAGGGCTCCGGCCGGCGCCGTCTCGAGGCCCCTGGGACCGCGCGCGTAGTAGACGCGGGGGCGCCGGGCTTCGGGAAGCGTGGCGACCGTGTCGGCCACCGCCTTCAGGGTCGCGTCGGCAGAGGCGGCCAGACCTTCGGCCGCGGACGGGTCGCCGATGAGGTCGCCGAGTTGCCGATAGGTCGCGGCGGTCTTCGCGAAGGTGCCGTCGAGGATCACGTAGGGAATGCCGGTCTGCGCCTGCACCCGGTCAGCGAGGGAAGCGTAGGTCGGCCCCGTGCTGCCGACATCGACGATGAGATCGGGCTTCAACGCCAGCACGGCCTCGACGTTGGCGGTGCCGCCGCGCCCGGTGAGGCGCCCGGTGGCGGGCAGATCCCGCGTCTCGGGTGCCAGGAACGGACGCTCCGCCGGGGTCGGCGCGCGCACCCAGCCGACCATCCGGCTCGGCGCGAGGCTGTAGAGCATCACCGAGGCCGGCGGGCCGGCGGCGAGGATGCGGGCCACCCGTTCGGGAATCTCGACGACCCGTCCCGCCGCGTCGGTGAACGGGCGCGCCGAGGCGGGGAAAACCGCGAGGCCGCCCATGAGGAGGGCACCCGCGAGAACACGGACCCGCGTCCGCAAGTGTCTGAAAACGTTCATCGGTTCAGTCGCCCTTCGCACGCCGGTAGCCGACCGTCCGATCCGCACCCTCCGCCACGGCCTCGGCGACCCGGTCGAGGAGGGCGTCGGGCAGCGAGGCGCTGCAGGCGAGGTAGTAGCATTCCCAGCCGAGGGAGAGGAACGCGAGGCCGAACCGCTCGGCCGCCGCTCGGGCCCCGAGGCCGGCATCGGCGGCCCCGGAGGCGATGACCGCCGCCACCGCCTGATGCGTGAACTCCTCCGTGGCGTAGCCCTGGATGTCCGATGGTTCGATCCCGTGCTCGGCGAGGAGGCGATCGAACCACACCCGCGTCCCCGACCCCCTCTGCCGGTTGATGGTCCGCGCCCGCAGGCGCGCGAGGTCGGCGAACCCCTCGATGCCGAGGGGATTGCCGGCGGCGAGCATCACGCCCTGCTCCCGCTCGAACAGGGGGCGGACGCGGATCCCGGGCGTGTCGCCGAGGTCGGCGAAGGCGGGGCCGGCGAGGGCGAGGCCGCCCGGACCGCAATGGAATCCGGCAGCGTCGGCGCGGCCCTCGGTGAGGCGGGCGACGGAATCCGCGCTGCCCGCGACGACGACGGCGATCCCCGACCAATCGGCCAGCACAGTCATGAGCAGCAGGTCGTGGCTGGCGACGAGGGTGAGGGTGGGGGCCGCGTCGCCGAGGAGGCCGGCGAGGCGCGCCTGGACCGACCGGCCCTCGCGCGCCAACGGCCCCGCCAGGGCCGCGGCGGCCTCCGCGAGGGCATCGTGCAGCGCCACCCCCGTCTCCGTCAGGGTGCTGCCGTGCCCGCGCGTCTTCTGGACGATCTGGTGGCCGAGCGCGCTTTCGAGGGTGCGCAGGCGCTCCCAGGCGGCGCGATAGGACAAGCCGAGTTCCGTGGCGATGCCCTGGACCGAGCCGGTGCGCGCGATGGCCTCCACGATGGCGAGGGTTTCGGCGACGCCGAGATGCTGCTCGCCGATGCGGATCGTTCCGCCGATGCCGAGCGCGATGCTGAGCGGTTGTCCATCGGCGTCTTGCGTCATGGGAGACCGTCGCGAGTGCTGATCCGATGCCTCCGGTTTCGTGACCCGAGGCGACGGACGGATAGCACGCCGCGGGTGAAGCGGCCGAATGGACGATCGTACGTCCAGAGCCCGTTTCGTCCACCATCGCCCTCGATTCGACGGAGCGGTTGCCACCGGTCCGGACAGGGGATCCTGGATGAATGGTTCTCCATCGGAACGACGATTGCCTTTGGGTGGTTAGGCAGGCCGCGATTGCCGAATGATCCCGAACAAGATTGCCATTGTTGCCTCTAAGTCTCTGTCGAATAAGGGAAAAATGTGGCATGAACACCACTGGGTCCGCCATTCCGCTGCCAGGGAGCCCAGGATTCCCGATGATGATGCGGGATGGACTTGCCCTGTCCGCGCATCCTCGCCCATGAGTGAACAACACGTCGCCAGAAGGTGACGGTTACAAATACAATCCTGGGTCGGGAAAGAATCATGCGCTCGCTGCGGTACAGCCTATTTGCTTCAGTCGCGCTGCTGCCGTGCGTTGCTCAGGCACAGAGCACGGTTTCGCTCAGCGAGATCAGCGTTGTTGCAACCACACCGGTCGGTGTCGCCGCCGGAAATGGTGCGCCCAGTATTCCGGTACTGCAGGCCCCGGGCGGAACGGCTCTCCAGGTTCCGGATACCACGCGTCTGCGTGGCGGTGCTCTGCCGCTCAACAAGATTCCCAGCACAGTCGAGACGGTCACGGCCGCTGATCTGAATTTCGACCGCGCGACCTTCAACGCCGTCGAGACCCTGGCCCGCCGCGTGCCCGGTCTCAACCTGTCGGATAGCCAGGGCAACAACAACCGCGTCGACATCAACTACCGTGGCTTCCAGGCCTCGCCGGTGACGGGCGTGCCGCAGGGCCTCGCCGTCTACCAGAACGGCGTGCGCATCAACGAAGCCTTCGGCGATACGGTCAACCTCGATCTCATCCCGCAGGTCGCCATCAACCGCATCGACGTCGTCACCGGCAACCCGGTCTTCGGCCTCAACGCGCTGGGCGGCGCGATCAACATCCAGATGAAGAACGGCTTCAACTGGCAGGGCACCGAGATCACCGCGCTCGGCGGTTCGGACGCGCGCATCGCCGGCTCCCTGCAGCACGGCAAGATGATCGGCCCATGGAGCATCTACTTCGCGGGTGATGGCCTCAGCGACCGCGGCTGGCGCTTCCAGAGCCCGAGCACCATCGGCCGGGTCTACGGCGACGTCGGCTACCGGACGCTGGATTCGGAGTTCCACCTCATCGGCCAGATGGCGCGGACCTATTTCGGCGCCGCCGCCGCGACACCCACGGACTTCACCCACATCGAGCCGCGGGCGATCTTCACCTATCCGCAGACCACCACCTCCGAAGTCGGCACCATCCAGCTCACCGGCCGCGTCGATCTCTCGCCGACCTGGGACATCTCCGGTGCCGCCTACTTCCGACGCTTCAGCCAGCGCTACATCGACGGCAACGACAGCGATTTCGAGAACTGCAGCACGCGCTCGAGCTTCCGCGGCCGGCTCTGCTACGAGGACGACGGCTTCAGCCCCTCGGCCGGCCAGTCGCAGCTCGCTTTCCGTAACCAGTTCCTGATGGTGGGCCGGGGCGCCCCGAACGGCATCCCGTTCACGGCGGGCGTTCCCTACGGCACCCTCGACGTCACCAAGACCGAGGCCACGGGCTACGGCGGCACGCTCCAGGCGGCCAACCGCGACCGGGTGTTCGGCTTCAACAACAGCTTCGTGGTCGGCGGCTCCATCGACGTCGCGGATTACGGCTACAAGTCGTCGAGCACGCTGGGCGTCATCAACCCCGACCTGTCGGTGACGACGAACCCGCTGACGCCGGCCTACGGCACCGTGCCGGGCCTCGGCACCGACTTCCTGCGCACGTCGGCCGCACTCGGCATCGCGCCGAGCTCGGTGACGGGCTCGAACCTCTACATGGGCCTCTACGCCACCGACACCATCGACATCACCGACGCCCTGTCGCTGACGGCCGGCGCGCGGCTCAACTTCGCCCGCATCTCGAGCCAGGACCAGACGGGCTTCTCCCCCGACGTGACGGGCACGCACTACTTCAACAAGATCAACCCGGTGGCGGGTCTGACCTACCGCTTCGCCCCGGGCCTCAACCTCTACGGCGGCTACTCCGAGTCGAACCGCGCGCCGACGCCCCTCGAACTCGCCTGCGCCAACCCGCTCCGCCCCTGCCTGCTGCCGAACTCCCTCGTGGCCGATCCGCCGCTCAAGCAGGTCGAGGGCCAGACCTACGAGGTCGGCTTCCGCGGCGCGCTGCCGAACTTCTACGATGGCGGCCTGGTCAACTATAAGGTCGGCGCCTTCCGCACCGATCTGACCAACGACATCCTGTCGCTCGCCACCCCGGGCAACGCGGCACGCGGTTACTTCGTCAACGTGCCGGCGACCCGTCGCCAGGGCGTCGAGGTCGGCCTCGAATACGTCGCCGACTGGCTCACCGTCTACGCGAACTACGCCCTGATCGACGCGACCTTCCGCTTCAACGGCACGCTGTCCTCGCCCAACAACCCCCTGTCGGTGGACGGCGCGATCGATGTGGTCCCGGGCAACAAGGTCCCGCTGATCCCCGACCACCAGTTCAAGGTCGGCTTCGACGTCGAGGTGCTGCCGCGCTGGCGCGTCGGCATGGCAATGCAGGCCTTCTCGTCCGCCTACTATCGCGGCGACGAGTCGAACCTGAACCGCAAGCTGCCCGCGTACTACGTGCTCAACCTCAACACGAGCTACCGGGTGAACCGGAACCTCGAGCTGTTCGGCTACGTCACCAACCTGACCAACAACCGCTACACCACGTTCGGCACCTTCTTCGAGCCGGGCCTCGTGGCCAACCGCTACCCCGTCAACGACGTGCGCACGACGACGCTCGCTCAGCCGCTCTCGGTCTACGGCGGCATCCGCTACACCTTCGGCGAGGCGCCCGCGCCGATGCCGGAGCCCATCGTGCGCAAGTACTGAGCCGTCATCAGTCACCCACGCCCGGTCATCACCAAGCATCGGTGACGACCGGGTCTCCGTCCGAAGGGCCGGCCTCGAACAGGGGCCGGCCCTTTTCGCATTCATGGGCTCTCGACACGAATTGCCAGTTTTTCCTGTCCGTTCTGCCTTTTTTAAATAGAAATCCTGCCTGAATACCGTGATGTTCGTGTCTAAAGTCCGCGTTCTAAGAAGAATGTATGATTGATTTGCATCTCGTAAAATCAAATACCGGACACCGGCCCTCGAACACAGAACTAATTTTTGACTCTGCTCGTGCTGTCCGTAATCGTCGCTCCATTGGCAGCGCATGCGAGCGGCCGACCAATCAAAATCATAAAATCCTGGGGGATACGATGTCGAGGCAAGGTCAAGTGCTGCGCCGCTCACTGATGGTGAGCGTTCCCGTGTGGAGCATGTTGATCGCCGAGGCCTCGGCGGCGTGCCAACCGGCTTCGCCCGCCAGCGGGCAGACCGTGACCTGCACCGATGCGCAGCCGACCGGCTACGTCGCGCCGGCCGCCGCCACCGGCCTCACGGTCAGCATCCAGCCGGGCGCCACCATCGGTTCGCAGCAGACGAGCGCCGGCACGAAACCGAGCTTCACCAATGTGCGGGTGAACGGCACGAGTATCATCAACAATGCCGGCACCATCGGCAACACCGCGCCGCTGAACCGCGACAATTTCGGCGTGAACCTGGCGGGTGACCGCTCGACCCTGAACAACACCGGCACGATCACCCTCACGGCGCCGGCCGGTAACACCACGACCCGGGTCTACGGCGCCTATTCGAGCGCGCCGGCGGGCTCGCAGTACGAGAGCACCACGGTGACCAATTCCGGCACCATCGCGGTGACGCAGAACGGCAACGGCCTGGCCTGCCCCCTGAAAAGTGGTCCTCCCTGATGTATGGCCTTGGGTCATTTGGAGGATGTTTTTATGGGACGGAAGAATCATACGGCTGGAGAGATCGTCGCTAAG